>CAZMHU010000005.1:0-86872 GCA_964566175.1 uncultured Eubacteriales bacterium
CTGACTACATAATGTTTGTTATGTAGTCAGGAAAATACGAAGATACTATCAATTTATTTGCTTAATGTTGGAGGTGTAATAATGGCTATTTCTTTGTATCGGCATAACCAAAAAGCATACGATGCGGCAATGCAAATGCTTTTGTATACTAATAAAGCTGCTATTATTCACCCAACCGGCACAGGAAAATCCTTTATCGGTTTCAAAGTATGTGAAGAAAACTCCGACAAGATAATTTGCTGGCTTTCTCCGTCTGAGTATATATTCAAAACACAAATCGATAATTTAAAAAAAGCTGCTGACGGATACGAACCTCAAAACGTAAAGTTTTTCACTTACGCCAAGCTTATGATGATGAGCGAGTCTGAATTGGCTGATATTTGTCCCGACTATATCATTCTTGATGAGTTTCATCGCTGTGGCGCTGAAATGTGGGGACGCGGTGTCCAGAGTCTACTAAAAATATTCCCAAGTGCGCCGATTATCGGTCTGTCGGCAACGAATATTAGATATCTTGATAATCAAAGAAATATGGCCGATGAATTGTTTGACGGCAATATAGCATCCGAAATGACGCTCGGCGAAGCTATTGTCAGAGGGATATTGAATCCGCCTAAATATGTATTATCGATGTTTTGCTATCAAAACAGCCTTGAAAAATACGAATTGCGTACAAAAAAACTACGCAACAAGTTTGCGCGCAATAAAGCAGATCTTTATTTAGAAGAACTTCGCCGGACGCTTGAAAAAGCGGATGGGCTCGATGTGATTTTTGATAAACACATGACTGACCGTACAGGTAAGTACATTGTATTTTGTTCAAACAAGGAACACATGGACAATATGATGTCCCATACTGAATGGTTTGCAAAAATCGATAAAAATCCTCATATGTATTCCGTTTATACACCCGATCCGTCGGCAAGTCATGCATTCGATGATTTTTGTAAAGATAGTGATGATACTCATTTGCGCTTGCTGTTTTGCATTGATGCACTTAATGAAGGTATTCATTTAGAAGATATCAGCGGTGTTATTTTGTTGCGTCCGACAGTTTCACCTATTATTTACAAGCAACAGATCGGCAGGGCGTTGTCTGCAAGCAAAAAGAAAGATGCTGTAATTTTTGATGTAGTTCTTAATATTGAAAATCTATATAGTATCGGTGCAATTCAAGAGGAAATGGAGATTGCCACTATATACTACACCTCGCTCGGCGAGAAAAAAGAAATTGTGAATGAGCGTTTTAATGTCATTGACGAGGTTCGGGATAGTCGTGTCCTGTTTGATAAACTCAACGATACACTTACTACTTCTTGGGATACATATTATAAGCAGGCTAAGATATTTTACGAAGAAAACGGTAATCTTCAAATACCGGCAAGGTATATGACCGCAGATGGCTATGCACTCGGACGGTGGATTTTTAATCAAAAAGGGATACGAAAAGGCACTATTGCGGGCAAACTCACAAGCGAACAGATTCATAAGCTCGATAGGATAGGCATGGTTTGGGAGTATTACACCGATCTGAATTGGGAACGCAATTATGCAGCAGCAAAAGCCTATTTTGAAGCATACGGTGATTTAGCTCCTAATGCAAAATATATAACAGAAGATGGCGTTGCCCTTGGCAGTTGGTTATCAAATATACGAACATGGAATAATGCCGGTGTGCATTGCCAATATCTTACTCCCGAACGGATAGATTCTCTGAACCGCATCGGAATGGTTTGGGATGTTTTGGATTATTTTTGGGAAAAGAATTATATGGCTGCGGTCGAGTATTACAAAGAACATGGTGATCTTGATGTTCCATGCAAATATGTTTCTCCAAGCGGAATAAGATTGGGAAGTTGGCTTAGTCGTATGCGCCAGCTTCGTTATGGGAAAGCCAAACGTGGATTTCCACCGAGCAAAGAGCAGATTGCCCGGCTTGATAATATAGGAATGATTTGGGAACCGCGAACTGTAACTTTATGGGAAAAAGGCTATGAAGCTGCAAAAGAATATGTACAGAAAAACGGCAATCTTCTTGTCCCTAATAACTATGTAACTGAAAATGGATTTAAACTCAGAAACTGGATTGATCGCCAACGGTTAGTTTTGAGAAAAGGAATGATTGATCCGGAAAGAAAAAAGCGTCTCGACAAACTCGGAATGATTTGGGAAGCGGACACATGGGAGAGCCGCTTTGATAAAGTAAAACAATATTATCAGCAGACCGGCATCATCAACATTAGCCAAAAATTGGTTGTTGATGGCGTTTGGATCGGGAAATGGATTATAACTCAGAAAAAGAAGCTCGAATCGGGAAAACTGTCTGACGAACAAGCTAAATTATTATGCACACTTCCAATTGATGAAATTGGCAAGAGAAAAGATGAATGGTTTTCGTTTTATCAGGACGCCATCGCTTATAAGGAGAAGTTTGGCTCGTTTAAAGACATACCAAAAGACTATAAAGGTGCGAACGGACACTATTTGTCAGGCTGGGTATTTACGCAGCGGAGAAAATACCACAAGGGAGAATTGACACCGCAGCATATTGCGTATTTGGAATCTATTGGTTTTAATTGGACAACCGAAACTGCATGGGATAGGGGTTATCGCTATGCTAAAGATTATTATGCCAAACATGGCAATCTCCTCATAAAGCAGAGCTACAAAACAAGTGACGGATATGGATTAGGCGCATGGGTATCAAAGTATCGATCACTATACGCTAAAAACAAATTGACGGATGATGCTATTTCTGCTCTTGATGAAATTGGTATGGTGTGGGAACTGGAAACAAAAAAATATTCAACCGCAAAAGTTAAAGCAAAACCCAAACCAACAAATAATTCTGCTACCGGAAAAAAAGTCCACCAACCGCCAAATCCATGGGACGTTAATTATTGGTTACTCAAGAAGTATTACGAAAAAAACGGTAATGTATCGCACATCAACCCTAAAACTCCGGAAGAAAAGAAAATATACAATTGGCTTAATAACCAACGGAAACGGTATCGTGACGGACGTCTTGTTAAGACGCAATTAAGCCTTTTGGAAGAAGTTGGTATTACGGAAGAATGGCTAAAACCTCTGACACCGTTTGAAAAGGGATATTTAATTGCAAAAGAATATTATTTGCAGAACGGCTCAATGGAAATGCCGACAAATTACCAACATACAAATGGCTTTTGGCTTGGCGCATGGGTTGAAAAAGTTCGTAATAAAAAGAGTCGGCTGAGCGAGAAACAGATTGAAATGCTTGATGCCATCGAATTCATTTGGGAGCCGTCAAACAATTGGGAAGAAAAATTTGCAATAGCCAAAGCGTATTTTGATGCAAATGGGTTCCTGCCGCTTGAACCAAAACAGTGCATAACACAAGATGATCAGCTTTTATGTCAATGGCTACGCAGGCAGTTGCTTCGACGAAATGCAGGCAAAATGCCGCAAGATCAAATTGTCAAACTGACTGATATTGGTATGGATTGGCTTAATGCGGTTGAAAGGACTTGGGCAAGAGGTCTTTCACACGCGCAAGCGTATCAAGCAACACATGGGGATCTTAATGTCCCGGTATCATTTGTGTGCGAAGACGGGTATCCGCTCGGCGAATGGTTACATAGTCAACGGACACACAGAAAACGGCTGTCGCAGGATAAGAAAAAGGTACTTGTTGAATTGGGTGCAAACGGTTTAACAGGATAAAGTGAGGAGAATATAAATGGATTATGCACTACTTTTAATTTTCAAATGTATTAATCAAGCGTTCATTTGCAACATTGAAGGCGATAGTATGTCATTTCAAAATGGAAGCGAAGCAATTGCAAAATTACAAGAAACAAATAAGCACTACTCGCCTATTAACATTTCAGCAAAGAATGAAACTGTTGTTATATCTATCAAGGACATAACAGAAGAAATACAACAAAGCAATGAGGACTTTATAAAGGATTACAAAAAACGATTTGGCTACGAACCAAGTTTTTTTGAATAATATTTGAAAGGATAGAACTATGTCTTTGGAATTAATGTATATCACCAATAAGCCTGCCGTGGCTTTGATTGCTGAAAAATACGGTGTACAACGGATTTGGATAGATCTTGAAACGCTTGGCAAGAAAGAACGCCAAAAAAATATTAACTCGGTCAAATCACACCATACAATTCATGATGTTGAAGTGATTTCTAATATGTTACTTAAATCAAAGCTTATGGTTAGAATCAATCCATGGAATCACAATTCTATAGACGAAATTGAAAAAGTAATCTATGCAGGTGCTGACCGAATTATGCTACCAATGTGGAGAACCGCAGAAGAAGCATCATTGTTTTTATCTGCTGTTAACAATAGGGTGCCTACAACTCTATTGCTTGAAACGAAAGAAGCTGTTGAATGTCTTGACGATGTTCTCAAAAATCCATTGCTTGACGAGATACATATTGGCTTAAACGATTTGCATTTGAGCTACGGATTGACATTTATGTTTGAATTGTTGACCAACGGTATTGTTGAAATGCTTTGTTCAAAAATGAAAAGTGCTGGTGTTCCATATGGGTTTGGGGGTATTGCCCGTATAGGTGAAGGATTATTACCTTCTGAAAAGGTAATAATGGAGCATTATAGACTTGGCTCAACACGAGCAATTTTATCGAGAAGTTTTTGCAATACAGACGAGATTGATGATATATCAGAAATCGAAAAGATTTTTGCGGAAAACATCGCCAAGTTGAGAAGTTTTGAAAAAGTAGCTGAAAATGCTGGGCGACACGATTTTGAAACAAACAGACAATCTGTTAAAGTAACTGTTGATCAAATCGCAAGCAGTATCAAGGGGATTAAATAAATGTACAAACGATATTTCAAAAGATTATTAGATATCTTTATTTCAAATGCTATGCTATTAATAACTTCCCCCATTCTTTTAATCGTAGCAATTGCAATAAAAATAGAGTCTCCCGGTCCGGTGATTTTTAAACAAACAAGGTTAGGTCGCTATGGGAAGCCGTTTACTATATATAAATTTAGGTCTATGTGTGTAAACGCCGAAAAGACAGGAACCGGACAATATTCCTTTAAGAATGATCCAAGAGTGACCAAGGTGGGTCGTATTATTCGCGCATTGAGTATTGATGAGTTGCCACAACTGATAAACATCATAAAAGGCGATATGTCTTTAATCGGTTTTCGTCCGCCCCTTACATATCATCCGTGGCCGTTTGAAAAATATACAGAAGAACAGAAAAAGATGTTTAATGTACGCCCCGGAATAACCGGTTGGGCTCAAATTCATGGACGGAAAGATGTGCAATGGTCAGACCGCATTGAGATGGGAATCTACTATGCCGAAAATGTGTCTTTTCTTTTAGACTTGCGTGTTTTCTTTATCACAATTTGGAAAGTAGTTTCAAATGCAGATAATGAAAACACAAGTATTACGGTTCAAGAGAAAGAAAAAACATCAAGTAGCACTTTGCAAACCGTAACATTATCAAAGAAAAACTAAAACACTGGAAAAGAAATGACTATGATGAAACGATTTTATATAAATCATCTGCGAGAAGGTCTGCTTTTAATACTGAAAAAACACAAAGTGTCTCAGCAGCAAGCAGAAATATTGGTTGATTTAATGTTGGCGGCAGATATGCGTGGCATCCATACGCATGGTGTCAATGTTTTTCCTACATATATAGCAAAGATACACGCCGGAGGTTTTAATCTTTCTGATGATTGCAAAATGATACAACGAACAAACTCATTCGCTGTTGTTGATGCAAATAATCTATTGGGAATGGTCTCGGCTAAATATTGTATGGACATTGCAATCAGCGAAAGCCAAAACTCAGGTATTTATACCGTATTTTGCCGCAATGCAAACACATTCGGAGCTGCATTTAATTATGTTAATATGGCAATAGATAAAAAAATTATAGGAATTTGTTTTTCAAACAGTCCTTCTGCTATGCCTGCTTGGGGTGGCAATAAAAAGGCTTTGGGAACAAATCCATTTGCTATTGGAATCCCGACACAAAACGAAGCTCCGATAATAATCGATATGGCCACAAGCATCGTAGCAAAATCAAAAATAAATGAAATTCGTAAACAAGGTGGTACATTGCCAAATGGTTGGGCACTCGATGAAAATGGTCAGCCCACTACCGATCCAGAAGAAGCGATTAAAGGTATGATATTGCCGATGGCAGAACACAAAGGTTATGCCATCGCTATGGCAATAGATGTTATTGCCGGAGTTCTATCCGGAGCCGGCTATTTAAATAATATAAACAGATTCTACTCTATTGATAATAAATGCATGAATGTAGGTCACTGTTTTATTGCTATTAATCCCTCGATGATCTTCGGTGAAGGTTTCCTTCAAAAAATGGATGCTTACATTACTGAACTGCGAGAAACCGGTGAAAATATTTGTTATCCCGGCGAAAGCGGAAATAGAAAAAAGCAGTTATGTAGTAACGGAACGGTTGAACTCAGCGATGAAACCGCAAGGGCTCTGATGGCTCTCTTTGACGAAAATAATATTCAAAAGGCGTTGAGAGAATATGTCGGATAAAAAAATAACTTATATTAGTTTACTTCAAATTATAGGCCCCATATTTGTTATTTTGGGTCACTCACTAAATGGTCTTGAAAGTACAGGGGCTTGGTATGTGTTTTCAAAAGAATGGATTTACATCTTCCATATGCCGTTATTTTTCATGATTAGTGGCTATTTGTTATCTTATAAGGGATATTTGAACGGTAGATCGTATAAAAAATTTGTGTTTATAAAAGCCAAAAGACTTTTGGCCCCTTATATTATTTTAAACTCATTTGTTTGGTTGATTATGCTAATCTACCAATTCATATCAAACAATATTTCTCTCAGTATTTCAGAAATATTGATAGGCTTTATTAGACCGAGAACAAATGCTTTGACTTATACTTGGTTTTTATTTGCATTGTTTGTAGTTTATCTGGCAGCTCCAATATTCCAAAAACTATTAAACGAGCAAAAGCCAATATTTGTTGTTATCACTTTTGCCGTATGCATTACATTCTATATGTTGCCAATCAATACGGAATTATTTGCATTAAGTGATTTGCATAAAGATTTGCTGTTTTTTGTGTTGGGATGCATACTTGGTCAAATGAAACAGAAAAATTTTATTTCAACAATGAAGCGTTTCCGTCCATGGTTTATTATCGGAGCAATTTTGTTTTCAGCAATAGCTCTAATTTGGTATGAAGAATTAAGAATGTTTCATTTTATTCCTTGTGCATTCGTGCTGCTGGCGTTCCTTTCGATATTTGTTTGTGTAAATCAATTATCACCGCCATTTGAAAGACTTGCCTCGTACTCTTTTAGTATATATATAATGCATTGGCCGGTGATGATGTTTGTTCGGATATTCTTTCACTCTTTATTAGGCGCAAATGTTGCCTTAACCGCATTTGCTATGTGTGTATTTGGGTATGTTACACCTATTTTTGTTATTTTAATAATTCGGGCTTTGCCGTTCAATAAAATCAAAGTTCCGTTAAAGTATTTGTTGGGAGTATGAAATGTTAGATGTAGTTATAATATCGAATTATTGGCATTTTCCAAGTGAAAAATCAAGCAGCCGATATCATTCTATAGCAACACTTGCAGCATCCGAAGAATTATCGGTCGAATTATTGACCTCTTGCTTTTATCACACAAATAAGCAATACCGAAGTGATACAGTTTGTGTAGGTGAAGATATTCCATATAAAGTTACTTTGCTTAAGGAAAAAGCGTATAAAAAAAATATTTCATTAGGTCGAATTATATCGCACAAACAATTTGCTGATAATGTAATTAAATACTTAATTACTCGCAAAAAGCCCGATGTAGTATACCTCTTTGTTCCTCCAATAAGTTTGGCAAAAAAGGTTGTCAGCTATGCAAAAAAGAATGGGATAAGAGTCGTAATAGATGTATTAGATCTTTGGCCTGAGGCGTTTGAGATGGTGCTGCCGAGTTTTGTATCCAAAAGCATACTTTTGCCTATGAGAAAATCTGCTGAATATGTTTATTCTAATGCAGATGAAGTTATTGCCGTATCAGATACTTATGTAAAACGGGCGATAAAACATAATGCACGTAAAAACATAGGACATAGCGTATTTATCGGGACAGATATTGAGGCGTTCGACAATGCGGCCGCTAACGCACCCTTATTAGGAGGAAAACTGCGTCCTATCACTATGGCTTATATCGGTATGTTAGGTCACAGCTATGACTTGTGTGGCGTTATGGATGCGATGCATTTATTGATAGAGCAAGGATTTGATGATGTCGAGTTGTTAATTATGGGTGATGGCCCTTTAAAAACCAAATTCCAAGAATATGCCAAACAATATGAGCTTCCGGTTCGTTTTACAGGCAGATTAGATTACGAAGATATGGTAAAGAAACTGGTCAAATGTGATATTGGATTAAATGTTTTAGTTGATAAAGCCGCTCAAAGTATAATCAACAAACACGCTGATTATGTTTCGGCAGGAATTCCCATAATCAATGTTCAGAAAAATCAGGAATTTGGCAGATTGTTGGTGGACTACAATGCGGGATTAATGTGTACCCCAGGTGATACGGAAACGCTTGCAAATGCTATACGGACTCTTGCTTCAAATGAAGAAATGCGAAATAAAATTGGCAAAAACAGTCGTCGATTAGCGGAAGAAAAATTCAATAGAAAAAACACTTATGGTGAAATAATAACTGTTATGAAAGGTGAGCTATGATGACTCTGCAACTTTTGATTTCAACAATGTACCAAACAGATTATTCTTTGCTTGATAAAATGAAGATAAATTCGGATGCAATAGTTATAAACCAATGCGACAAAGATAATCGAACACCCATAGAATACAATGGACATACAGTTATGTGGATTGATACAACTGAAAGAGGCTTGAGCCGAAGCAGAAATATGGCCATTCGAAATGCAACGGCTGATATCTGTATGCTTGCAGATGACGATCTGGAGTATCGTAGTAATTATGTTGATGTAATTAGCTCTGCTTTTAATCGTATAAAGTCGGACATTATCAGTTTTCAAGTTAACGGAATTGAAAAGAAGTTCAAAAACTATCCATCGAAAGAATGTGAGATTTCTTATTTGAAATCTATGAAGGTGGCATCTGTCGAAATTGCATTTAAAAGAGCAACATTTGAAGAGAAAAAAATACGGTTCGATGAATTGATTGGCGCAGGAACAGAGTTTATGATGGGCGAGGAAAATGCTATGCTTTTTCAATGCTTACATAAAAATTTGAAAATATATTATATTCCACAAGTCATTGCAGATTTACACATTGGCAATTCAACATGGTTTACCGAAAGAAACGAAAAATTTTTTATAGGCAAGGGTGCATCGTTTGCCGCTATGAAAACAAAATTTACAACGTTACTTATTTGGCAATGGGCTTTGAGAAAAAAACACTTATACAGTAAAAACGCTACTATTTGCAAAGCCATCAAGTTGATGCAAAAAGGGAAAAAATCTTATATAAAACAATTAGAGGGAAGCAAAAATGATACCTAAAACAATTCATTATTGTTGGTTTGGCGAAAATCCTTTGTCGGATTTAGCCTTAAATTGCATTGCAAGTTGGAAAAAATACTGTCCGGATTATGAGATTATTGAATGGAATGAAAGTAATTTTGATATTAATTGCTGTAATTATGTTAAGGAAGCCTATCAAGCTGGTAAATGGGCTTTTGTAAGCGATTATGCAAGATTCAAAATTTTATATGAATGTGGTGGTCTTTACTTTGATACGGATGTTGAAATAATAAAACCTTTAGATGATATTGTGATGAAAGGTAACTTTATGGGGCGTGAGAATAATCCTAAATTTTCTGTAGCCCCAGGGCTTGGACTTGGAGCTTCCGCCGGCTTAGATATATATAAGAAAATATTGGATAAATACGATGAACTTCATTTCTTGAACAATGATGGTACTTTCAATCTTAAAACAGTTGTTGATTATACTACTGAAATCTTAACCATCTACGGATTGAATGCAAATAATAAAATTTCTCAGATAGCAAATATTAACATTTATCCATATGAGTATTTTTGTCCGATAAATTATAATACCGGAGAAATCACACTCACCCCTAACACTCATTCAATACACCATTATTCAGCAAGTTGGTATAGCCCGACTCAAAGATATGCATTAGACCTTAAACGAAAATACGGGAAGTTTTTGCCTCATAAAATTGCGGCTATTTTTGCAACTGCTATGTCGATAACAAAATACGAAGGTTTTAATGCGTGCCTAAAATGGATATTTAAAAAGCATAAGGTGAATAATATATGATTACAATATTAACTCCGACATACAATAGAGCTTATATATTGCCTGAAGCCTTTAAATCATTATGTATGCAAAGCTCATATGATTTTGAATGGATTATTATTGATGATGGTTCAACAGACAATACCGCAGAAATTGTTGCAAGATGGCAGAATGAAGATTTACCGTTTAAACTGACCTATTGCAAGCAAGAAAACGGAGGAAAGCATCGTGCTGTTAATGCTGGCGTCAAAATAGCCAAATATGATTTTCTTTTGATACTTGATAGCGATGATCGCCTAACTGAAACAGCGGTATCTACTATAAATCATTGGGTAGTGGAAATAAAGGAAGATTATTCTTTCGCAGGTGTTGCAGGCCTTCGCGGAACCGGAAAACAAGTGATCGGAAGGCAGATAGAGCAGGAATATATTGACGCTACTAATCTTGAACGTGGAAAATATGGCTTGTACGGTGACAAGGCTGAAATATATAGAACCACTATACTGAGGCAATATCCGTTTCCGGAATTTGAGGGTGAGAATTTCATTCGCGAATCAGCGGTATGGGATAGAATAGCGAAAGACGGCTATAAAATCAGATGGTACAACAAAGTCATTTACCTTTGTGAATATATTGAAGACGGACTCACAAAAAACACAAACTCCAGTACCTACTTAAAAAATTTCAATGGGTTTACATATTGTTCTGAATTATATATAGAAACTCACTCGTGGCTACCGTCTATGCACAAATGCGGAGAGTATTACAGTGTTGCAAAACATAAAAATTTTAATATAAAATCCGCATCCAAAAGCATCAATGTTAATCCTTTGTTTTTTATGCTTGGAATTATTCTGTTTAATCTTAAATTATGCATAAAGCGAATCGTAAACAAAATCGACAGGAGAAAATGATTATGGAGGCACAGAGTCAAAACGAAAACAAGTTAATAACTATTATTTTTGTGATTTTATTAATTCCGTTTTTTAGCATTACATGGATTAAAAATTCTATGGGAACGACAATTTATCAAGCATGGCAGGTTTGTGCAGTTGCATTGTTTCTTATTTTTATTGTTTCAACAGCTCAAAAAATTAAAGTCAATAACGCCATTGCGCTATTTGTCATCTATCAAAGTATAATACTTTTTAGCACAGTTCTTAACAGTAAATTTAGTTTTGGTATTTTTACTATAACTATTGCAGCAGTATTATTGTTTGTTTTAATTCAATCAAGTTTTTATTATATCATTCTAAATGCGCTTTGTATAATTGTTGTTCTTTCCATGCTTATCAATTTCCCTATGATGTTGATAAATAGGAATGTTCCTAACGCATTATTTTTCATTGGTGGCAAGAACAGTCTTAGTATATTTTTGATACCCGGAACTTTTTTGCTACTTATAAATTCTTTGGAAAAACACAACAAAGTCAGCAAAGGATGTATCCTGGCTGTAGCACTGTGTTTGATATCAGTCTTTATTGGCTTTAGCGGCACCGGCATAGTCGTAGCAGTTCTTTCTTTGGCGTTGATTTTCGTTTCTAAAAATCATAAGCCTAAAAAGAAATTTTATATAGGTTTTATTGTTCTTGTATATATCCTTTTTATTCTTTTCTCCGAAAAATTTTTTATTACAGATGGTTGGATTTTCTTCACAAAAGTATTGGGGAAAAATAGCGATCTAACAGCAAGAACAACGATATGGGCAATTGCAAAAGGTATAATAAACGAATATTGGTTTATTGGCGCCGGTCGCGGAACAGAAATATCCTATATTAATACATGGGGAGAAAGACAAGTTATCTATGAAGCACACAATTTCATTCTCGAAATTCTAATGGAAGGTGGAATAGTTGCATTATTGATTTTTTGTGCTTTCTTTTATAAATGCATAAAACATTTAGATTTGAATGATGTAAAATGCAGGATAATTTTTGTCGCTATATGCATTCTACTTGTCAATGGCTTGACGGAATCAATAGTTAACAACTTTTTTGTTTTTGTAATTTTAGGTATAGCTTGCCGATATTCTTCAGAAGATAGGAGTAAATATTCTTTAAATGAGTAGCAGATTAAAAAAGCTTAAATGGAATTCTATATTAGCTCTATGCTATCAAATAGTATTGATTGTAACAGGCTTGATTTTACCAAGGTGTTTTCTTTATTTTTATGGTTCTGAGGTCAATGGGTTAATTTCATCCATCACGCAGTTTTTGTCTTTTATAAATATATGTGATTTAGGGATAAGCGCAGTTGTAACATCAGCATATTATAAACCGCTTGCTGAAAATGACACCTATCAAGTAAGCAAAGTATTTGTCTACTCGCGAAAATTCTTTAGAACGGTAGGCTGTATCCTAACTGTTTATATCGCTTTTTTGCTTATTGTATATCCAACACTAATCAATAACAATTTTGATTTTTGGTTTACATTTACTCTCATCGCTGCAATGGGAATTTCTCAAATGGGGCAATATTTTATAGGCATTACATATCAGTTGTTGCTTAATTCAAATCAAAAATCATATATTCAGTTGATTGTAAATGGTACTACTTTAATTTGCAATACAGCAATTTGTATTTTGCTAATGATATGCGGGGCGAATATACAAATAGTTAAATTAACCACATCGTTGATTTATTTAATGCGGCCATTGATTATGCGATGTTATGTGAGAAAAAAATACACTATTAATTACAATGCACCTGTTGACAGTACCGTTGTAACGCAAAAAAAGAATGGTATAATACAACACATTGCTTATATGCTCTATGAAAATACCGATGTTATGGTATTGACAGTATTTTCAACGCTGAAAAATGTATCTGTTTATTCCGTATATACTTTGGTTACAAACAGTATAAAGCAAATTATCACCGCCGCAACTACTGGTGTTCAGGCACTTTTAGGAAATATGATAGCCAAAGAAGAAACAGAACCTCTTGTAAATTTTTATTCATTTTATAATTGGGCTATCCATACTATCAGTTCTCTCTTATTTACAATAACCGGATTGTTAATAGTTCCCTTTGTAACCCTCTATACTTCCAATATAACGGATGCAGAGTATTACGCCCCCGCTTTTGCGACACTAATAACTTTTGCATATTATTTCAGTAGTATTAGAAACTGCAATTATGTTCTGATAAGAGCTGCGGGGCATTACAAACAGACACAATCTGCTTCGCTCATTGAAGCAGCGCTTAATTTGGTTATATCCATTATCTTTGTTTTCAAATTGGGCTTAGTCGGTGTCGCTATAGGTACAATAATAGCTTCTGCCTTTTTTGTAGCATTTGAAATTATTTATTTTTCAAAAAATATCGTGTTTGTTGCTTTGAAAAAATCACTCATGCCATTCTTAACCGATTTTTTAACTATAGGGATCAGTGTGCTGATAGCGCTGAAAATAAATATATTCAGCGGCACCGTAATTTCATGGATTTTGCAAGCGCTTGTTATATCACTTATCTGCTGTTGTATTTGCTTGTTTATCCAGTTAATTTTTTACCGAAAAAACTTGAACAGATTAACAACAAAAATATTAAAAAAACATAGCGGTGGTTAAAATGTCAAATAAGTATAAGTTTCTTTTCTCTATAATTAAAGCTTCGCTTACAAGCGAAATTGAAACTATTGAGGATTCTGCGATAGATTACGATGAACTTTTTAATTTAAGTAAAAGTCATCAAATCATTCCTCTTGTATGTGATGGACTCTATAAATTAAAAATAAACTTTGAGAAAAAAGAACTGTTCACGAATTGTACTATGTCTTTATTATGTCGTGATCAAAATCAACTTTTTTGGTTGAGAAAAATTGAAGATGCTTTTTCGCTTGAAAAAATAGATTATATGCTTTTGAAAGGTGCTTCCATCAAGCGAATATATCCATCTTCCGAACTGCGTCTCATGGGTGATATCGACATTCTAATAAAAGAAACTCAGTATGCCAAAATTAAAACAATATTATCTGAAATCGGTTTTAGCGAAAGAAGAGAAACTGATCACGAACTGATATGGACAAACAAATCCGGAGTTTTGATAGAACTTCATAAACGCTTAATACCTTCTTATAATGACGATTATTATTCTTACTACAGTAAACCATGGGAAAAGACCATTCAAGAAAAGAATAGCCGTTATCATATGCTACCGGAAGATGAATATATTTATCTTTTTACTCATCTGACAAAACATTTTCGTGATGGTGGAATCGGATTAAGGCACATCATTGATATTTGGATTTTTAGATTAAAATTTCCGAATTTAGATATTGACTACCTCAATAAAGAATTAGACAAACTCAAATTAAAAGAATTTCACAGTAATATTTTACAAACAATCAGTGTCTGGTTCGATGATAAAGAAGAAACATCAATATCAGAATATATAACCAAGCGAATAATTGAAAGCGGCGCTTACGGCATAAAGGAAAAATGGGATAAGGCTAACGCAGCAAGAGTTTCCTCAAGGGAATCGTCTGTCAGCAAGGCAAAGCTAAAAAGCATTCTCAATTTAGTATTTATGCCCTATTCAAGTATGAAGATAAAGTACCCATTTCTTACAACAAAACCTTTTTTACTGCCTTTTATGTGGATTGTAAGGTGGTTTGTCGCAATTGTACATAAGAGAAATAACATTCGCCAGCAAGCAGATCGGCTAAACAAAATAAATGATAATGTTGTTAATGAATATAATAGTGAACTGGAAATGGTCGGATTAAAATTTGACCTTAAGCAAAATCGGTGACCAAATATAATTTCTGAAAAAAGTATTGTCTTTATTTAGATAATCGGTAAGTATATTTGAAGTATTTTGCTTTTTGTAACATAGCAAAACTTTTAAAATCAAACTCTCATTAAGGTTGGCGAAAAGCGTAATATGAAAAAGGTAAAGCGTTCGGTTAAAATTTCGGCTATGGTTGTACTTGCAATTTTGCTTTTACTTGGAGGAGCATCTGCTTTTTATCTTTCAAAGCTGGATTTAATTAAATTTAGTGACGGAAAAATTAAGTGGAACGGCTCAATTGATGAAACCGACAGTGAAACACTCGAAGAAGAAAGCCGAATGAATGAGGAAATCTCTGACCTTGACAAAAAGGATTCCGTTGATGCAACGGTTGATATTTACAAAGACAAAAATTTTTTCAATATTCTTCTCATAGGTACTGACGAGCGAACTAAAAATTTCAGTGATAATGCACGTGACGATGCCTGTATGATACTGTCAATAGGAAAAAAGGACGGTTCAATGAAGCTGATAAGCCTTGAACGTGGTATGGGTGTTCCTATTTTGGATGGCAAATATAAAGGTCAATACGACTGGCTGACTCACACTTTTCGCTATGGTGGAGCGGATTTGATGATGCGTGAAGTGCGAGAGTGCTTTAAAGTAGATGTAGAACGGTATTGATAATAATCCTCTGCATCCTGTCGTTATCATTCCGTTTAGCAAAGTAAGTGGAAACAAGGCGACTACGCAAAGTTGTTTTTGCGACAGGCATGATACAGAATTGTTTAAACCGATAGAAGCCGGCGTTCCGGATTTTGATCCGGATAATGAAAAAATGAAGTTTATATATGCCTATAAAGCCTTTATTTTTGAATATGCAAAATAATTTCAACTAATGAATACAATTAGAAAGACTTTTGCTAAAAGACCTCAGATATTTTCAATTCATGATACAGTAAAAGAGTACCGTATTCAATGTATGCGAATGAAAGAATTTGAACCCGTGAAGAATCATTTTGATTCTGAAATACTGTTGGGAACATATAACGGTATTGAAACCTGTGTGTTTAAGATCCCATATCGAATCGGGTTTGCAAACTATGCTTATATTGCTCCCGACTTTGATTTGAATGGTGAAAAAATCAAAACTATTGACGATGAAGGAAAAATGCACAGGTTGTCTATAACTACCTTTCCGGAATCTAACCGGTCATATATTTTACTCAGTTGCTTATCCTCTGAAAGAAAAATATATCATGACTTTTTTAATCAAATACAAACATCGGGAATAGATAAAGTCTTGTATTATTTTAATTTATTGTTGCCACTTTTTTCGGAGAATCTTGTGATCAGCGAAAGACTGTGGAATAGCAATAGCGAAAAAGGGCAATGTGGGTTGGAGTATATGGCAAATCTTATTGGAACAAATCAATTTGAAATGAGCCAAATCATTGGCATGACACTTCGGAATGCTGCAAAAAATAAGAAAACAGATTATTCAAAACGAGGTGAAATAGATTTGTTTAAAACAAAATAGATGTGCAGTAACGATCTCAAAAATAGATTGCAACGGATGCAAAGCTGAAGAACACAATAGTCTAAAAAACAGAGCAAACCGCAGTTGAATATGATTGCGGTCGCTTTTGTTTTATAAAGTTTATATTATGGAAAAGGAGATTGATGGAACAATGATTGTGAAGTAAAAAAGCGTATCTTTTTTGTACCCAAGCGAAATTTGAAAACTTGATTCGAGGTGGGCTGAAAGTAATACTTAAAAAGTATAAAATTTCTTTAAAAGCCTTTATTCATGCGGTTTTAAAGCCCGTATCTTAATTGCACCCACAAGCCAAAAAAGAGCATTGACCCTTGCGGTCGGTGTTCTTTTTTAATATCACGATATCACAGAATGTATTTGAAGCAGCAGCGGTAATGAATGATCGAAGTTGCATCGTGCGGCAAGTGTCGAATCCCTTTGATATTTTATTTTTTCTCTTCATTCACACTATGTTTTCTGAAAAATACACAATTTTGCGGTTGACTGTTTGTGCTTTATAGTGTATTATAATTTTTGTATAGACTGTATAATCGGAACGGTATTATTCCGATTGTGTGATTTCCGGCAATATAAAAATTACAGAAAATGTGAGGTAAAAATTATGACAGTTTACACACCACCTATGGGCTATAACACTTGGAATACTTTTGCAAGGGATATTAACGAGCAACTGCTTAAAGAACTTGCCGACGCACTTGTGAGCACCGGTCTTAAAGATGCAGGCTATGATTACCTTGTTATTGATGACTGCTGGTCGGAAAAAGAACGCGACGAAAACGGCAGACTCGTTCCCGATAAAAACAAATTCCCCAACGGTATGAAGGCTGTTGCCGATTACATACACTCAAAGGGGCTTAAATTCGGTATGTATTCCTGTGTAGGAACTCTGACCTGCGACGGATATCCCGGAAGTTACCGTCACGAATTTACCGATGCACAGACCTTTGCGGAATGGGGTATCGACTTCCTTAAATACGATTATTGCTACCGCTCGAAGAGCACGGCAGGTGTTGAGAGTTATCGCAAGATGGCGTTGGCTCTTAAAAACACAGGCAAAGATATTCTCTTTAATGCTTGTTCTTGGGGACACGATGACACCCAAAAATGGATAGACACCACAGGCGCAAATATGTGGCGTATCGGCACTGATATTAAGGATTGTTGGGCAAAAATCAAGGAAATCATCGGCGCATATTTTGAGATTGATTCAATAAATTATATGAACTGCTTTGCCGATTTGGATATGCTTATAGTCGGTATGAAGGGCAAGGGCTTCTGCGCTATAACCGGCTGTACCGAAGAAGAATACAAGACACACTTCTCATTCTGGTCGCTCTTCGGCTCGCCCCTCTTCATCGGCTGTGACATAAGAAATCTTGAAGAAGACACCAAAAACATTCTCACAAACAAAGAAGTTATTGCAATAAATCAGGACAAAGAACTCAATCGTCCCTTCAGACTTCGCCACGGCGACGGAATGTATGACCCCGAGGACGTTCACGTATTTGCGAAAATTCTCGAAAACGGTGACGTTGCAATCGGTTTCTTCAATCTCGGCGATAGTGAAGCAAGAAACCGCTATGTAACACTTGATATGATAAGCCTTGATGCCGAAACCGGTATTAAGTGTACCTTAAAAGACCTCTGGACAGGCGAAGAAACCGAAATTAAAAACGGAACAATCAAAGTTACTTCCATTGCTCCGCACGCCACCAAACTTTACAGAGTTTGCGTAAACACAGGCAAATAATGCGCTGAAGCGGGAGTTGTAAAATGGCTTTGTGCAAAAAGTGCGCTCGCCTGTTGACGGCGGATGAAATCGCCGTTTACAGGCGTCTTGCTGATATGAAGGCAACCGAATTTCTATGTATAGACTGCTTAGCGGAATACTTCGGCTGTACGGTTGAACTGTTGGAAGAAAAAATAAAGCACTTTCGTGCAATGGGGTGTTTCCTCTTTGATGACAGACAGTGCTGAGTGATTGAAAGTGACGGTAATATGAACATTGTTTTGATAGGAATGCCGGGATGCGGCAAAAGTACAGTTGGTGTACTGCTTGCAAAGGCTCTGCTTTTTGATTTTACGGATACCGACCTCGTAATACAGACAAACTATGGTAAAAGTCTGTGCGAGATTATTGACGAGTACGGAACGGACGAATTCAAAAACATAGAAAATCGAATAGTAAGCGGTTTGGAATTCAGACACACCGTCGTTGCCACCGGCGGCAGTGTCGTATACGGCAGTGACGCAATGAAGGCACTTAAAAAGGGTGCTGTAACCGTGTATTTAAAACTTTCGCCGAGCGATATATCCGAGCGCATTAAAAACATTAAAACGCGCGGTATCGCAATGAAACCCGGTTGCACTATCGAACAACTTTACGCCGAGCGCGCACCGCTTTACGAAAAGTATGCCGATATAACGGTTGACTGTACCGGCAATACGGTCGAAGAAACCGTAAATTCGGTACTCTCCGCCCTGCGTGAAAGGAAAGAACAATAAATATCATATTTCAAGAAAAGCCGAGAAAGCAATTTTCTCGGCTTTTTAATACTATATCAATGAAACGAAAACCTGTTCTTAATTTTTGAAACAGGAGTGAAGAAGAAATAGGTAATAAGTAAAATCCCGTCCTCTTGCGAGAGCGGGATTTTTGGCACCCCCAGTAGGAATCGAACCTGCATCTAAGTCTTAGGAGGACCTTATTCTATCCGTTGAACTATGGGGGCATATTCGGGAGCGCTGCTCCCGTTTTTTATCAGAATTTAATGCGCTCGCGAATATATGCGGCAACTTCGTCAATGGGAATACGAACCTGCTCCATTGTATCGCGGTCGCGAACGGTTACACAACCGTCGGTTTCAGAGTTGAAATCGTATGTTATGCAGAAAACAGTACCGATTTCGTCCTCGCGGCTGTAGCGCTTGCCTATTGAACCTGTTTCATCGTAATCAACATTGAACTCTTCCGCAAGACTGTCGCGCAGTGCCATAGCCTTTTCGCCGAGTTTTTTGGAAAGCGGTAAAACCGCCGCCTTGAAGGGCGCGAGAGCGGGGTGGAACTTCATAACAGTACGTTTTTCACCGTTTGGCTTAACCTCTTCGTGATATGCGTCGCAAAGGAACGCAAGCGTAACACGGTCTGCGCCGAGCGAAGGCTCGATAACATACGGAATATATTTTTCGTTTGTTTCGGGGTCAAAATATTCCATAGTCTCGCCGCTGTGATTTGCGTGCTGTGTGAGGTCGTAATCCGTGCGGTCGGCAATACCCCAAAGTTCGCCCCAACCGAAGGGGAAGAGATATTCAAAGTCAGTTGTTGCCTTTGAGTAGAAACAAAGTTCTTCCTTATCGTGGTCGCGCAGGCGGAGATTTTGCTCCTCAATGCCCAAATCAAGCAACCACTTGCGGCAGTATGCACGCCAGTAATCAAACCATTCGAGATCTGTTCCCGGTTTGCAGAAAAACTCAAGTTCCATCTGTTCGAATTCACGTATGCGGAAAATAAAGTTTCCCGGGGTGATTTCGTTACGGAAAGATTTTCCTATCTGACCGACACCGAAAGGCATTTTTTTGCGTGTGGTACGCATAATATTTTTAAAGTTTACGAAAATACCCTGTGCCGTTTCGGGGCGAAGATAAAGTGTTGAGGTTGAGTCCTCGGTTACGCCCTGAAAGGTTTTAAACATAAGATTAAACTTGCGAATATCGGTAAAATCACCCGAACCGCAGGAAGGACATACAATATGATGTTCCTTTATATACGCCATCATCTCGTCATCCGACCAGCCTGCGGGATTGTCCGAAAGACCGTTTTCGGCAACATAATCCTCTATGAGTTTATCGGCACGGTGACGTGTTTTACAAACCTTGCAGTCCATAAGCGGGTCTGAAAAACCGCCGAGGTGACCCGAAGCAACCCAAGTTTCGGGGTTCATAAGAATTGCACTGTCGAGACCGACGTTATAGGGACACTGCTGTACAAATTTTTTCCACCAAGCCTTTTTAATGTTGTTTTTAAGTTCAACACCGAGCGGGCCGTAATCCCAAGAGTTGGCAAGGCCGCCGTAAATTTCACTTCCCGGATATACAAAGCCTCTGCCCTTGGCGAGAGCCACAATAGTATCCATTGTTTTTTCGTTGCTCATCGGTTTTCCTCCATTATAAGAGATATATTTATCATAATAATACCAAACCGCCGTAAAGTCAAGTTTTTTAGGGCATAATCAAGCACAAAAGAACAATAATTTTTTGCCGTAAAATATTGTTAATTGCCGATTGACAAACGCCCCGTCTTTAATTTATAATACGAGTGTAATATGAATAATAAGGAGAGATTTCTATGGATAAAAATTTAAAACTGCACGATTTTGATTTCGGAAGTTTTATGGAAGCAGTTGATATGTGCAAAGGCGATGTTTATCTTGAGACCGTCGACGGTGACGTACTCAACTTAAAATCCAAACTTTGCCAAATACTTGGTATCGCAAATATTTTAAAGGGCACTTCGATAGACGAAATTACCATTCGTTGCACAAACCCCGAAGACGAAAGCCTTATGTTCCGTTTCAACCTTTATCGCGAACTGCCGAAAAACGAACAGTAAATAAACATACGAAAACTGCCGAGAAAATTCCTCGGCAGTTATTTTTTATAATTATTTTCTGATAGTTACGACTGCACCGTTGCCTATGCCCGCGGCATTGGCATCGTCGGTGTCAACGTGCATCTCCAAACGGAAGTTGTCGCTCACGCGCACCTGAACATCATAAAATGTTGTGCGGCGTTCGCCCTGAACATCAACCGTAACGTAGTCACCGTCCTTAACGCCGAAGTGTGCGCCGTCCTCCACGCTCATATGAATATGACGGTTTGCGATTATACAACCCTCTTTAAGTGTCAAAACACCGCGAGGCCCGATTATTGTTATAGGCGCACTTCCGTCGACATCTCCCGACTCGCGAACAGGCGGTTTAACCTTTAAAACATAGGAGTCGGTTCTCGAAATTTCAACCTGTGAACAATTTCTGACAGGACCGAGAACGCGCACCTTTTCAATGGGGCGCAGTGACGGACCTACTATTGTCAGCAATTCCTTGCAGGCGTACTGTCCCGGTTGAGAGAGGTCTTTTAAAGGAGTGAGTTCGTATCCCTTTCCGAAAAGAGTTTCCAAATCATCCTTTGAAAGGTGTATATGTCGGTTAGATACGCCGACCGGAACGCCATCACCCGATGTTTTGCTGTATTCCGCTACAACGCGGCTTACCAGTTCGGCAACAAAGTCCTTATCGTATGCCATTTTTGCCCCTCCTTTAAATAATTCGAAAACTGTCTGCCATTACGCAGCGGCGCTGACGAGTGAAACTTCTCGCAGAGGTAATTCCTTCACCTGTCGGGCCCGCTATTGTAAAGGTCGTATGTCCTTCTCCGCCAAAACCAATTCCGGCGTATGAGGGAGCGTTTTTAACGAAAATTGTGGTTTCGACCGCCTTTGCAAAACGTGAAAGATGGTCGATATTCTTTGAGTGCATGTGTGCTGTGTGGCGGTTTCCGTGCTCCGCCTTTACGGCAAGGTCGATAGCCTCGTCAATATTCGAAACGCGTACGATAGGCAATATGGGCATCATAAGTTCGTTCTGAACAAAGGGATGCTCAAAGCCCGCCTCACAGATTATGCAACGAACCTCTTTACCAACGTTTATGCCGATTTTCGCAAGCAAAACATCGGCATCTCTGCCTACGCAGTCACGGCTTACGATTTTCTTAGTCTTGCCGGACTTATCTGTCTTTTCTACAAGAACGATTTTCGAGAGACGCTCTGCCTGTTCTGCGTTTATCATATATGCACCGTTGCGAAGCATACCGGCGATGAGTTCATCGGCAATATTTGCAAAAGCAAAAACTTCTTTTTCCGCAATACAGGGAAGATTATTATCAAAAGTACAACCGTCGATAATATCCTTTGCCGCCTTTGCGATGTCGGCAGTATCGTCGACGATTACCGGCGGATTACCCGCACCGGCACCGATGGCCTTTTTGCCCGAAGAAAGTACCGAACGAACAACACCGGGGCCGCCTGTGCAAACCAAAAGTCTTATAAGCGGATGTGCATACATAGTTTGTGCCGAATCGAGTGTCGGCTTATCCATTGATGCAACCAAAATTTCCGGGCCGCCTGCGGCACGACTTGCGCGGTTTACAAGGTCAACCGCATAGTTCGAAGTTGCAATAGCACCGGGATGAGGGTTGAAAACAACACCGTTACCCGCGGCTATCATACCGATACTGTTGCATATTACGGTTTCGCTCGGATTGGTAGAGGGAGTTATTGCTCCGACAACACCGAAAGGTGCCATCTCTACCAAAGTCAAACCGTTGTCACCTGTTTTTGCGTTGGCAACAATATCTTCCGTTCCGGGAGTCTTATCGGCAACCAGAATATGCTTTAGGCGTTTGTGCTCAACCTTGCCCATTTTTGTTTCGTCAACGCCGAGTTTTGCCATTATGGGCGCTTCCTCACGGCAGAGACGGCGTATCTCGGTTATGATTTTTTCGCGTTCCTCAACCTGCATTGAACGAACAGCCTTATATCCATCGTTTGCGGCGGCAATGGCAGCGTTCATATCGCTGAAAATACCTATGAGTTTTCTGCCGGCATACTGAGTGCTGTCATAATTTTTTTCCGCAGGTGCGGCGGGCGCAGAGCCCATACTTCCGATAACTCGGTTTACTATTTCCTTAATCTCTTTTTCCGAAAACTGTGCCACTGTAATGCTCCCTTTCTTTAATACACAAGTTCTATTCCTTTTTCGACGGCAAGTTTTATCCACCTGTCGTCCGGTTTCGTATCGGTCACTATAACATCAATACCGTCTATATCACAAACCTTTGTAAAGGCTATGCGGTCGAATTTTGTAGAGTCGACAGCCAACACACGCTTTTGAGCGGCACCGAATATCGCCCTTTTCATCAAAGCATCTTTCTCATTCGAATCGGTAATACCTCTCGACGAGTCGATGCCCTTTGCCGAGCAAACGGCAATGTCAACGTGAAAATCCTTTATCATACGCTCGGCAGTGCTTCCGACAAGAGCCAATGCTCCGTTTTTAAGCGTTCCGCCGGTTGACAAAACGTTCCAGTCTTCTTTATCCGCCAAATCAAGCAAAACCTCAACCGAATTTGTGATAAGCGTGATATTCTTCTTCTGCTTAATACACTTAACGGCGTATAGAGCGGTGGAACTTGCATCCACAATCACATAATCACCGTCGTTTATCATATCGCCGATTTTCTCGGCAATGCGCTGTTTGAGTTCAACATTTGTGCGCTTGCGGACACTTGCGGGCAGGTCAACATTAAGACTCTTATTGGCAACTGCGCCGCCGTATGTCTTTTTGGCAATGCCCTCTTTATCAAGTTTTTCAAGGTCGCGGCGTATGGTTTCCTCGGTTACGTCAAATTCCTTTGCGAGGTCGGTGACTATAACCTTTCCGTCCATATTGAGCCGCGCTATTATTGAATTGCGTCTTTCAATCGCAAGCATTGGTTATCATCCTTTACAGAATACTCTGCCACATTTTCGGGTCGGGATTGGGGATTACGGATGAGTCAAGGAACATTCCGTTTTCGCCCGCCGCCCTTTCGGCACTCTCGATAGCCGCCGTAACAGCCGCAACCTCGCCTGTTAAGAGCAGGTATGATTTTCCGCACATACCGCGTGCGAGTCGCAGTTCTATCAAATCAACATATGCGGTCTTTGCGGCAACATCTGCCGCCACAATAGCTGCCGAGGAAGAATAAGTTTCCATAACTCCGAGCGCATGGGGATTTTCAATTTCGGCAGTGCCGTATATCGCATCGAAAATTGTCGGATGCGGATTACCGAGCACAAAACTGTCGATAAGAGTATCGGGGTAGCGCGTTTTCGCCGCGTCAACAGCGGCACGGACAGCACTTAAAAGTCCGCTTATGAGTACAAGATATTTTCCGGGGCAAACGGTCTTCGCTTCGATAATATCAACCTCGGCGGTTTTGACCATAAGATCTGCCGCGGTCATACCCGAAGATACCGTTTTGTACTCGACCATTGCTAAAGCCTTGTTCACTGTCCCTTTGCTCCTATCTTTATAAATTTATCGTTAATGACGGTAACAACGCCGTCAATCGGTGAATGTATGTTTACGCTGAGTCCTTCAACGGCGGCGGCGATAACCTGTCCGGCCTTGACCTCGGTTTCGGGCAATACAAGCGCTTTTGCGGGCGCTCCGATATGCTGTGACAGCATAACCGTTACCGATTTCGGCATTAAAACATCATCAAGCATAGGTGCGGTTTTGTTATACTTTTCAACACCTATACGTGCCGTCAACCGTTTCATCGGAACACGGCGATATTCCCTTGCGGGAGATACACCGGTGAACGCGTGGGAAACGGGTTTCAGTCCGTTTTTGCGATTTTCCGCCTTAGCGGTGGCAAGCAGGGTTCTCGGGGAGAGTCCCTGTCCACAGGAATACATCTCGCACAAACCGCAACTACTGCAATATGCCGCATTGAGATACGGTTCTTTTTCCATTGCGTGTGACGCCATCAGCATAAAATGTGCCGGATCAATCGGATGTCCTAGCAGATGTCGCGGGCAGAGATCGGTGCAATATGTGCACTGACAGCACGCCGCCATAGCACGCTTTATGTCAATAGATGTATTTTCCTGTTTCTTTTTTACTATGTAATGCTCACGCGGCAGAAGAAGTACCGCGTTGGTAGTCTTTTTAACAACGTCATATCTGCTGCCGAGGTTTCCCATCATAGGGCCGCCGAGAATAATCTCATATTCGTCAAGCGTGCTTCCTCCGGCATAATCAATAAGTTCGCCTATCGAAATACCGATAGGGACACAAAGTGTCATAGGGTTCTTTACTTCGCCCGCAACCGTAACATACTTGTGTGTTACGGGATGACCGTTCAGTGCGCGGTAAACGTTGTATATCGTTTCAACGTTGAAGACCGTCACGCCGACCGATATGGGCAACGCCCCCGGTTTAACCGTTCTTCCGGTTGCTTCCTGTATTAGGATTACCTCGTCGCCTGCGGGATAGACCTCCGGCAAACGGCAAACACTGATATTTTCAAAAGAGTCTTTATACGCATCAACGGCAGCAAGGGCATTTTTATACGAACCCTTTATTCCGATTATGACACGCTCGACTCCTACCGTTTTCTTAATTAAATCAAGTGTGCTTAAAATTTCATACGCGTTACGTTCAAGCAGTTGCCGATGAAGTTTCAAAAGCGGCTCGCATTCGGCACAGTTAAGAATCAACGTGTCGGCACGCTTATCAAGTTTTGCGTATGTCGGGAAGCCCGCACCGCCGGCGCCGACAACACCGTTGTCTTTAATTGTTTTTACTAACTCGTCGTAATTCATTACTGTCTAACAACTCCGAATATTCCCGTATCGTCATCTACTATTCCGACAATAGCCGCATCTATAGGCGACTGTGCCATTCCGCAGCCTATTCTTGCCGCGCTGCCTGTTGCAACCAAAACCGTTTCGCCTATACCGGCGCCGATATTATCCACCGCAACCATCTTTTTTGCGGGATCTCCCAATTCAGACAAGGGCTCTACAAGCATAAACTTGCTTCCTACAAGATTTTCGTTCTTGCGTGTCGATACCACGCTACCGATTACTTTTCCGATAATCATTTTTTCACCTACTCCGTGTGTTTTCACCGCCGAAGGTCAAGGCGGCAATGCAATCCTGTCCGGCGGCAATGCCGCCGGACATAAAGAGCATTACTTAAGCGAGGGGAGAATCTTCTCAACATCGCTGTGAGGTCTCGGAATTACGTGTGTTGCTACAATCTCGCCGAGACGTGATGCGGAATTAGAGCCTGCTTCAACAGCGGCTTTAACAGCGCCGACGTCACCGCGAACCATAACGGATACGAGTCCCGAACCAATCTTCTCAGTGCCGATGAGTTCTACATTTGCAGCCTTTACCATTGCATCAGCGGCTTCGATAGCGGCTACAAGACCTCTCGTTTCAATCATACCGAGTGCTTCGAGTGCCATTGTGTTTTCCTCCTGTTAAATTTTTTGTTTTTTAAAACTATTTTATAGACGGCAAAATCTTCTCAACGTCGCCGTGAGGACGCGGAATTACGTGTGTTGCTACAATCTCGCCGAGGCGTGAAGCGGAATTTGAGCCTGCTTCAACAGCGGACTTAACAGCACCTACATCGCCGCGAACCATAACGGATACAAGACCCGAACCGATTTTCTCGGTTCCGATAAGTTCAACGTTTGCAGCCTTTACCATTGCATCTGCAGCCTCGATAGCGGCTACAAGACCTCTGGTTTCAATCATACCAAGTGCTTCAAGTGACATTTTCTTTACCTCCCTTACAGGTTTGGTTTCTTTTACCTCCGTCGCAGTTGCCTTTTCGGCTTTTGCGGCGGTTGTTTTCTTTGTTTCTGCCATTATTTACTACCTTCCTTCTTTTTAAGTCTGGCAGCACTGACGTTCAACATTCGTTCGGTTTCACCGTGGGGATTGGCAATAACAGCGTATGAACACGGCTTGATTATTGCACCGGCAACGGCATTCTCAACAGCCGCCGTCACAGCAGAAACACTGCCGCGAACAACAACGGTTACAAGCCTGCCGCCCAGTTTTCTTTCCCAAGTTACAAACTCGACATTTGCAGATTTGCACATAATGTCAAGACAGTCAACCGCGGCAGTAACGCCCGATACCTCAATAAGTCCCAACGAATTCATAGTCTGTACCCCTTATTAAAACTTAGGCAAAATTTTCTCAACATCGCCGTGAGGACGGGGAATTACGTGTGTTGCAACAAGTTCGCCGAGACGTGATGCGGAGTTTGAACCTGCCTCAACAGCAGCCTTAACAGCGCCGACATCGCCTCGAACCATAACGGATACGAGTCCCGAGCCTATCTTCTCTGTGCCTATGAGTTCTACCTCTGCTGCCTTTGTCATAGCGTCGGCAGCCTCAATAGCGGCTACAAGACCTCTGGTTTCAATCATACCAAGTGCTTCCTTCATTTGTATTTCCTCCTGTTAATTTTTATCAAAAGCGTTTAGTTTAAGCATATATTCGGTGTCAGGTTCGGTGCTTGTGAGAATGTGTGTCGTCACAACTCCCGAAACTCTATTTGCCGCCTGCTTTGCGGCTTCGACAGCCGCCGTTACGTTATCGACAGTTCCTCTGAACTTTACCGCCACGATAAGCGGCACTTTAAGTCCGTCGGGATTGCCGGGTTTGTTTTTATCAAAGTTTTCAACCGTTACGTCCGCCGCTTTACAGCCCGCATCACAGGCAACAAACGCCGCAACAAGTCCGTAAACCTCAATTATTCCGGTAGCGAGTCCCATAAGCCTTCTCCTACTTGTTAACTATTGCTATCTTAAGTCCCTGCATACTGAGGTTGGTCTTAAGTGCTTCGTTGATTTCTTCAAGCGGGAATTTGTGGGTTATGAGGTCACTCATCGGCAGGCCTATTGCCTTTGCACGCTTGAGGAAATCAAACGTGGTGGCATAATCGCGGAGGGTATATACCCAAGAACCGACCGTTGTAATTTCTTTCGAGCAGATGTCAAAGTGCGGGTTTATGGTGGCATCGCCGCCGTTTATAAAGAAACCGAGTTCGCACAGACCGCCGCCGTTGCGTATAAACTTATAAATGTTTGCGTGGGCAACGGGAGAACCGGTGCACTGGAACGCAAAGTCCGCAAGGTAGCCGCCGAAAGCTTCCTTAACACCTTCGGTCAAGGCTTCAATGCCCTTGTGGTTTTTAAAGTTTACTGCCTTATCGGCACCCATCTTCTTTGCAAATTCAAGGCGCTTTTCTTCGCCGTCTACCGCAACGATATTTTCAATACCCATTGTACGCAAAACGGCAATACAGATAAGACCGATAGGCCCGCAACCCTGAACGACAACGCGGCTGTTAAAGCGAAGTATACCGGTCGTCTTTGCACGCTCAACAGCGTGTATAAGAACGGCGCAGGGTTCGATAAGTATTCTCGAATCCAAGTCGAGGTCGCTTACATTGAAAATCGTAGAGCCGCCGCGAACGAGAATATAATCACTGAACCAACCGTTAAGATGAATGTCGTCATCGGGCAAAAGTCCGTAAACATCGGCACCGCCGACATTCTGTTTATTAAGGTCGAACATTGTAATATCCGGATTGTCCTTGAATATCATACAGGTTACGACCTTATCGCCGATTTTAAGCGGCTTTCCGGCACTATCAACCTTTACGTTTTTGCCCATCTTGACAATCTCGCCTGTGCCTTCGTGACCGAGAGCAACAGGAATAAGGCCGAACGGGTCACGCTTGAACTCGTGTGCATCTGTTCCGCAGACACCGCAACCCTCAACCTTTACAAGCACATCGTTATCGCCGACAGTCGGCATCGGAAATTCCTTTACCTCAAACTTTTCAAGTTCGGTCAACATTGCAACGTGTGCCTTTTCGGGAATGGAATCCGACGCGGCAGACGGTGCGGCATTTCCCATACCTGCAAGCACCTGTCTTACGATCTGCTCGATATTTGACGAATTGATATCCATTAAATATCTCTGCCTTTCATAAATAATTCACTGCCGTATTTTGCGAGGGCGGAATCTTGTTCCTCTGTTCCGCCGCTTACACCCAAACCACCTATAAGTTTGCCGTTTCGGTTGTAAAGCGGTTCACCCCCGCCGAATATGACAATTTTTCCTTCGTTTGTAAACTGTATTCCGTAAAGCGAACCGCCCGGCTGTGACAGCCTTTTGAGTTCGCCTGTGGACATTTTAAGCGCCGAAACGGTATACGCCTTGTTAACCGCGATGTCATAACTTGCGACATAACTGTCGTCCATACATTCGACAAGAACAGGTCTTGCCGCTTTGTTTGAAACCGCCACGACCGCGTTAACACCCATTTGTCTTGCTCGCTCTTTAACACCTTCGCACAGGCGCAGTGCCGCCGCGAGAGTCATATCATCGGCGAGAGCAAAACTGTCGGCTACCGTTTTTGCAATGGCATTGATTGTTTTTTCATCCATTGCGAGCCTCTCTTATTTTCCAAGCTGCTCCATTACGCGCTTTGTAATTTCGGCAACCAAATCGGCATCGGAACCGCCGCAGTTACCGCCGCAGTTGCCGCCGCAACCGTGACAACTCGGTTTTCCGTTCTTTGCGTTGGCGCAAAGGTCTGCCGGATGTTTACCCTTCATACCGAACTGACGGCGAATTTCATAAAGACGCTGAACCTGTGCCTCGGAGAGTTCCTTCGGGCCGCCGAGTTGCTTGGATATGTAAAGCAGACGTGCATAGAACTCAACCGACTCCATCTTGTGATATGCGTTAAGCAAAGAGTCGGAGAAGGTCAAAGCACCGTGGTTTTCAAGCAAAACAGCATCAAAATGCTGAACATACTTGGAAACTGCGTCCGGAATTTCCTCTGTTGAAGGTGTGCCGTACTCGGCAATCGGAACGCAACCGAGAGCGATAACAGCCTCGGGCATTATCGGCTGTGTGAGCGGAATGCCGGCAATAGCGAAGCCTGTTGCATAAAGCGGATGAGCGTGTACTACCGAATTAACATCGGGACGCTCCTTATAAACACGCATATGCATCTTTATCTCCGAAGAAGGTTTAAAGCCGGGATTTGCCTGAAGGACTTTACCGTCACGGTCAACCTTGCAGATGTATTCGGGGGTCATAAATCCCTTTGAAACACCGGTAGGTGTGCAGAGAAATTCGTTGTCGTTCAACTTAACGGAAATATTACCGTCATTGGATGCAACCATTCCCTTGTCATAAATTCTTTTTCCGATTTCGCAAATTTGTTTTTTGATTTCGTACTCGCTTACCATTTTGCAAAACTCCTTTTTGTTTTTTATTTTTCATTTAAAATATAACACAATCAAACAGGAAAGTCAACACAAATCAATCAAAAAATCTTTGATTTTGTTGTTTTTTATCGTTTTTTACTTGGTTTTTTGAGAAAATCAAGTAAATCCAATATTCCTTTTCCCGTAACACTGTCTATAATAAAGACTTTTTTACACCCCGAAAGCCTGAGCCAACGCTCGGCGCGGTCGGGCGATACTCCGTCACGCAGTGTCACAATTCCCACAATTTCTCGGTTTACCATACAGGTTATGTTGGGAGGATAGAGTGAATACGGCTCGTTTGCCGCAAGCAAAAGTCCCACAACATCAGCCTCGTATGAATACAGTGCAAGCGCACTGCCGAGTCTTGCGTTTTCGGCATATTCACCGGGGGTATCAATAAGCCAATCGCCGTAATTTACGGACTGTGTTTTGCGGTATGCTATCATTTCGCCCCGCAGTGCTTGGGTGAGGGTCGTTTTTCCCGCACCGCTGCGTCCCATCAGTATCAGTCTACGCATATTACGTCTTGGTTATATCGCAAACCGAAAAGCCCAACTTTTCTTTTGCATAATCAACGGCGGCGGTAAGAGATGCTTCCACCTGCGACACCGTTCCGGTTATTATGACGGTACCGCTGAAACGGTCCACAAAGCCGAGTTCCGCGCCAGACGCCTTAATGGCAATGTCGCCCGCTATTATTGCGGTTTCGCTCGGAGAAAGCGTCATAATTCCTATCGCCGAATGACTGTAATCAACAGCGGGGTCTAACCCGAGTTTGCTGTAAAGAATTTCGTCCGGATTGGCAATGATATGCGCTATTGTAATCTGTTTTCCGGGGACGAGTTCTTGTATTATGCGGGTCTTGTTTCCGTCGACTGTCAAGTTTTCAAAATTCATCGGTCTAACCTCCTATCCGTCCGATAAGTCCGTAGGACTCAACAATTTTCAAAAGCGTCTCCATTTTTTCGTTTTCGGGCGGGATAAGTTCTTTTAATGTATACTCGCGTCCGAGTCCCGAATATTTATCCTGTCCTATGCGATGATAGGGAAGTATGTGCATCTCGCGCACACCGGGGAGTCTGCTCGCAAAGCGTGCAATAGCGCCGATTTCCTCCTCTGTATCGTTGAAATAGGGAATAACCGGCGTTCTCACCGTGAGGTTTACGCCACTTTTCGCAATGCGGAGGGCGTTTTCCAAAATCAGTTCATTCGGTTTAGTCGTAAATTCCTTATGTTTTATACTGTCCATATGCTTGATATCCATAAGGTAATAATCAAGATAAGGCAAAATTTTCTCAATCACCGAAAAGGGTGCACACGCCGTTGACTCAATCGCCGTGTTAATTCCCGATTCCCGAGCCGCCCTTAGCAGTGCCGCGGCAAAATCGGGCTGCATAAGCACCTCGCCGCCCGACAGCGTGAGTCCGCCACCACTGCGACGGTAATAAACGCGGTCTTTTTCTACGGCACTCATAACCTCTCCGACCGTAACATCACGTCCGACGGTTTTGACCTCGCCGTTTTGGGTCATTTTTTCAATCTCGTAGGATTGTGACTCGGGATTACAGCACCAACGACAACGCAAAGGACATCCTTTTAAAAACACAATAGTTCGGACGCCCGGCCCGTCGTGAACCGAGAAACGCTGAATGTCGAAAATTCTGCCCTTAACATTCAGTATATCTTCCATTAAAAGCCTCCCTGCTCGGTTCTGTTAATAATATCTTCCTGCAAGGAACGCGAAAGGGTGGTAAACAGCGCACTGTAACCCGCAACACGCACGACAAGCGAACGGTAATTTTCGGGGTGATTCTGAGCATCGCGCAATGTCTCTCTCGACACTACGTTGAACTGCATATGACTTCCCTTTTGGTCAAAATATCCTCTGACAAGTGCAACGAAACTTTCAAGTCCGCTATCGCCAGCCAATGCCGACGGGTGGAACTTCATATTGAAGAGCGTTCCGTTTGAGGCAATAAAGTGGTCAAGACGCGATACCGAGTTTGCCGATGCCGTAGGTCCGTTTGTGTCCCTGCCCGCGGCGGGAGAAACGCCGTCCGCAACAGGGGTATACGCAAGACGTCCGTCGGGCGTAGCACCTGTTTGTGCACCGAGCGGAACATTCGCCGACACAGGGTAGAGTCCCGCTTGGAACATACCGCCGCGCGGATTTTTATATGTTTCGAGCGGTCTTGTGTAGGTATATGCGACATCGCGCGCGAACATATCAACTTCCTTTATATCGTTTCCGAACTTCGGAAGTGCGTTTATCTGTGAAAGAATTTCGTCATAGCGACGTTTTTCCTCTTGGGTACAGCCGTTTTTCTTAACAACGGTATATATATTATGTATATCCTCTTTGGTGAGGGTTTTTCCGCTTTGCAACATCTCACGCGCTACTGTTTCGGTAAACTTTTCGGCCGTGCGTTCATCTAAATCCTTGCCGAAGTTGTTTTCAAGGGCGGCTTTGAGTTCCGCCGCAGTGAAACACTTTTTATCGTAAACCAGAGTCTTTACGGCATACAGCGCATCTGCCATATTTGCAATTCCGAAGCCCTGCGGGCCGGTGAAGTTATATACCGCTCCGCCCTCCTGCATACTCTTTCCGCGCTTTATGCAATCATCAACCATCGACGATTGGAAAGGCAGGGGACAGCGTTCGGCGTGTGCCGTGTCGATTGCGTTATCTGCGTTTACGAGCAATTCTATGAAATAATTCATCTGCTTTTTATAGGCATCGTAAAACTGTGAAAAAGTTTTAAACTCGGAAACGTCGCCGGTCTTCGGGCCGATTTGTACGCCCTTGTCAACACCATTGGAAAATACCATTTCAAGCGGACGGCACATATTGAAGAATGCGGCATCGTGCCAACCGTCGGTTTTGCCCGCCTTTTGCGGCTCAACACAGCCGATAATATTATAATCTCTCGCATCTTCAAGGGTGAGTCCTCGGCTTTGGAGCGAGGGGATTATTACTTCGTCATTATAATACGCCGGAAGTCCGACACCTGTACGGGTCAGTTTTGCCGCCTTTATCAAAAATTCATGCGGTGTACCGTTCCATACACGTACCGAAAAGGACGGTTGCGGCAAGAGGACGTGCATTGTAGCCTCGATACTCATATAAGACAAATCATTTGTGGCATCGTTGCCGTATTTGTCCTGTCCGCCCGCTATAAGATTTTGGAAAAGGCTGTATCCCGCAAAACCTTCCGCAGATGCGGCATCGCGAACCTTGTTCAAATCGTTCAATTTTACCCAGATGCAGTCCATAAGTTCCTGCGCCTGTTCGCGGGTTATTCTGCCCGCATCCATATCCGCTTTATAATAGGGATACATATATTGATCGAAGCGTCCCGGTGATATTGAATGTCCGCTTGACTCAACCTGTAAAAGCATTTGAACAAACCAAAAAGACTGACAGGCCTCGTAGAATGAGGTTGCACCGTGTTCGGGAACACGCTTGCAGTTTTCGGCAATAGCGAGAAGTTCCGCTTTTCTTTGCGGGTCGCTCTCACTGCTTGCCATCTCTTCCGCAAGAGCGGCGTAACGCTTGGCGTAGAGTATCGCCGCCTCGCAACTTATTATAACGGAGTTCAAGAAATGATGACGTTTGGAATAATCGGCGTCGGCAACAGACAACTCCGAGAGAGCCTTTGCCGCCTCACGCTTTATACCGTTAAAACCGTCCTTCAAGATTTTGTCGTAATGCACCGTTACGTGACCTATACCGTTGTAGTAATAGTTTCCGGGTGTGAAAACATTGTGGTCGACCGCCTGTTGTGCCTGTGGCGACATATATGCGGCAGCGAGTTCTCGGTTGGTTTTACCCTTCCAATATTTATAAACCTCGTGCAGTGTTGCCTTGGTTTCTTCGGATATGTAAAACGGGTCTGCCGAACGGGTTGCGAGGGTATCAAACTCCTCCTCCAACCACTCAAAAGAATACTCCGGAAAGACCTGACATCCGCGCGCGCCCTTTGTGGCACTGCCGACGATAAGTTCATACGGACGTACGGTTATCGGAATATTTTCAAGTATGTGATAAAACGCCATTGCACGCCGTATTATAATCGGCTGATCTTCGGTCTGTTTATAAGACTCTGTCAGCAATACGGCACGGTCTGCCTCTATCTCCGGCATATGGTCGTATAGTTCACTTATTAACTTGTCTATTCTTTCGGATTTTTTAATATCCTTTGTATAGCAGTCGCTCATTTTCGGATACCTCCCGACTGTAATCTAACATTATTTTATTATAAAACAACATAAAAGTCAATAGAAAGCAAACAAAAATAAAGAAAAAATAACACAAAACCAAAAATTTAAAGAAAAAAGTCTTCCGTTTTAGGTATATCATTTCTTTTATACACGTTAAGTTTGCTTTTATCGCAGGTTGCAAGAAATACACTTTCAACATCCGAAATGTTTTGCATTTTCAGTTGTGAGAGAAGCCACTTTTCGGTATGTCCCGCCGCAAGCAGGTTTCGTTTCATTATTTTTCCGTCGATTATAACGCTGTAAAAGAGACAGTCCTCCGGCGGAACTATCTGCATATCAGACGGTTTTGCGGGACGTCTTGCCGAATAGGGCATAAAACTCAATCGACCGTTGGGTTCAAGCAAAATGAGTTTCAATTCGTTCAAATCGAAATAGCCGTTGTTTCGACAACCGACAAGCAGTTCGTTAATATCCATTTTCGCGCGTTTGAGGTTTTCTCGGTAAATCATGCCGTCTTTATAGAGCACCTCTGTTTTTCCGAAACCGAAACGTCGAAACGAAAGCGACTTTGCGCTCAAAAACGAAAACGCCACCGACAGCAAAGCGTATACCGCCATTGCCGTGAGCGGTCGCCATGGTTTTTCAAGTTCGGTTGCCATTTCCGCCGCTATTGAGCCTATCGTTATACCTATTATATAATCAAACATACTCAGTTCGGACATCTGTTTGTTGCCCATAATCTTTGCTAAAACGAAAAGCGCCGCTACCGATGCTGCTGAAATAATCAAAAGCTTTAAAAAATCCACAAAATCACCCTTAATATATTGTGCTTTTAGACTTGAATAATACATTTTTTTGGAGTATTATATACAGGAAATCACAAAAAGAGGTGTCTGCCGTGAAACTTATAATATCCGATCTTGACGGAACACTGTTGCCGTCGGGAAAGAAGTCGCTCTCGCGTGATACGCTTTCTGCAATAGAGAAGCAACTTAAAAAAGGTAACATTTTTGCCGTTGCAAGCGGCAGACCTTACTGTCAACTCAAAAACCTTTTCGGCGAACTTTCGCACAAGATATTCTTTATCTGTCTTGACGGCGCTCTTATGATTCACCGTGATTGCGTTCTTTATAAAAAACCGCTTTGCAAGGACGAGACTCTGCGCCTTTCGGGACTTTACGGCAAAACCGTTTTATACGGCAGAAACAGTGAAACCGTGCTTGACGGTGAAAAAAGTTCTCCCTTTCGCAAGCAGGCAATAAACGCAATGGGTAGCGAAGTTTTCAAACTTGCCGCATATGGAGAGCCGCTTAACACCACTGCACGCGTTTGCTATAATGCAGGCGGAATTTGCGAATACGTAAACGCCGATGTGAACAAAGGTACAGCCGCACAAGTCCTTATGCAAAAACTCGGCGTTCCCCGTAAAGATACCGTTGCGATAGGCGACGGCGAAAACGACACCGAACTTTTAAACGTCGTGGAGACGCCTTTCATAACAAAAAAGCACCACCCCGCGCTCTCAAATATATCTGCCCAAACAGTGAGCGATGCCACCGCTTTAATTATGGAATTATAGGGGGATTTTATGAAACAAAACACTAAAAACGCGCTACTGCTCGGCACGTTGTGTTCCTTTTCATATCTTGCGGTTTACGTTTCGAGAAATATACTCAGCACCGTTTCCCCGCTTATGACCGAAGATGGCTCTTTCACAACCGAACAAATCGGTACACTTTCATCGTTGTTTTTTATTTCCTACGCGGTGGGACAACTCATAAACGGTACGATAGGCGACAAAATAAAATCAAAATATATGATTTCCGCCGGTCTGCTTTTTGCAGGCGTGGGAAATCTTTTGTTTCCGCTGTTTGCCGAGAGAAAAATCGCCGCCTTTGCCGCATATATTTCAACCGGATTTTTCCTTTCGATGATTTACGGCCCTATGGTTAAAGTCGTTTCGGAAAACACCGAACCGCTCTATGCCCGCCGTTGCAGTTTGGGATATACCTTTTCCTCGTTTTTGGGTTCACCCGTTGCAGGCATACTCGCCGTTATACTCACGTGGCAGGGCACATTTTTCGGCGGCGGCGCAATACTCATTTTGATGAGCGTTGTCTGCTTTACCTGCTTTTGTGTTTTGGAACGTAGAGAAACCGTAAAATACAACCGTTTTAAAAAGGAAAAAAGCAAAGGCAGTGTTCGCGTGCTTATAAAGCACAGAATAATCCGTTTTTCTTTTATTTCGATAATAACCGGCATTGTCAGAACAACGGTAGTTTTCTGGTTGCCGACATATCTTTCGCAGTACCTCGGCTTTTCCGCCGACAAATCCGCACTTATTTTTTCCGCGGCAACGCTTATCATTTCATTCACAACGTTTATTGCGATTTTCGTCTATGAACGCTTGCACGGCAACATAAACCTTTCGCTCTTTGTGTTTTTCCTCGCCTCCGCTGTTTGTTTCTTTGCGGCTTTTGCGATAAAGCAACCCACCCTTAATATAATTTTTATGGTGCTGGCTATTATGGCGGCAGACAGTTCGGCAAGTTTGCTTTGGAGTTGTTACTGTCCGAGCCTTTACAAAACAGGTGCCGTATCTACCGCGACCGGCTTTTTGGATTTTTTGAGTTATATGGCGGCGGCAGTTTCGTCCGAAATATTTGCAAGTGCGGCAACTACAATAGGTTGGCGTGCGTTGATTTTCGTTTGGTTTGCGCTTATGATATGCGGTGTATTAACCGCACTTCCGCTGAAAAAACAAAACAATTCACAGGAAATATAAAACATTAAAGTGTCGTTTCCGTCGCGGCGGACACGGCACTTTTTACATTATTTTCGGTTGAAAAGTACATATATTTATAGTATAATATTTTAATATGATAATCTGTAATTGAGGTAGCGTATGAATATTCTCTGTATAGGAGATGTCTGCGGAAACGCAGGCTGTGCATATTTGGCAGAGGTTCTGCCTAGGATAAAAAAAGACCGAAAAATTGATTTTATTATCGCAAACGGTGAAAACTCCGCCGACGGAAACGGCATTATTCCTCATTCCGCAAGGCTCTTGCTTGACGCGGGGGTTGACGTTATAACAGGCGGTAACCACACCTTTCGCCGACGCGATGTTTTTGATATGTTGGACGAAAACAATCGTCTGCTTCGGCCTGCGAATATGCCCGCTTCCGCTCCGGGTTTCCGCTTCGGCATTTATGACTGTGGACGTTGTGCTGTCGGCGTTTTCAATCTTCTCGGCACGACTTATATGGAAAGTATGGACTGCCCTTTCCGCACAGCCAACGAAATTTTAAAAGAGTTTGAGCGACAGGGTGTTAAGATTATTCTTGCCGATTTTCACGCCGAAGCAACAAGTGAGAAACGCGCACTCGGGTTTTATCTTGACGGTCGCATTTCCGCCCTATTCGGCACACATACACACGTTCAAACCGCCGACGAGCAAATTTTAGAGGGCGGTTGCGGATATATTACCGACCTCGGTATGACCGGCCCCACACAGTCGGTGCTGGGTGTAAAGACCGATATCGTAATATCAAAATTTTTAAACCGTATGCCTGTTAGGTTTGACCTCGCAAAGGGCGAATGTTCGCTTTGCGGTGCGGTCTTCACCATAGACGAAAAAACAGGAAAATGTACCGCTGCAGAGCGTATAAAATATTAAAAAACACGGAGATGAGCCTGTGAAAAAACTGCTTTGTATAATAACCGCTTTTTGTATTGTTTTCTCTCTTTGCGGCTGTGAAAATCTTGATAAAACAGGCTCATCATACAGCGACGGTGTGATCGGTTCACAAAGCAAAAACAACTACACCATGCACCTTTTATACAACGAAACCGACTCTTTCAATCCGTACGCCGTAACAACAAAAGAAAACAAGGAAATTTGTTATTTGATTTACGATTCGCTAATCACACTTAATTCTGATTTTGAGCCTGTTTACAAAATCGCAAGCAGCATCGAAACGGTCGGCAAAGTTTGCACCGTAAAAATCAAAAACGTCCTCTTTTCGGACAGCACGGCACTTTCGGCAAGTGACATTGTATATTCGCTCAACCTTGCGAAAAATTCCTCTGGCGGATATGCGTCATACCTATCAGCGGTTGAGTCCGCTACAGCTGTTTCCGCCGACACGGTTGAAATCAAACTTGCAAAAGCAGACCCGTTTTTTGTAAACCTGCTTGATTTCCCGATAATCAAATCAGGCAGTGAAAACCGCAAAAGCGAGGACAATATATCTCTGCCGCCTATCGGTGCGGGACGTTATATTCTCAATGTCAACAAAAACGTTTTAACCCTCAACCAAAATTATTACGGCACACTTCCCGCTGTTCAAAAAATCGAACTTATAAACGCGCCGGGAAGCGAGTCCATAAACCATTATGTTTCGGCGGGCGTTGTATCGGTTTGTTACAGCGATTACAGCGACAATACTATGCTCCGAATGAGCGGCATTAAAGTCAGCGTCCCGCTCAACAATATGGTCTATATCGGAATAAATATGGCAAACCCGCTTTTAAAGGAGCAACATCTGCGCTATGCGCTTTCTTCTGCTGTCGACCGCAGCGAACTCGCAAAAGAAGCATATTACGGCAACGGCACACCTGCCAACGGCCCGTTCAACCCCTTATGGAAACACAGTTCGGGTTTTCAGACCCTTGAAAAGAAAAGTAATAAAGAAATAAGTATTGTGAATTTAGAAAAAATAGGTTATAATAGTGTAGACAGTGAGGGTTACAGAATTAATTCGTCGGGAAAACGGCTTTCACTTTCTCTGCTTATTAACTCGGACAATTCCGCACGTGTTGCCGCTGCAAGGCTCATAGCAAACAGCCTGTCAAACGTTGGAATAGAGATAAAGATTGACTCTGTTGATTACGACACATATATTTCCCGTCTGCAAAGCGGCAGTTTTGATTTGTACTTGGGTGAAGTTAAAATCCTTCCCAATATGGATATTACACAACTTGTGACACCGGGAGGCAGTGCCGCATACGGCATTGTGTATGACCCGCCCGCTGATAGCAGCGACCAAAACACAACCGAGACAGCGGGTGAAGAAACCGAAACACCCGACCAAACGGAAGACACAGTGCAAACCGGCATAACACTCACCACGGCAGACGCCGTAGCGGGTTATTACGGCGGCATATACAGCCTCGGCGACGTGGCATCGGCTTTCTTGTCCGAAATGCCGCTTATCCCTTTAATATACCGCTCGGGCGTTGCAATGTTCACCCCCGATATGACTTTTGCGCCTACGGCTTCAATCAGTGATTTATTTATTGACATAAATAATTATTCTTTCAACAAATAGGAGGTTAATTATGATTTCTTATGAAACAGTTAACGGCACGGTAACAATATCAAACGAATATATGACCAAACTCATCGGTCAGGCTGTTACCTCTTGCTTCGGCGTTGTGGGTATGGTTCCCTGCGGAAGCCGTCAAAAACTTTTGGGTCTTGTTTCCAAAAAAGAATATCTTGACCGCGGCATTGCCGTTAGGGGCGGTATCGACGGCGTTGATATAGAACTTCATATCATTGTTTCATACGGTATGAATATAAATGCCATTGCGAAAAGCATTGTTCACAAGGTTAAATATGCGGTAAACGAAGCCACAGGCATAACCGTAAACAATGTGACCGTAAAGGTTGACGGTATAAAAGAATAAAACTTACGCTTTAAAGGAGTGTTTTTATTTTGTTAAACGGTAACGTTTTGCGCGACGCGATTATATCCGGCGCAAACAACATTGCAAACTGTAAACAACGTGTTGACGAACTTAATGTTTTCCCCGTTCCGGACGGCGACACGGGAACAAATATGTCTATGAGTATCGGAAACGCCGCAAGAGAACTTGCCCGACTTGAGGGTGAGAGTGTCGGTTATGTTGCCGATGTTGCGGCATCTGCATTGCTACGCGGTGCAAGAGGAAATTCCGGTGTTATAACCTCTTTGCTTTTCAGGGGTTTTGCCAAAGGTTTTAAAGACGCCGACGAAATAACTTCGGAAAATCTCGCCGCCGCATTCGCACACGGTGTTGAAGCGGCATACAAAGCCGTTATGAAACCGACAGAGGGCACAATACTTACCGTTGCACGTGTTGCATCGGAATATGCAAAAAAATCGTTTGAAGACGGTTACGAACCCATTGCGGTTTTCGAATCTGCTATGGAAGGTGCACATACTGCACTTGCACAAACCCCCGAAATGCTTCCCGTTCTCAAAAAGGCAGGCGTTGTCGACGCAGGCGGAAAAGGCTTTTGCGTGATTTTAGAGGGTATGTATTCGGTTTTTAAAAACGGCGTTATGATTGAATCCGCTGCACTCGCCGAATCGGCTTCCGAAAGCGTAGAGCGCAACGTTGCTGGCGAATTTGACAGTGAAATAACCTTCACATACTGCACCGAGTTCATCGTAAACCGCAATCCGGAAGTCGAGAAAGAGCCGTCCGAACTCAGGGCATATCTTGAGTCGATAGGTGATTGCGTTGTTGTCGTTGACGACGAACAGATAATCAAGGTTCACGTTCATACCGACCACCCCGGCAACGCCATTGAAAACGGTCTCACTTTCGGTCAACTTGTAAACCTTAAAATCGAGAATATGCGTGACCAACACGAGCGTGCAAAACACGACTCTGAAAACAGAAAGAAAGCCCCCGCGGAAAACAGCACACGCACCGAAACCTACACCCCCGCAGAACCCGAAAAGCCCGTAGGCTTTGTTTCGGTTTGTGCCGGTTCGGGAATTGAGGAACTTTTCCGTGATTTGGGCGTTGACTCTATCGTCAGCGGCGGTCAAACAATGAACCCCAGCACCGACGATATTTTAAAGGCTGTCGAACTGACACCGGCTGAAACGGTTTTCGTTCTGCCCAACAACAAGAACATAATAATGGCAGCGGAGCAGGCTATTCCGATTAGCACTCGCAAGGTTATCGTACTGCACACACGCACCATTCCTGAAGGTATCTCGGCTATGTTGGCGTATGACCCCGAAGCCGATAACGAAACAAACACGATAAATATGCGCAGTGCATACGAGCGTGTCGGCACAGGTCAGATAACCTTTGCCGCAAGAGATTCCGATTATGAGGGTCACAAAATCAAGAAGGGTGAACTTTTGGCACTCTTAAACGGCAAGGTTTCCTTTGTTGATACCGATATGGATCGCTGTATTCAAAAACTTATAAAACAACTGCTCAAACGCGATTCGAGTTTTGTAACCGTGATTTACGGCGAAGATGTTTCCGATGAGCAGGCGGCGGAAATCGAGGCATCGCTGAATGAGAAGTTCGGCGAAAAGGCTGAATTTACGTTTATCAAGGGTATGCAACCCATATATTACTTTATCATCTCGGTGGAGTAAATGAGCAAAAGTATTCAATATTTAAAGGGCGTCGGCGAAAAAAGAGCACGGTTATTTGCAAAACTGGGTGTTGATTCGGTCGACGCCCTTTTGCGCTATTATCCGCGCACATACATCGACTATCAAAACACAACCGATATTTTTTCCGCAGAGCCCGACACCACTGTTTGCATAAAGGCAGAAATTATAACCGATATCGAAGAGCGTGTTCACCGCAGAGGAATGTCGACATATCATTTTTCGGCGGCAGATGACAGCGGTCAAATGACGGTTACACTCTTCAACCAAAAATTCCTTGCCGGCAAACTTCACAGGGGCAGTACATATCTTTTTTACGGAAAGGTGAACGGAAACCACTTTTTCAGAGAAATGTCCTCGCCCGAAATAAAGGAAAAAAATTTTGCGGGCATACACCCCATATACCACGCTTGCGAGGGCTTGCCGTCTAGAATTATCGAAAAGGCGGTAGCCGAAGCCTTACCCGAATGCGAAAGCGACCCCCTGCCCGCTGAAATTATCGAAAAATACAGGCTGTGTTCACTCTCCTATGCACTGAAAAACATACATTTTCCGGCATCGGAACAGGCGCTTGCCGCCGCCCGCCGCAGACTTATATTTGAGGAACTTTTTTTGTTGCAAACAGGTCTTGCGCTTATGCGCGTAAAAAACAGTGGGGCGGGAATAGTTCTCGAAACCGATTATACAGAAGAATTTATACAACGGTTGCCTTTCACGCCCACCGGCGCGCAAGGGCGTGTTATAACCGAATGCACCGCCGATATGCAAAGCGGAAAACGTATGAACCGCCTTGTTCAAGGCGATGTCGGATGCGGAAAAACCGCCGTTGCCGCCGCACTTATCTACAACTGTGCCGCAAACGGCTACCAATCCGCGCTTATGGCACCGACGGAAATTTTGGCGGAACAGCATTATAAAACGCTTAAAGCCTTTTTTGCCGACAGCAAAATAAAGATCGAACTTTTAACCGGTTCTACCTCAAAGAAGGAAAAACTGCGAATAAAGTCCGAACTTGCCGACGGCAGTATTGATGTCGTTATCGGAACACACGCACTCATAGTTGACGATGTGAGTTTTTTCCGCCTTGCGCTCGTAATAACCGACGAGCAGCACCGTTTCGGCGTTAATCAGCGTGAACGGCTTGCAAACAAGGGCGAACACCCGCACACACTTGTAATGTCCGCCACGCCGATACCGCGAACTCTTGCCCTTATAATCTACGGTGACCTTTCGCTCAGCATTATTGACGAGTTGCCGTCGGGCAGGAGTCCCGTAAAATCGTTTGCCGTCGGAAGTGCCTTTCACGAGCGAATTTACCGATTTTTAAAGGAACAGATAAACACCGGCAGACAGGCATATATAATATGCCCGCTTGTAGAAGAAAGCGACAGTCCCCTGACATCGGCAGAAGAATACTATAAAAAACTCTCGTCGGGTGTTTTTGCGGGTTACCGTTTGGGTCTTTTACACGGAAAACAAAACGCCTCAGAAAAGGACTCAGTTATGAAAGCGTTTGCCAACGGCGACATACAACTGCTTATCGCTACAACGGTTGTTGAGGTCGGAGTAGATGTCCCCAATGCAACCGTTATGGTTATAGAAAACGCCGAGCGTTTCGGTCTTTCACAGTTGCATCAGTTAAGAGGACGTGTCGGCAGAGGAAAATTTGCGGCGTCCTGCATTTTGGTGTCGGATGACTGCGGCGAAGAAACAGCAGAACGGCTCAAAACCCTCTGTTCAACCACCGACGGATTTAAAATTGCCGATGCCGACCTTGCCACAAGAGGACCGGGCGACTTTCTCGGAAAGCGTCAACACGGTTTGCCTGAACTGAAAATCGCAAATATGCAGACCGATATTACCGCAATGCGTATTGCGGGCGACGAGGCGAGAGCGCTAGTCTCACGCGACCCGACACTTTCGGCGTTTCCCGCACTTAAAAACACGGTAAACAGGCTTTTCAGCACAGCATATAGCCTGTGATTTTCAATACTAAAAACAAAAAGTGCCGTCCATCGGGATGGCACTTTTTTTATTAGAACTCTATTCCGAATTTTACAAAACTGTAATTGTCTGTCCAAGCGGGTTTTGTTGGGTCGTCGCTCCAACCGTGCTTATCTGTAAATGTATCGGGGCCTACATCATAAACCTCGCCCTGCGGTCTGTGGTGCGGGCCGAGCATATTTCGGTTTCCCGAATAAAGTTTAAAGACAAATTCGTTCTCGCCGTCCTTAACAAGATCGGTAACGTCAAGCGTATAGGGACTGAAACCGAAAAGACCCGCCTTTTGTCCGTTGACGTAAAGTTCCGCCGCCGGAGCATTAAGGCTCGAAAGCGTAACATTATACTGTATGCCGTCCTTTTTCTCAACCGTCACATTCTGTGAAAGCGAAATATTTCCCGCAAAGAAGAGGTTTCCGCTTTCGGTAATGCGGTCAATATCCATACTGCTCTCGCGACCTACAATTTCAAAACGCTTGCCAGTGAATACGGTGTTTCGCTCACCGTAGGTGTATTCATCAAGCGAACGCACGCCGAAATCACCAATCAGGTATATGCTTTCAATTTCGGTATCATAGGTCAACTTATTGCGCTCGGTTTCGTGAACGTTTTCACCGAAGATAACATCATAAACCTTTTGACGCTGATAGAAATCGGTGTCAAGGATTATTTCGTTTTCGCCGGTCTTTACATAACTCGAAATATCGGTTTTTCTGAAAGCCTTATCTATTTCCCAGCCACAGTCCTCAAACGCAACGGCAGAACCGTTAACTGACATTTTAAACTGTTGCGGCGTTTCGCTCAAAAGGAACAGACGCGAAGGCTTCTCGGCAACCGAGAAACGGAAGCGCAGAGACACCTTGCACGGACGCTTGAGAACGAGCAACTCCGAAAATAGGTTAATAACCGCTTTTTCTTCCTGCCAATCGCCGCCGTCAATACTGTATGTGCAGGTATCGAGGGTGAGCATATTATCGGTGCTGTCGCAAACGTCGAAACGGCGCTCAAACGGTATTGTGAAAATTTCCTGCTTTTTATATTCGGACGGCTTTTTCTGTGCAAGCAGAACAATCGGTTCTTTTCCGGTAAAGGAGAGCACGGCACTTGTAATACCGTTTTCGGTCTTGCTCTCAACAGGGGTCTCTTTTTCGCTGACAACGTCCAAAAGCGACAGCGAATATTCGCCCTTTGTTTCAAACGTTGCGGTGCGCTCATAGTCGGTTAAATTGATTACATAGAAAAGTTTTTCCTCACCCACACAACGCTCGGCAATGTGAATACCCACGGTTTCTTTGCCGTTTTCTTTAAGCGACGGCATTTCGTCACTGTGAAGTACCGACAAATCGTTTTCATCAATTACACTGCAAAGCGCCTTGAGTTTTTGGGTGCGGCTGTCTTTTCTGCCGTCTATTAAAGTCGGAACTTTTATTGCAAAAAGACGTCCGCCGTTTTCGGCAAACTTTATAAGCAAATCGCACGTGTTGGAAGAGATAACGTCAATCTTCGGCAAAAGTACGGTATTATAGCGGCATTTTCCGATAACGATTTCGTTTCCGTCAACCTTTGCGTGACGTTCCATTATGACCTCACTACCGTAATGGTGAAGAAGATGTTCATCGTTGAGTCGGTCGGAGAAGAGGTCAAAATACTGCGCGTATTTGCTTATATTATCGGGGGTTTCACACTCAAAGAGTGCGTTTGCGGTAAATATCGGGTGGATAACAAGCAACGGTGCGGGCTCTTTTGTGCTGTCAAGCAATGCACCGAGTTTTGCAAAATACGTATTAAGCATATTATATCCCGCATCATACCACGGAAGTTGCATAAACAGTGCGGCGGGGTAGTCACGCTTTCGAAGTCCTCTGAGAGTGTACGCCTCAAGGTGCTGACATACCGTGGAAACACCGTTTACAAACTGCCAACCGGCAATAAGGCGCAGATAATTAAGCGATACGTCCCAGCCGCAAAGCGCAAATGTTTCAGTTATCGACTGTCTTCCGAACTGCGCGGCGGCACTGCCGAGTTGCTTTGCCGCAAGGGCACTGCCGAGTTTTCTTCCGAGCCAATCCATACCCGGAATATCCATATATTCATAGCACGGCATAGTGTCGGCAACCGAGCGGGTTTGCGAGTCCAAGCAGACCTCACCCATCATATGACCCGTTAGCATACAGTTATGCTCGTGACACCAATCGTACATCTGTTTTATAAAATTTTGACGGTAGAGTTCGCCTACCATACGCCAATAATCATAACGCACGGCATTGGTGTTTTCATATCCGCCGAAGAGTGAGGGTAGATTTTCCGTAATGCTATAGCCGTAACGCTTTGAAAACTCCTCTTCAAACACCTGCGACCACGGAAACTCCCACGTATTGTTAAACTGAGGTTCGTCGGTGAAAAAACCTTTGAGAGTTTTTCCGAACTCGGACGAAAAACGCTTATAATATTCGTCGTGGGTAACCTGTAGGAAATACTTTATGGACTCGGGATTAAAAGCGTCGATATAATACTTGTTAAGATTAAGACGGTATGCAACAACACCTACCGCTGCCGTATCGGTTCTCTCATATCCGTCGGAGGAAAGTTTGAACATTGCAACGGTGTTTTCAGGTTCTTCATCGACGTCGAGCACAACGGCAACAATACGCTTTTGCCAATATTCATATCCGCGCGATGGAACTTTGCCGTCCGCAAATCCGCTCGGCCAGCCGTTTTCGTCATATGCCCACGCGTCCATACCGGTCTTTTTTGCCTCATCAACCGCCGCACCGACAATATCAAACCAATCGTCGCTCAGATATTCGGTTTCGAGTCCGCCGCGTGCGTGCATAAAAAATCCGCCGTTATTCGAATCACGCATAACGTTTACCTGTCTGCGAATTTCGTTTTCTTCAAGCGCGTCGTTCCAACTCCAGAAAGGAATCGAGCGATGTGCGCGCTCGTTTTCAAACAATGCTTTTATATCCATAAAAAGTCCTCCTGTGCAATATATCACCGATAATGTGTGAGTATATGGATATATTATCATTACATTATACAAAAATCAACAAGATATTTGTTTTTTAAAAATAAAAAATCCACCATTTTCACGGCGAAGGGCAGCCGCGTAAACGGTGGCGTGTGTAGTATGTGTCAAAAAGCAAAGTTTAAAAGCAAAAGACGCAAAAGCAATTATGCGCAGTGAGAAAAATCCTCTGCCTTTACAATAACGGCGTGCTTAGACTGCTTGGACTCTCTAAAGCGGGCGGCTATTTTTTCTTCAAAAGCAATAAGCCTGTCCTCGCACAAAACCGCATATACAACAGCGGCGCCCATAAGAATTTCAACAATACTGCTTACTACAAATCCGGTACTCATAATCTGTTTCCTCCTAAACGAACATTTGTTCGTTTTCTGTAAATTTATTATAATACGGGGTTTTTGATTTGTCAACCCCCTTTTTTCGTTTTTATTCTACATTTTTCAAAGTCCCGATAAACGGACTTTGCGCTTTTTGCTTTTTATTTTTATTGCGCTTTTTTGATGTTGATATTTTAATAATATGAAAGTATAATATAAATATATGATTATATTGTTTTTTTGGAGGACTGATTTATGGACTGCAAACAGTTCTGGAATACTCTCAGCGGAAAGAAAATCGCTATGTGCGGTATTGGTATAAGCAATTCACAACTCGTGCTGGACTTTTTGAAAAAGGGAGCGCGTGTTTACGCCTGTGACAAGCGCACGCGTGAGCAAATCGGCGAACTTGCCGACAAAATCGAAGCGGCGGGCGCCGAACTTCGCCTGGGCGAACACTACCTCGACAATCTTGAGGTTGACATAATCTTCCGCACCCCCGGTATGAGTTTTAATCTGCCGGAACTTTCATCGGCACGCAAAAAGGGTATTGCCGTAACAAGCGAGATGGAAGTGTTTTTCGACCTCTGCCCCGCCACCGTTTTCGCAGTGACCGGTTCGGACGGCAAAACCACCACAACCACCCTTATCGCAAAAATGCTCGAACGCGAGGGCAAAACTGTTCACGTCGGCGGCAATATCGGCTCTCCGCTGTTGCCGATAATTGACAAGATTAAACCCGAGGATTATGTTGTTGTCGAACTTTCTTCCTTCCAACTTATCTCTATGAGAAAGAGTCCCGACGTTGCCGTTGTTACAAACGTTGCCCCAAACCATCTCGACGTTCACAAAAACATGGACGAATATGTCGAGGCAAAGCGCAACATACTGCTTCATCAAAACGCTTTCTCCCGCACCGTGCTTAATTACGATAACGAAATCACCGTCGGATTTAAGCCCGATGTCAGAGGACAGTTGCTCGGTTTCAGCCTTGAACACAGCGTTAAAAACGGTGCTTGGCTCGACGGCGACGGTATGCTCCATATGTGCTACCGCGGTATCGACGTTCCGCTGCTTGACCGCAAGGACATTGCCATACTCGGCGACCACAACGTTGCAAACTACCTTGCCGCTATTTCCGCCGTTTGGGGGTATGTCAGCGCCGAGAGCATACGTGATGTTGCAAAGAGTTTTAACGGCGTTGAACACCGCAATGAATTTATCCGTCAGAAAAACGGCGTAAAATATTACAACGACTCCATTGCAAGCAGTCCGACCAGAACCATTGCGGGACTCAAAGTGTTTGACGGCAATGTTATTTTGATTGCAGGCGGCTACGACAAACACATTCCGTTTGAGCCTATGGCACCCTACGTAATAGACAAAGTCAAACTTTTACTCCTTTCGGGCCCGACAGCCGACGCTATCGAACAGGCGATTATAACCTGTCCCGAATATCACGGCTCGCCCGAAATCATAAAGGTTGCCGATATAAAACAGGCGACCGAAATAGCACACGGACGTGCCGTTGCGGGCGATATTGTAACACTCAGCCCCGCCTGTGCAAGTTTTGACGCTTTCCCGAATTTTGCCGCAAGAGGTAAATATTTTAAAGAGTTGGTGAACAATCTTTGATTAACATAAAAGAAACCGTTATTGCACTGTCAAACAGTGTTTGCATAGCACATATTGACGAAACCGTTACCCTTGCCGAAAAAACGCTTGGTGACGGATTTGAAAAAAAGCGTCTTTACGGAAATGCGCTTTCCGCGTTTATAAAAGGCAAAACAGACCGCACTCTTCTTGTTGAAGCACACACCGACGAAATCGGATTTATTGTTACAGACGTTCGCGATGACGGTTTTGTTAAAGTTGCCTGTGCCGGCGGTTTTGATGTTCGTGCTTTGCCGTCACACAGAGTTATAATTCACGGAAAAGAGGATATTCCCGCGGTATTCACAAGCGTTCCGCCGCATCTCTCAAACGGCGATGCCGAGTTTGATGATATCTCCAAACTCTCGCTCGATACAGGACTCGAAGAGACGGCACGCGAACTTATCTCTGCCGGTGACCTCGCGACCTATGATAAAAAAGCGTGTGAACTTTGCGGCAACCGAGTAACCGGGAAATCGCTTGATAACCGTGCCGGTGTTGCGACACTTCTTTGCCTTGCTGAAAAACTTGAAAAAGAACAGCCGCCGATAAACGTTTTGCTCCTTTTCTGCAGTGCCGAGGAATTGGGTCTTCGGGGCGCAAAAACCGCCGCTTTTTCCTGTGAATGCGACGAGGCGATAGCAGTAGATGTCAGTTTTGCGGCATTCCCCGAGATCTCGCCCGAAGAATGCGGAAAGTTGGGACACGGCCCTATGATAGGCATTTCGCCCATACTCTCAAACGCCGTTGTTAAAAAACTCACCGAAACCGCAAAAGAAGGCGGTATTCCCTACCAGTGTGAAGTTATGGGCGGAACGACCGCTACCGACGCCGATGTATTATCGGTTACCAAATCGGGCATACCGACAGGGCTGTTATCAATTCCGCTACGCAATATGCACACCGACGCCGAGGTTATCGACACGGCGGATATAACCTCAACAGCCGAGTTGCTTTATGCCTATATTATGTCGGGAGGTGCGGTATGTTAGACCTTATAAAAAAATTATGTGAAGCGGACGGCGTTTCCGGAAACGAGGACGGCGTCAGGGCGGTTATTATCGAAGAAATTCGCGATTTTTGCGAATACCGCATAGACGGTATGGGTAATATTATCGCTTTTAAAAAGGGTAAAAATCGTCCGAAACAAAAAATTATGATAGATGCTCACACCGATGAGGTTGGCGTTATCGCAACGTATATTACCAATGACGGTCTTATAAAATTTTCGACTGTCGGCGGAATTAACACCGAGTGTCTGTTGTCCCAACGTGTACGTTTCGGAGAAACGAAAGGCGTTATCGGCTGTAAACCCGTTCACCTGACAAGTGCCGACGAACGTAAAAAACTTCCCTCTGTGGACAAACTTTATATTGATATCGGCTGTGATACCAAAGCCGATGCGGAAAGGTTTGTTTCGGTGGGCGATACGGCAGTTTTCGATGTTCCGTTTTACACTGACGGCAAAAACATAACGGCACGTGCTATCGATGATCGTGCGGGTTGCGCAATACTGATAAAACTCATACAAAGCGAACAGGAATATGATTTTTATGCCACCTTCACCGTACAGGAAGAGGTCGGCACGCGCGGCGCCGCCTGTGCCGCATATTCCGTTGCGCCCGACTGTGCAATTTGTCTTGAAGCGACCACTGCGTCGGACATACCCGACGTTCAAAACGAAAAGCGGGTTTGCCTTGTCGGAAACGGCCCTGTTATATCATTTATGGATAGGGGCACGCTCTATGACAGAGAACTTTTCACTAAAGCGATAAACAGCGGCATTCCATGTCAGGTAAAGACGGCGGTTGCGGGCGGAAACAATTCGAGTGCCGTTCAGCGTTCACGCGGCGGCGTTAAAACATTGGCGATATCCGTACCCTGCCGATACATCCATTCGCCCTCCTGTCACGCAGCACTTTCGGACATTGAAGACGCGGCAAGGCTTTGCGAATATATGCTCTGCCGTCAAGGAGAAAGTTTATGATTAAACTTGTCAGCCGTTTTTCCGAAGAGCCGATTGCCGACCCGAATTATATAAAAATTGCCGCAAGCATAAAAGCCTACGGTCTTTCGCGCCCGTTTTGCACAGTTTGGCAGAGCGGGAGCGCTCTTCTTTGCCGAATTGACGGTTTTTTTACGCTTTATGGTGACGATTTCGACGCAGATGAGGTTCGCACATTTATAAACGCCGTCGGTGCTGTCGGACTATCCTGTAGCAGTGCCGCCGCCGAGCGGCTCTCCCTTCCGCACAAAACTTATACCGTTATGAAAAGTGAGCGCGGGCTTGCCGCACAGGCGGATTTTTCGCCCACCTGTGACGAGGTTTACAGACTTCTCGCTCTCGGCAGTGACGGCGATATCTCTCTGCCGGAACGCACCGCATTTATTGCCGACCTTTCCCACCGCATACGCCACGAAACGGCGTTTGCCTGCACCCTTAAAGAAACGGTTTGCACGGTACCATACATAACCGACAGCGGTGCACTCATATGCGGAGTGTCGGCGGGAGAAAGCCGAGGAGCGGGCTTTACGGGAATGTGTGTTGCCGCCGCAGTAAATCACGCCGCGCGTCCCTGTTTTGTGATTTGCAGTGAGTCGCTTATACCGTTTTATAAAAAATTCGGTTTTACGGAATGCGGCAAAAACGCAGAAATAATATTTTAATAATTTATTATGTTGATTTATCTGAAATTTTAATGTAATATAGATTACAGCATATTGAAAGGAGGTACACTATGGAACAAATTTATGACAGTTCCGCGCTTGGCATAGTTCCTATGTCGGACGGTATGATTTTTGCCTACTGTCAAGACAGGGACGATGAGCATATGACCGTTGCTTTTAAAATGGTTTCGTTTGAAAACGGCGTTATGACCAACGTGACCTCCGATTTTTATTCTATCGCAAAATTCGGATTGCAGTATAAATCCTACCAAATGCAAATTTCCAATCCCGTAACCTGTAAAATCGCCGAACTTCCCGAGGGGAAACTCTTTTTAGCCGATGATAGAGGCGAGGCTAAAATTATCGACAGCGATATTCGCACGGTTTGGTCGGGTGAACTCACCCACAAAGGCAACTGCATATCGGGTGTTGCGGTTGACGGAAACGCACTTTGGTGTTCCTACCGTGACAGCGGAATTCTCGTTCGTTACAATCTTCGCACAATGCGTGACGAACTCAGGCTCGGCGGCGGAAGAAACCCCGTTATTGCCGCCCCGAAAGGCATTTATATAAACGACGGCATTATGAAAGTCTGCGATGAAGTAAACAAAAAGATTTTCGAGATTGACCTTAATTCATATTCAATGAATGTTTACAGAGAATTTGATGAACCGGTACATCAGTATATCAAAATTCGCTCTTATGAGTTTGTTTTGCTCGATTCCGGAATATATATGCTTTAAAAAAATTCGGCAGTGCCTTAGCACTGCCGTTTCTTTATTTCCGAAGCAATTTTTTCGGTCAGCGCACCGACAAGCGAAAAATCCATAGCCTCGATATAATGTTCTTCAAGTTGGTCGTGTACGCTTTTTGCCTGTGCGATTACGGCTACCGCCTCACGCAGAAGTGCGTCGGTCGCTTTTTTGTTAAAGGCAAGGCGTGAACGTTTGGCGGACATATCGGGACTGCTTGTAAAGCGGCGCGCGTGTATGCGGCGGGTTATTCCGTCGGGGTGGGTCAAGCGGTTTTCACTGCAAAAAGCAAGCGAAAGTGATGGAATAATTATATGGTCGGGTACAGCGGTATTTATGGGATTAAGACAAGTGTAAAATTTCGTACCGAGCAAGCGCAGTTTCTCTCGCAGCACCGAAAGCATTAAACCCGAGACCGCACCGTAGTCGTCTTCTATCGCTATTACCGTATCGCAAAGTGTATTTACCGTGTTTTTGAAAAACACAAGTCCTTTTGGTGTTATACCGCTTAAAAAGCGTATATTCTCGCCGCCGTTTTCGCCGCCCTTTATAAGCCGTGCGGCAAGTTTTTCGGAAAAAGTTTTTACCTTATCGGTATCAACAGCCTCAAGTGCGATGCATCGGTTTTCTTCCGCAAGTTCTCCCGCCGCCGAAATATAGCGCGAAGCACGCGAATGAAGTTTTTTATTTAGGCGTGTGAGTTTTAAAATTTCCTTTTCCTTGCCGTAAAAAGTTTCCTCACGCCAACAGTCCGAAAGATTGACAAGCGTTTCGCAAACCGCGGGATATGCGGGCTCGACGGTGTGCGGAGCGGTGCCGTCCATAATAACCGTTTTAAGATTATGTATTATCACCGCGTCAAGCGAGTCGGGGTCACTGCTGCATGGACAAAGTTCGACACTGTTGCCTTCGGCAAACAGCGCCGCAAGTTGTTTCATCATTGACGATTTGCCTGTGCCGGGACCGCCCTTTATAATATAAGCGCGCCAACCGTCGTCGGCACTGTAACAGTCGGCAAAATGTGAAACAAATCCGTTTTTGCTGTTCGCACCCAAAAACGTTTTCGGTAAAGTATAATTCAAAAACATATCTTTCCCTCCGTTACTTAATACATATTATTCGGCGGCGGACGATTTTGTCAGCCGAAATATGTTTTTTCTTGATTTAATCCGCAAAATGTGTTAAACTTTGGGTGCGAGTAGTCCGGACGGCTGCGGGCGTATGCCTGAGGAAAGTCCGAGCATCACAAGGCGGGATAGCAGCTAACGGCTGCCGAGGGTGACCTTAAGGGAGAGTGCAACAGAGATATACCGCCTCTGCGGCTTGCGTTTTACGCTTGATTGTGCTTTGCACAGCCCGCAGGGGTAAGGGTGGAAAGGCGAGGTAAGAGCTCACCGACCGAATGGAGACATCTCGGTCCTGTAAACCCTATCCGATGCAACACTGAGTAAGGCTATACATTTGCCTGATGTGCCTTGAAAAGTGGCTTGAGCAGTGGAAGCGATTCCCTGTCGAGATAGATAGTCGTCCAAGACAGAACTCGGCTTATAGGATTACTCGCCCTAAGAAAAAAACACAAACGCCGCACAGTTACCTGTGCGGCGTTTGCTGCCTTTAGGGGAAAAGGCTGTATGGGGATGAATATGGGTGGGTGATGTCAAAGAATCCGCAGTTGTGCGGATTTTTTGTCAATACGCACGGTGTATTCAATATAACTGTCGGTTTCGTTCTTTTTTGTCTTTGCGGTGTATCCCGCTTTTATCATAGTATCGACGATTTTCGAAAGGCTATTTGCGAAAAGGCGTACATCGCCTATCGCCGCACGGCGGTAGGGTTCTCTTTTCTTCTCTTCGGGTGACAGCATTTCTTCAACAAGATGGTCAGTTTCCTTTACGGTGAGTTCGTTTGCGATTATCGTATCAAGCGCATCGTCACAGCGTTCAGGCGGAAGTCTTAAAAGTGCGCGTGCGTGACGTTCGGTGAGTCGGGAAGTTTCAATTCTCCTGCGCTGAGCGGGGGTAAAGCGCAAAATTCTGAGTTTGTTCGAAAGAGTAGACTGTGCAATTCCCAAACGCTCTGCGGCATCGGCTTGCGATATTCCGTAAACCGATATGAGCCTCTTTATTCCTTCGGCTGTATCGAAAAGTGACAAATCACTGCGCTGTAAATTTTCTATCAGCGTATACACAGCAGCCGCCTCTTCGCCGACTTCATAAACTATCGCCGGGATTGTTAAAAGTCCCGCCGCCTTGCAAGCGCGTACACGGCGCTCACCCGCTATGAGTTCATATCCGTCGGTGCACCGCCTGACCGAAACAGGTTGCAGTAAACCGTTTTGACGTATGCTCTCGGTCAGCATTGCAAGTTCGTATTCGTCAAAGGTTGTCCGCGGTTGATTTTTTCCACACTTGATTTGTGACAGCGGCAATTCGCTAAGCATTCTGAGTTCGCGATGTTTTTTTCTTGCTGTCAGCATGCCCTCAACCTCCTATGCTTTGACTGTCTTAATTATAACTGCTATTTACATATTTTTCCAGTTTTTCTCATCGCAAAAACCGACAAAAAACAACAAAAACAGCCGTTTTAAAGCGGCTGTTTTGCTATTTTTCCGGAATTTCTGGGATATTTTGTCGGAGTTTGCGATATTTTTTTTATTTTTATAATCGTGCGGGTGCTTCCGTCCGGCAAGTTTTCCGTGCCGCAACCGTCCGCCGCTCCGCCTAGAAGTTTTATTGCCTTTTCCGCCTCTGCGATTTCTTCGCTCGCGGCAGGGCCTTTCATTGCCACAAACACACCTCCCCGTTTTACAAACGGCAAACAGTATTCCGACAAGACGTTGAGCCTTGCAACGGCTCTCGCACAGGCTATATCGTAACGTTCGCGGTAGTCCGCTTTGCTCCCTACTTCTTCCGCTCGTCCATGTAGCGTTTCGGCGGTGAGTCCCGTCTTCGCAAGCACTTCGTTTAAAAAATTTATACGCTTGTTAAGGCTGTCAAGCAGTGTGAGTTGTATGTCGGGGCGAGCGATTTTCAACACAAGTCCCGGAAAACCCGCACCTGTACCGACATCGATTATCTTAGTACCCGCGCCAACATCGGTATGTTTAAAGAAAAGCAGGCAGTCATAAAAATGCTTTATAAGTATCTCGTCCGGCTCGGTAATTGCGGTGAGGTTGATTTTTTTGTTCCATTCTATTAGCAGTTCACCGTAAAGTGACAGTCGCTCGCAGGCGGTTTTGTCAAGCGGAATAAAATCGCCGCAAAGGGCAGAAAGTTTATCGGTATCAAACATCACTTCAAACCTCCCGTATAAATTATAAGTACCGACACATCGGCAGGACTGACACCCGATATTCTCGATGCCTGTCCGATGCTTGCGGGGCGCACTTTTTTAAGTTTTTCTATTGCTTCCAAACGCAATCCTTTAATGCTGTCATAGTCAATTCCGTCGGGTATCGGGCGATTTTCAAGGCGCTGCATTTCGCGCACTTTTACCTTCTGCTTTTCGATATATCCCGCATATTTGATTTCGATTTCAACCTTTTCGGTAACGGCATCGTCGAGTGTCGGACGTTCTTTATCAAACGCCGCCAACATTTCATATGTTATTTGCGGACGGCGGAGCAAATCGCACAGTTTGCAGCCGTTTGAGAGCGGAGCAGTACCTGCCGAAGCAAGCATTGCGTTCAGTTCCTCGCTCGGTGCTATGCCGACCTGTGAAAGGCGGGCTATCTCGTTCTCTTTTTGTTTTTTGCGGAGTAAAAACGCGTTCCACTCTTCATCACTTAAAAGACCGATTTTTCTGCCTGTCGGCATAAGTCGCTCGTCGGCGTTATCCTGCCGCAGTAACAGACGGTATTCCGAGCGGGAGGTCATCATACGGTAGGGGTCGGAACAGCCCTTTGTTACGAGGTCATCTATAAGCGTTCCGATATACGAGCCGGAGCGGTCAAGCACGAGCGGCTCTCTTCCGAGTACCTTGTGTGCCGCATTTATTCCCGCAACCAGACCCTGTGCTGCCGCCTCTTCATATCCGGACGAACCGTTAAACTGTCCCGCACCGAAAAGTCCATCTATGTCTTTCACTTCAAGCGTGTGTGTGAGTGCGAGCGGGTCAACACAGTCATACTCGATAGCATAGGCAGAGCGCATTATTTTTGCGTTTTCAAGACCCTCTACCGAATGATAAATATCAAGTTGAACCTCTTCGGGCAGTGAAGATGACATACCCTGAAGATACATCTCCTCGGTTTCCATACCGCACGGCTCAACAAAAATCTGATGTCTCGGTTTGTCGGCAAAGCGGACAATCTTATCCTCAATACTCGGGCAATATCTCGGTCCCGCACCGTGAATAACGCCCGAATAAAGAGGGGAACGGTCGAGATTACCGAGAATTATTTCCTTTGTTTTATCGTTTGTATAGGCAATATGGCAAACAACGCTGTTTCCACCCGCGTCGGATGTCGAATAACTGAACGGTACAATACGGCTGTCGCCCTCCTGTACCTCCATTTTCGAAAAATCAATACTGTCCCGCAAAACACGCGCCGGTGTGCCGGTTTTAAAACGGCGTAGCGGGAGATTCAGTTTATACAGCGCCCCCGACAACTCGGTTGCGGCAAACATTCCGTCCGGCCCGCCTTCATAATTGACCTCTCCGACATATATTCTTCCGCCGAGATAGGTTCCGGTTGCCAATATCACGCACTGACATATATATTCCGCACCGAGTTTTGTCACGACGTGCCAGCCGCCGTCTTTGAAAAACAGGTCAACAACCTCTGCCTGTTTCACATCTAAACCGTGCTGACGTTCTACCCTGTGTTTCATATCCTCGCTGTAGCGGCGACGGTCGATCTGCGCCCTGAGAGAGTGAACGGCAGGGCCTTTACCCAAATTCAACATTCGGCTTTGGAGCATATTAGCATCGGCGGCTTTTCCCATTTCTCCACCCAGCGCATCAATCTCGCGAACGAGGTGACCCTTTGCCGTTCCGCCTATTGACGGATTGCAGGGCATATTACCTACCGAATCGAGATTTATTGTAAACATAACGGTATCAACACCGAGTCTTGCCGATGCAAGCGCCGCCTCTATTCCGGCGTGTCCCGCACCGATTACAGCGACACCATACTGTCCGCCAAAATATTTCTTCATAAAAATCCTACTTTCCTACACAAAAACGGCTGAAAACTTCATCGGCAACAGCGTTTGTAACACGCTCACCCGTGAGTTCTAGCAACGCCGAGAGTGCCTCGTCCGCACATATTCCCACAGCGTCAAGCGTGTAACCGTTTTCCATCGTGTTTATTGCTTCACAAACACTATCATACGCGCGGGCAACACAACTTCGTTGACGTTCGGTTGACAGCACCGCAACATCCGGATTGAGCCTTGCCGCACCCGAAATTTCGCTTATTGCAAGGGTGAGTTCCTTTTCGCCCGACTTTTCCTTTGCCGAAATTTTAACAACCGAAAATTCCGCAAAATCGCGCTCATCAACCATCTGCGGCTTGTCCGATTTATTTATTATAACAACGGTACGCTTATCTTTTATAAGATCGATTATTCTTCGGTCATCTTCATCGAGCGATTTAGAACCGTCGAAAACCGCCAATACCAGTTGTGCCTGTTCCGCCCTTTCAAAAGCGAGTCCCACTCCGATTGACTCAACCTCGTCTTCCGATGTGTGAACCCCCGCGGTATCGGCAAGACGGAGTAAAACATCGCCCACTCGGACAGTTTCTTCAATAACGTCCCTTGTCGTTCCCGCAACAGATGTTACAATAGATCGCTCGGTTCCCGAAAGCATATTCATAAGCGTGGACTTTCCGACATTCGGTGCACCGATTATTGCAGTAGCCACGCCCTCGCGTATCAGCCGTCCCGCATCAAAATTTTCCATAAGCAGCCAAAGTCGTTCCCGAACGGCGGAGAGTTTGGACTTAACATTACCCGCGTCAGCCTCGGGCAAATCTTCGTCGGGATAGTCCGCAAAAACCGACATTGCGGCGTCAACCGCCAAAAGTTCGGCTTTGATTTTCTCAATCTCGCCCGAAACCCTGCCCTGTTTTGTTTCAAGTGCGGTTTTGTGCTCCTGCTCGCCTGCCGCAGAGATAAGTGCCATAACACTTTCGGCTTCGGCAAGGTTCATTTTTCCGTTTTCAAATGCTCTGCGTGTAAACTCGCCCGGCCCCGCAGGCAATGCTCCCGCCTCGAAAACCGCTCGCAAAAGTTTTCTGACAATATACACACCGCCGTGCACCGAAAGTTCGACAACGTCCTCACCGGTATAACTATGCGGTGCAGTAAAGACAAGCGCAACCGCCTCGTCAATAGGTTTCGCACCGGAATATACCGTGCCGAAAAGCGCAGTATAACCCCTAGCATCGACAACCGTTCGTCGGCTCACACTTTTAAAAACCTTATCTGCGATTTCTTTGGCATCACTACCCGAAATACGTACAATTCCTATTCCGCCCTCGCCGAGCGGTGTGGATATAGCGGCAATAGCCTGTCCCATTTTTCTCACCTCAAATATAAATAATAACATATTATTATTTTTTATTCAACCGCTATTAGTTAATTCTTGAGTACAGAAAAGCAAAAAAGCAATACGAACACTGAAAGCGTTTCATACTGCTCTTTTGGTGACCCGGACGGTTCGACTCTTGCCGCACGATGCGGCTTCGGTCATTCACTACCGCTCCTACTTCGAATCCCTGATTGAAAAAACAAAAAAGAAAAAGCAGTACGAACACTGAAAGCGTTTCATACTGCTCTTTTGGTGACCCGGACGGGATTCGAACCCGTGTTACCGCCGTGAAAGGGCGGTGTCTTAGGCCTCTTGACCACCGGGCCTGGTAGCGGCAATTGGACTTGAACCAACGACACTTCGGGTATGAACCGAATGCTCTAGCCAACTGAGCTATACCGCCATTTGTCAGGGACTGATACATTATAATATATGAAACGTGTTTTGTCAACACATTTTTTATTATTTGCGTAATTTTTTAATTTACAAAGGGAAAATAACGCTAAATTATAGAAAAACACATCAATATATGTTACAATAATCACCATAACAGAAGAGGAGGAAACAAAAAATGTCTTTTCTTTATTTGCTTGAAAGTATGCGCAACGGATTTCTGGACTCGCTTATGTCGGTCATAACCGTGATAGGGGAGGAAACGGTTTTTATTGTCATTGGACTGCTGTTTTTTTGGTGCATTGACAAATACGAAGGATATTATATTCTATCGGTCGGTTTTATCGGAACGGTTTGCAACCAGTTTTTGAAAATTCTCTGCCGCGTTCCGCGTCCGTGGGTACGCGACCCGAATTTTACTATTGTCGAGAGCGCACGCGAGGCAGCGACGGGTTACTCATTCCCGAGCGGACACACTCAGTCTTCCGTAGGCTCGTTCGGAGCAATCGCACGTTGGAGCAAAAAACGCGCCGTACGTATAATTTGCACCGTGCTTTGCGTACTTGTGCCGTTTTCGAGAATGTATTTGGGCGTTCATACGCCCGCCGATGTGGCTGTTGCGGCAGCTACCGCATTGCTTCTCATATTTGGTCTTTATCCCATCGTGAAAGCCGCAAGAAACAACAAAAAAATTATGTGGGTGCTTATCGCGGTAATGTTCATTCTTGTTTTCGGCTTTTTGCTCTTTACGGAGTTTTACAATTTCCCCGCGGGACTTGACGAGCACAACTATACTTCCGCACTCAAAAACGCCTACACACTTACCGGTTGCATACTCGGTTTGGCAGTTATATATTATCTTGACGAATATCACACCCACTTTGAAACTTCCGCCGTTTGGTGGGCACAACTTATAAAATTCATAGGCGGTGTTATCATAGTATTGGCTATTAAAGAACTGCTCCGTGCGCCGCTTTCGACACTTTGCGGCGGACATATGCTCGAGCGACTCATACGCTACTTTTTAGTCGTTCTCTTCGCCGGTGGAATTTGGCCACTGACCTTTAAGTGGTTCTCTCGTCTCGGCAAACATAAATAAAATTAAGCGGTGAAACATCAGTAGAGATGCTTCACCGCTTTTTATTTTACTGTATTTTCACAAAATCTGATGCGGGGTGTTTGCAAAGCGGACAGATATAATCGTCGGGCATAGTGTCGCCCTCGTAAACAAAACCGCAGATTTTGCAAACATATCCCTTTTTGCCCTCGGTTTCAGGTTTCGGTTTTACGTTTGCGTGATAATAATTATATGTCATCGTTTCACGGTCGGATATAACCCTTGCCTCGGTGACCGAACAGATGAACATTCCGTGTGTGTCAAGGTCGACATACTGTTCGACTTTAAGCGACATAAAAGAATTTATATACTGCGGCAAAAAGACAAGTCCGTTATCTGAGCGGAGCGGTTCACTGTTTGCGAATTTATCTTTGTTTCTGCCGCTGACAAACCCGAAGTTTTCAAAAACCGAAAACGGCGCATCAACCGACAGACAGTTAATGTTCATTTTTCCACTCTGTTTTATTACGTGGTGCGAATAGTTTTGCTTGTTTATCGTAACGGCAATACGGTTGGGATTATCGGTAACCTGCGTTACGGTGTTTACTATCAAACCGTTATCCTTTTTGCCGTCGTTCGAAGTAACAACATAAAGTCCGTAGCCGATTTTAAAGAGCGCATCGAGATTGTTTTTATCGGCTGTTGCGCTTTCCTTTGCGAGATAATCCTTGCAAAGTTCGTTTGCAAGGGCGGTGAGTTCCGCCGTACTTTCTTCGCTCAGTGCCGAAATGATTTTAACGGTATTCTCGGCAAAGTTGAGGTTTTTGGAGGCATCAAGCATATTCTTCATAATCTTTGCGGCTGTGGGTGCCCAACTGCCGTTTTCAATAAAGGCAACGGTTCTGTTGCTGTAATTACGCTCGGTGAGATGATTTATAAACTCACGCATAAAAGGGAATATTTCCGCGTTGTATGTTGTCGTTGCCAAAACGAGTTTGCTGTATCGGAATGCGTCCTCAACAGCCTCTGCCATATCGCAACGGGCAAGGTCGCTCACAACAACTTTCGGGCAGCCATTGGCTTTGAGTTGTTCCGCAAGTTTCATTACCGCTTTTTTCGTATTTCCGTAAACAGAGGTATAGGCAATAACGATACCGTCATCTTCAGGTTGATAACTTGCCCAGGTATTGTAAAGACCGATATAATATTCAAGATTTTCGCTCAGCACAGGGCCGTGCAAGGGACATATTATTTTAATATCAAGTTCCGCTGCCTTTTTCAAGACACGAATAACCTGTGTGCCGTACTTTCCGACAATTCCGAAGTAATAGCGGCGTGCCTCACAAGCCCAGTCCTCTTCCGCATCAAGCGCACCGAACTTTCCGAAGCCGTCTGCCGAAAAGAGAACCTTGTCAGTGCTGTCATAGGTCATCATAACCTCCGGCCAATGCACCATCGGTGCGGCAACAAATGTGAGTGTGTGTTTTCCGAGAGAGAGGGTATCTCCGTCGTTTATGACAACAGACTTTTCGGAAAAATCAGTTCCGAAAAAGTTTTTCATCATAACGAAAGCCTTTGCCGATGCGACTATCTTTGCATTCGGATATCTTTTGGTAAATTGAACAATATTTGCCGAATGGTCGGGTTCCATATGCTGTACTATAAGATAGTCGGGTTCTCTTCCCGCAAGAGCGTTTTCGAGATTGTCAAGCCATTCGTGCGTGAAAGCGGCATCAACCGTATCCATAACGGCGATTTTTTCATCGCCGATAACATAGGAGTTATACGCCATTCCGTTCGGCACGGTGTACTGTCCTTCGAATAAATCTATATTTCGGTCATTAACGCCGATATATTTGATGTCGTTTGTAATATTCATTTTCAGCCCTCCGTTTTTCATTTCACTGATATTATACACGTATAATAATATAATAATCAAGTAGGATATGCTAATTTTCCTTTTCGTGCAAAATAGGACTGAATTTTGTGAAGAAAAAAGTTGACAAAGTTTTTTTACGGGTGTATAATTTTTCAACGTAGCAGAGTTTTAAATCGCTACACTGTCATAAAGGCGATGGCAGCCGTTTTCGGGTTGCCAGAAGGTTGCCTTATTTTCCAAGGTCTTAAAAATTAGGATTGTGCGTAAAAAAGGCAACGGCGTTTTTAATGCTACGGGATTATTGTCCCGTCGTTGAGAATGTCGTTTTTTATATTCAAAGGAGGAAAGCATATGTCATACGTTGATGAGGTAATTGCCAAGGTGGTTAAGGAAAATCCGAACGAACCGGAATTCCATCAGGCAGTAAAAGAGGTTTTGGAGTCTTTGCATCCCGTTGTGGATGCAAACGAGGAGTCGTTCCGCAGGGACGCTTTGCTTGAAAGACTTGTTAATCCCGAAAGACAGATTAAGTTCCGTGTTCCGTGGATTGACGATAACGGACAGGTACACGTTAATACCGGTTACCGTGTTCAGTTCAACAGTGCAATAGGCCCTTATAAGGGTGGTCTGCGTCTGCACCCCTCGGTAAACCTCGGCATTATCAAATTTTTGGGCTTTGAGCAGATTTTCAAAAACTCCCTCACCGGTCTGCCGATTGGCGGCGGTAAAGGCGGTTCGGATTTCGACCCCAAGGGAAAGTCCGACCGTGAGATTATGGCATTCTGCCAAAGTTTTATGACAGAACTTTATAAATATATCGGCGCAGACACCGACGTTCCCGCAGGCGATATCGGAACAGGCGCAAGAGAAATCGGATATATGTTCGGTCAGTACAAACGCCTTCGCGGCGTGTTTGAGGGTGTACTTACAGGAAAGGGACTTTCCTACGGCGGTTCACTCGCAAGAACACAGGCAACAGGATACGGTCTGCTTTACATAACCGAAGAAATGTTGAAGTGTAACGGACAGTCACTCGCCGGCAAGACCGTTGCCGTTTCGGGTGCGGGAAATGTTGCTATCTATGCAATAGAAAAGGCAACACAACTCGGTGCAAAGGTTGTTACCTGCTCCGATTCCACAGGTTGGGTTTACGACCCCGACGGTATTGACCTTGCGGCTCTCAAAGAAATCAAGGAAGTTAAGAGAGCACGTCTTACCGAATATAAAAATTACAGACCCGAGTCCGAATATCACGAAGGCAAGGGCGTTTGGACAGTCAAGGTTGATGTTGCGCTTCCCTGTGCCACACAGAACGAACTTAACCTCGACGATGCAAAGGCTTTGGTTGCAAACGGCGTAACGGCTGTGGCTGAGGGTGCAAATATGCCCACTACCGCAGATGCAACCGAATTTTTGCAGGAAAACGGTGTGCTTTTCCTCCCCGGAAAGGCGGCAAACGCTGGCGGTGTTGCAACCTCTGCGCTTGAAATGTCACAGAACAGTGAAAGATTGCACTGGTCGTTTGAAGAGGTTGACTCACAACTCAAAAACATTATGGTCAATCTTTATCACAATCTTGACAACGCCGCAAAGAAATACGGCTTTGACGGCAACTACGTTGTAGGCGCAAACATTGCCGGCTTTGAAAAGGTCGTTGAGGCAATGAACGCTCAGGGAATTGTATAATCCTTTGAATAAAAAATGTCCTCGGTGCTCGGCATCGGGGGCATTTTTACGTGCTTGAAAAATTTTTTGCAATATTGTATAATTAGAAAAAAGTTTGATTTGGAGGCAGATATGGAGGATATTAAAAGCATTGTTGCCAAAAACATTACAGAACTGCGACTGCTTAATAATATGACCCAACTCGAACTTGCCGAAAAGTTGAACTATTCGGACAAGACGGTGTCAAAATGGGAGCGTGCCGAATCAACACCCGACGTTTCCGTTTTGGTAGAGATTGCGGATATTTTCGGCGTGTCACTTGATTATCTCGTGCGCTCGGAAAACATTGAAGACGCCGTGCGTGAAAACAAGCGCGAAGAAACACAGTATAACCGCAGAGTCATAACATATATATCCGAGAGCGTTGCTTGGATGATTGCAATTTTCGCCTTTATCATAACCTCGCTCATAACCCAGAAGGCAACCTTTCAGTGGCTTTATTTTGTCTATGCGTTGCCTGTATCGCTCATTATAAAACTCGTCTTTAATTCGGTTTGGTTCAACCCGAGACGCAACTATTATATCATCTCCGCCCTTATGTGGTCGGTGCTGGCAACAATACAAGTGACCTTTTTGTATTTTAAAATTAACGTTTCGCTCATCTATGTTTTAGGTCTTGCGGGGCAGATTGTTATTGTGCTTTGGTCGTTTATAAAAAAGCCAAAAAAGGTAAATTAACACACTCTCTACCAATCGTAGAGGGAACGGTAGAGCACATCTACCGACCGTATAAAAAATGTAGACCTGTGTCTTTCAGACATAGGTTTATTTTTTTTGCCTGCTTTTGTATAATACCGAAAAAGGAGTGGATTTTTGTGAATATTCTTTTTTGCGGTGACAGCGGTGTATGCCACGGAATAATGTTATCGGCGCTTTCGCTTTGCCGTAATTCATCAGAGCAGCTCGATTTTTTTATTTTGACTGCGGGCGATAAAACCCACAGCCCTATCGGCAAAGATTTTATAAATCGACTCGAAAAAGCCGTTCAAAACGAAAACCCCGATAATACCGTTCGGCTTATCGTCATAAGCGAAGATTTTAACAACGACCTACCATCTGCAAACCTTAACACGCGGTTCACGCCGTTTTGTATGTTAAGGCTTTTCGCAGATAAAGTTGACTATTTGCCGGACAGACTTTTATATCTTGATACCGATGTTTTGTGCAAAGGTGATTTTTCGAAATTTTACAATCTCAATATGTCGGGATATGACATTGCAGGCGTGCCCGACCGATACGGAAAATGGTTTTTCGGGAACATACTGAAACACGATTATCTTAACTCCGGCGTGCTGTTGCTTAATATGACGGAAATACGAAAAAGCGGACTTTTTTCGGTCTGTCGGCAACTGTGCAAAGAAAAAAGAATGTTTATGCCCGACCAAACGGCGCTTAACAAAAGCGCCCGAAAGCGCAAAGCAGACGGACGCTATAACAGCCAAGGAAAAATGCGAAAAGACACCGTGTTTTTACATTTTTCAACCTTTTTTCGTTTCTTTCCGTATATACGCCCCGTCACAGTGAAACCGTGGCAGACGGAAAAAGTGCACAACGTTTTAAAAATTTATGAGTTCGACGGTATTATAAAAGAATGTGAGGACAGATTAAAATGAACAGAGAAATTCCGATTTTTTTCACTATCGATGACGGATATGCGCCTTTTTTGGCAACGGCGCTTAATTCGGCAATAAAAAATTCCGACCCGCAGAGAAGATACAGGGCTGTTATTCTGCACGAAGGTTTAAGCGAAGAAAACGAAGCGAAACTCAAGGTGCTCGAAAAAGGAAATTTCAAAATCGACATAACGCCGATGAAGGCAAACTTCGAGGCTCTTGACGACCGAATGAGCAACCGTCTTCGCTGTGACTATTTTACATTGACAATATATTTTCGCTTGTTTATTCCCGCTATGTTTCCGCAGTATGACAAAGGCATTTATATTGACAGCGACGTTGTCCTGACTGATGATATCGCAAAACTTTTCGACACCGATATAGGCGATAATTGTATCGGCGCCTGTGCCGACTTGTCTATTGCCGATATTCCGTCGCTTATGGCGTATACCGAAAACGTCGTCGGAGCGAAAAAGGGGAAATATATCAATTCCGGTGTGTTGCTTATGAACCTTAAAAAACTTCGCGAATGCGATTTTGAGGGTCACTTCTTGCGCCTTTTGAACGAATATCATTTTGACAGCGTAGCACCCGACCAAGATTACATAAATGCTATGTGCGACGGCCAAATTTATTATCTCTCGCCCGAGTGGGACGCTATGCCGAACGATAAACGCCCGCCGCTTGCAAAAACGAGCCTTGTTCACTACAATCTTTTTTCAAAGCCGTGGTGCTATGACGGCGTGCAGTATGAAGATGTTTTTTGGAACTATGCCGAAGGCAGCGGTTTTATCGAAGAAATACGCGCATATAAAGCGGCATACTCCGACGAACAGAAAGCGGCAGACAGCGAATGTTTGGCACTTCTCGTCCGCCGAGGCGAAGAAATCCAAAACAAGGATATAACCTTTAAAAAAATAAGCGAGCGGGGCGTGAAGGTGAAGTTATGATTATCGGCGCTGACAGAAAAACCGTTATTGAGAATATAAAACGCTGTGCGGAAAGCGGCAATTTTCACTCAAAGGTTGAAACAGGTGACCCTGTTTTGACGGTGGAAGAAAGCAAAAAAATCACTTCCGATTACGTCGAAAATCGGAAGCACTTCGGCTTTAAAGCCAAAACCGCAATAGGCGTTTGCTTTGCAAGAGTTGCAACAAAATTCATAAACCGAGACACCGAGATAGTCGGTCTTGAAAAAATTCCAAAAGATATCGGCGGCGCACTTATAACGAGCAACCACTTCGGCCCGCTTGAAAATACCGTAATACGCTTTATGACCGAAAAACTCGGTAGGCAGACACTCGGAATAATAAGCCAAACCTCAAACTTTGCTATGACCGGAGCGATAGGCTTTTTGATGAACTATGCCGACACCATTCCTATCTCTGCCGACCCGCGCTATCTCGCAAGGGATTTTCTCTCTGTGCTGAAAGAACGTCTTGTCGAAAAGAAACATATGATTTTGCTCTACCCCGAACAGGAGATGTGGTTTAACTACCGCAAACCACGCCCGCCGAAAAACGGTGCATATTTTTATGCGGCAAAACTCGGCGTTCCGATTGTTTCCTGCTTTGTTGAGATTTCCGACACCGAAAAGAACGACGGCAACAGCGGTTTTAAAGAGGTTAAATACACGCTCCACGTGCTTGACGTGCTCTATCCCGACCCACAAAAAACCGCCAAAGAAAATACCGAACTGCTTGCGCAAAAAGATTTTGCCCTTAAAAAAGAATGCTATGAAATGGTGTACGGCAAAAAACTGACATACACCTTTGAAAACGACGACATAGCCGGCTTAGGTGGTGCGGTATGAGCAAGGAAAAAATACGCTATTACGAAAACACAACCGACGATTTTGAAAAAAACAGGGAAAGCGAACTGCCGAGCGATTATTTGTGGATACGTGAAGACCTGCCGTCGAGAATACTGTCTTTTCTGATATACGGAATTGCAATAATTCTATCAAGTGTTTATTGCAGACTTTTTTTGCATATGCACATTAAAGGCAGAAAAAATTTTAAAACCGTAAAGGGCGGTTTCTTCATATACGGCAATCATACCCAACCTATCGGCGATGTTTTCATTCCCGCACTTTGTGCCTTTCCAAAAAGGATATATACCGTTGCAAGCACGGCAAACTATGCTATTCCCGTAATAGGAAAAATTTTGCCGTTTTTGGGTGCATTGCCACTTTGCAACACGCTCCACGGCGTGCGAGAACTTAATATCGCCGTTACCCGCCGTGTAGAAAACGGAAATCCTATTGTAATTTTCCCAGAAGCGCACGTATGGGAATACTATACCGACATTCGCCCTTTTCCCGAAAGTTCGCTTAAATTCGCCGTTAAAACCGACAAACCCGCATTCGCACTGACGGTGACCTACAAAAAATCCAAACTGCACAAAAAGCCTCGTATGGAAGTTTTTGCAGACGGGCCGTTTTATCCGAACGGCAACACACAAAAAGAAAAGGTGGCATCACTGCACGGTGCGATTTACGATACACTGAAAAAACGCAGTGAAAACAGCAATATCAACTTTATAGAATACAGAAAAAAATGACAGCACGTAGTGCTGTCATTTTTTATTGCTCCGTTTCCTCGGCAAGCCTTTCCCATTCCGAAAGTGCAGTGCAGAGTTCCGTTTCGGTTTCGTCGAGTTCCGCTTGCAGTTCGGATAGTTTTAAATAGTCGCTTGCGTTTTCATCGAAAGAGAGTTCTTCCTGTATTCCTGCGATTTTCTCCTCGAGCAACGCTATTCGTTCCTCACACTTTTTCAAAGCGCGTTCGCGACGTGCTTTTTCCTTTGCCGGAGTGGTATATGTCTTTTTTTGTTTGGGTTCTGCCTTTACTTCCTCTGCGGCAGGAGTAGGTTCTCGCCGTTCGGACTCATATTGATCAAATCCGTATTCATACCACTGTGCCGTGCCGTTTTCGAAAACAAGAAGTTTATCGGCAAGTTTTTTGACAAAATAGCGATCGTGCGATACAAACAAAAGCGTGCCTTCGTACTCGAGAAGCATATCTTCAAGCGTTTCCTTTCCGACAATATCCATATGGTTTGTCGGCTCGTCAAGCAAAAGAAAATTCGGCTTGCTTTTAAAAAGTTTGCACAGCGCAAGACGCACACGCTCACCGCCCGAAAGCATATTAACGGTTTTGAAAACGTCCTCGCCACTGAAGAGAAACGCCCCGAGCGCACTACGTGCCTCGAAATCGTTCATATCGGGGAAGACAGAAAGAAAATCGTCAAGTACGGTTCGCGAAGTACTGTAATGTGCGAGTTGCTGGTCGAAATATCCCATCTTAACCGCACCGCCCAAATGATATTCACCCGACAGCGCAGGCATTTTTCCTACAAGGGTTTTAAGCAGAGTTGATTTTCCGAGTCCATTTCCGCCTACGATGCCGATGCGGTCACCGCGCTTCACCTCAAAACTGACGGTCGATAGTGGTTTTTCATAACCTATTGCAAGTTCCTTTACCGAAAGCACGTCCTTTGCGGAGCGTTGCTGAGGTTGAAAATCGGCGTGGAAAGTTCGCATATCGGCGGCGTCGGGTGCGGAGATGACGTCCATTCGCTCAAGTTGTTTGAGTTTTGACTGTGCCATTGCCGCCTTGGTGGCTTTGTATCTGAAACGTTCCACCAGTCCGTCCAAATGGGCAATTTCCTTTTGCTGTGCGGCATACTGCTTTTGCTGTTGCTCACGCAAAAGTTTTTTCGCCGCCGTGAAATCGGTGTAATTTCCGATATATCGGGTAGTCCCGCCGTGCTCGATTTCATACACGGTGTTTACCGTGCGGTCTAAAAACATTCGGTCGTGCGAAACCGTCACAAACGCTTTTTTATAGTTGCAAAGATATTCTTCAAGCCAAGCAACCGCATCAATATCAAGATGGTTTGTCGGCTCGTCAAGCAAAAGCAAATCGGGTTTTGAAAGCAAAAGTTTTAAAAATGCAATTTTCGTACGCTGACCGCCCGAAAACTCCGAAAGAGGACGTTTTTTCTCTTCATCTGTAAAACCGAAACGCTTTATTGCCGCTTCGTATTCTTTTTCAAAATAAAATCCGCCGGCATTCGTAAAGCAATCAAGCAGTGTCGAATATTCGTGTATTACGCCGTCGCTTTGGTCGTGTTCCATAATTTTTGTCAATTCGTCAAGACGTGCCTTCATTGCGAGTATTTCGGTATAGGCACTGCGAATTTCGTCAATCAATGTAACGCTGTCATCGGCAAAGGTCATCTGGCTTAGTGTTTTAATAACGGGCTTACCCGAAACGGCAAAAACGCTATCGTCAAAACCCTCTTTGGGTATGAGCGGTAACTCTCCCGAAAGGACACGCAAAAGGGTCGTTTTTCCGCAACCGTTTCTGCCGACGATACCGATACGACTCTCGGTGTTTATTTCGATATTTATATCTTTTAGTATACAGTTTCCCGAAAGGTCAACCGTTCCGTTTTTTATACTGAGTTGCATTTTTTATATCCTTTTCATTTGCTAGAATAATCCCCCGTAAAAACATTACGGGGGAAATAAATCAGTTTGCGGAAGAGGAACTGCCTGTGTAGGTGTCGAGGTCACCCGACGGCTCTTCATAAGAATTTATGAAAACAATAATTTTTGAAAAACGAGAAACCTTTGCGCCGGCTGAAACGGAAGTTTCAATTACCGTCTGCGGAGTTTTTGTGTCATCATATTTTTCCATAAATTCAATATTTTCCTTGGCAAAGCCGTATTCAAGCAGTGCAACATAAGCCTCAATTTGAGATTTGCCCGAAAGGTCGGGCATTTTAACTTCGGCAGGGCCTGTGCTTATGACAAGTTCGATTGTTGTTTCTTTCTTAACGCTTTCCCTTTCGGCAACCGACTGTGATATGACCGCGCCCTCCGGAACAGAGTCGCTCGCTTCGGTGCCCTTTATTGAAAACTTGAAAATTTCTTTGTAATCAACATTTTCGACAACTTCGGAATATTTCATTCCCTTGAAAGACGGAACCTCGTAGAGTTTTTCCGTGACTTCGTCGGAAACGGTGGGGTCAACATCACCGTAGGAAGAAACGCTCGGAGCACTGACAGAAGAATTTTCATTCGGGGTTTTTGTGCCGAAAATGTCATCGCGGAACACCGTAAAGACCAGTGCGAGTGCGATAACAAGCAATACTCCCGCAGTTGATGCCGCGGCAATAAGCGTATAGTTTCTGTTGCGTTTTTTGTTTTGTGCGGCAGGCGCTTGCTCTTCCTTAGAAACGGCGGGTGCTTCCTGTGCGTTACGTGTCAGTGCGGCACGGAGGGTTTGCATATCCGGTGTGCGGCGTTCGGGTGTTATTTGCAGTGCGTTGGCGAGAGCCGAGAGCACATACGGCGGAATGCTTTCGGCAAACTTTGCCGGTATGGACATATTATCGCGTTCCAAACGCTCGTTCGCTGCCATAGGCGGATTTCCTATAAGCACGCGGAAGAGGGTTGCCGCAAGACCGTAAACATCGGTGTGTGCACCGATTTCATAATCATTCGAATACTGTTCAACCGCGGCAAATCCGGGGAAAAGTTGGGTTGAAAATTCGCTTGTTGCACGGCGAATTTGCGGAATGGCAATGCCGAAAATGTGAAGTTTGCCGTCGCGTCCGACAACAACAGTTTCGGGCGATATTCCACAGTGCAGAATGCCCGCCTTGTGCATACCGTCGAGCGTGGTTATGAGGGGAAGAAAAAGCGGTTTTGCCTGTTCCCATTTCAAATTTCCGCCGTTACGAAGCAAAAATTCACGTAAAGTAATTCCCGCCGCCGCTTTTATGATACTGTATGCCGTTCCGTTCATTTCGAGCGTTTCAACAACCGGCATTATCGACGGCAAAGCCGAAAGTTGCGCCGTTTTGTTTGAGATTTCGATAAACTGCATTATGCCGTTATTAAACTCAAATTCTTTGCCTTCTGTAATGGCAACGTACTTGTTTTCCTCGCGGATGCAAAGTCCCACAGGAAAATATTCCTTAATATAAATTACGTTGTTGTTAAGGTTATCCCAACCGACGTAGGTAACGCCCTCTCCGCTTTTTTCGTAAACACGGCCGACAAGATAGCGCTCTTTAATCCAAGTGCCGGGCTCAAGACAGGCGGGGTCGGCAGGCGTCGAAGAATCGTATCCGCAAATAGGACAGATTTTCTCTCCGCCGTTATCGTTCATACATCCCATACAAAGTCTATCGGTGTTGTTCATAAATACCTCCGTTTAGAACGCCAAAAGGCGATTTGCGCGTATACTGTATCATTAGCAAAATATTTGCAAAGGCTTTTGCGTGTGTATTTCACCATAAGTAAAAATGCTTGCTTGCAAGGGCATTTTTACGCAGCCGTCAAGTTACACGCTTTGCCGCAGGCAAACAAAACAGCGTTTTGAAATTGCCGAAAGGCAATTTGCGTGTATATTATAACACATCTGTCAACAACAGTATTGTAACATTTTATTTTTCAAGTGTCAAATTATCGAGCGGGAGCGAAAAACTCGGCAAAAACTCTTCTGCGAATATATCTGCTTCGGGAAGATTCATTTCGGAAATGGCATAGCGTGTGGACTTTTCCGCCGCCGAAAATTCGTTGTTGCCGGCAGAAAGTTCGGTAATGCACTTGATAAGAGCCGAGAATTTATCCGCCGCTTTGACAATTTTGATTATTTCCTCATCCTGCGGGTTATAAATATCAGAGAAATCATCTTTCAGGTCGGGCGGCAGTAACTCGCACAATTTTTCACCCGCAACCTGTTCTATTCCTTTATAAACGTTTTTAATCTCTTCACTGTAATATTTTATCGGTGTGGGCAAATCTCCCGTTAAAATTTCGGTCGTGTCGTGAAACATTGCGACAACTGCGGCACGGTCGGCATCGACATTTCCGCCGAGTCTTCGATTTTTGATGACGCAAAGAGCGTGCGCTATGAAAGCGACCTCAAGTGAATGTTCGCTCAGCGTTTCGCGGCGGGTATTACGCATAAGACCCCAACGCTCGATATATTTCATACGGGACAGCATAGAATAAAAATGACTGCTCATATCTTTTCCTTCCGTTCATAAAATCTTATTCTCATTGAATATTATACCATTTAATGTTATAATATCAATAACAGTTTTTAAAAAACGGAGGTGCGGACGTGACAAAGGAAAACAAAAATTTCTTAACAGCGGCGGTGCTTTTGGCTCTTTCTGCGGTTACTGTACGCTTTGCAGTCGGAATTTTGTATTTTAACTCGTTCGACACATATTGGTATCGCGGGTGGGCGTTTTCGCTTTCGAACGGTCTTTTTGATGTTTATGCAAGAGCGGAAGAAATAAGTCTTGATTATCCTCCGGTATATCTTTTCTGCCTTTATCTGACAGGTTTGGCATACCGGATTTTCGGAAACGACTGCGCTCCCGCTATGCAGATGTTTTTGATGAAATTCTGGCCGATACTCTTTGACGGACTGTGTGTTTTGTGGATATATAAAGTATCGCGTCGCTATGGCGAATGGATGGCACTTTTTGCGGCATTTTTATGGGCATTCAATCCGTCGGTCTTTTTCGGAACGGCATATTGGGGTCAAACCGACCAACTTATGGCACTTCTGCTTCTTATCGCTTTTTATCTTGCCAACGAAAACCGAAGTGTGCTTGCCTGTATTGCGTTTGCGATTGCGGGTATGACAAAATACCAGTGCCTGTTTTTCACGCCGGTTATACTGCTTTTCATTTTCAAGAAGGACGGAATGAAGCAACTGCTTTACGGAATTTTCGCGGCAGCGGGCATCGTTGCGACGGTGTTTTTGCCGTTTATGATAGGTGCGCGCGACCCGTTTTTGTTCTTCCGCGTTTACCTCGGCGGAGCGGGAACATATAAACTTTGCACCTTCAACGGTTATAACATATATACCCTTTTGGGGCTTAACGCCGTGTCGGACGGCACGGAAATAATAGGTGCACTCAGCGGTGCAGAACTCAATATTATTTTTGTTTTGCTTATCCTTGCCGCCGTCACCTTTATGTTTTTGGCCGGCAAACGGAGAAACATATATGTCGGTGCGCTGTTTATAATGGATGCGCTTTTCGTCTTCGCAACACGTATGCACGAACGATATTTGGTTGCGGCAATTCCATTTGCACTTATGGCATATATCACCACACGCCGACGCGACTTCTTAATACACTTTGCGGCACTCACCGTTACCACACTTGCAAATCAGGCGGCGGTGCTCTTGCCCATTAACAACAGGGATATATTTTTCGCATCGGCTGTTACGGAAATCTCCTTGGTAATCGCCGTGCTCAATATTTTGCTTTTCTGCTACATCACATATACCTGTGCGAAATATTTTTTCGGAAGGGAGAAAGAAAATGACCTTTTCCAAGCAAAAACTTAACACTCTGCGCCCGCAAAAAAGCAGGGCGGCAAGCACGTTTTTTATCGCGCTTTTAATGGCGGCGGCAATGTTTTTGCCGTATATTATACTTGACAGCGGATATTTTCTCTTTTACGGCGATTTTAACGTTCAGCAAATACCGTTTTACACCCACGCACACTCCCTTGTAAAATCAGGTTCACTCGGGTGGGATTTCGGAACAGATCTCGGTGTTAATTTTATCGGTTCATACACTTTCTATCTTTTGGGAAGTCCGTTCTTTTGGATTACGCTACTGTTCCCGAACAGTGCCGTACCGTATCTGATAGGCCCGTTGCTTATGTTGAAATTCGCCCTGTGTGCGCTAACGGCATATATGTATTTGAGTCGCTTTTTGAAAAGCAACGAAACGGCACGTCTCGGTGGAATTTTATATGCTTTTTCCGGATTTTCGGTTTATAACATTTTCTTCAACCATTTTCACGAAGCGCTTATAGTTTTCCCTCTGCTTTTACTGTCGGTTGAACTCTTAATGACCGAAAACCGCAGAGGTCTGTTCGCTTTTTGCGTTTTCTTGGCGGCAGTGAGCAACTATTTCTTCTTTTTCGGAATGGTTGTGTTTGTTGTAATATATTGGTTTGTCCGTGTCCTGTCCGGCGCAATGAGAGTTACCGTCGGCAGATTTTTCACACTGTTGTTTGAGGCGGTGCTGGGCGTGTCGGGAGCGGCGGTGCTTCTACTGCCAACCGTTTTGGCACTTTCGGGCAACAGCCGTCTCACGGAACTTCAGTCCGGTTGGGGAGCGCTGCTCTACGGAAAAGAACAAATATATGCCAATATAATTCAGTGTTTCTTCTTCCCGCCCGACCTTCCCGCCCGACCTGTTTTCTTCCCCGGTGCAGATGTCAAATGGTCATCGCTCGGCGGTTGGCTGCCGATTTTCAGTATGACAGGCGTTTGGGCATTTATGTCACAGAAAAAGGGACATTGGCTGAAACGCGTTATAGGCATTTTGATTTTTATGGCAATGGTACCGTTGCTCAACAGTGCTTTCTATATGTTCAATACGGCATATTACGCACGTTGGTATTATATGCCCGTGCTTATGATGTGTCTTGCAACCTGTTCGGCAATCGAAGACCGAGAGATTAGGTGGGAAAGCGCTTTCCGTTGGGTCTTCGGCATAACATTGGCTATAACCCTCGTTATCGGATTTATACCCGCATCGTTTGATGAAGACGGCGCAGTTACACGTTTCGGAATTTACACAGACGACTCCGAGGGTGTATACAGGGGAAGATTTTTTGTTTGGTGCGCTATCGCACTTATCGGACTGCTAATCTTGCAGGTTCTGCTTTCCAAAAAACGCTCCGCACCGAAGTTTTTCCTTCGCGGAGCAACGGTCTGCGTTTGCATTATGTCGGTGATTTACGGCTCGGTTTTTGTGGGACTCGGAAAAACCCATTCCTATGAAGTGGACAGTGTTATGATAGATGCGCTCTTGCAAAACTCCGTGAAAATCGAGGAAGAAGGCGACACCTTCCGCGTTGACTGTTATGAATGTGTCGACAACACGGGAATGTATCTCGGGTACGGAAGTATAAACGCTTTTCATTCCATAGTGCCTACATCGGTGACGGATTTTTGGGAATTTGTCGGCGAAGAGCGCGGCGTTGCAAGCCGTCCTTCGATTAAATCATATGCGGCGAGAAGTCTTTTATCGGTAAAATATCTTTTCGATTTACAGGACAGCAAAAACTTCCGTGAAGAGAGCAGAACCCAAATGGCGGGATTTACCTATTATGACACGCAAAGCGGATACGATATTTACGAAAACGAAAACTACATTCCATACGGTTTCACATACGATTATTATGTAACCCGCGAAGAATGCCAACACTTCGGTGAAAACGGTGCTTCGAATATGATGCTTAAGGCAATGGTGCTTGAGTATGACAGTATATATAAATACAGTAATGTACTGAAAAGATACACCGATTATTATGACCTTGACGGCGACAGCGATTACAAGCCGGAAACAGACGTTTCGTCTACGTCATATTTTGCGGACTGTGCCGAAAGGAAAGCAACGGCGGCATATTATTTCAAAACCGATAACAAAGGTTTTGTTTCGAAAATCGTGCTGCCGAAAGAAAATTTGGTGTTTTACTCCATTCCGTATGACGAGGGTTGGACAGCCTATGTCAACGGTAAAAAGGCCGAAATCGTAAAAGCCAATGTCGGCTTTATGGCGGTTTTAGCACCCGAGGGCGATTGCGAAATCCGCTTTGAATATGAAACACCGGAACTCCTGCTCGGCTTTGCCGTGAGCGTAGTTTCGTTTGCGGTGCTTACGGTTTATCTCTTTGTAACACGGATATATTTTAAGAAAAGACCGTCCAAAGCCGAATATCCCGAAGGAGACAAACTGCTTGAGCGTTGGCGTGCATACGATACGGAAGACGCCCTTGCGGAAGCCGAAAACCTTATAGAAAAAGATGATGAGGATGACGGCGAACCTCCGCATTTTACGGACAATTTCCCCGACGGGTTTAAAATAGTATAAAAATAAAAATGCTTTGACTGCCTGACAGTCAAAGCATTTTTTAAAACATATTTTTATAATCGATGTCTGTAAAATCGGTTATCGTAATATCGGTATATTCCGCACCGACGAATTTTTCCGCACCTCTCGGGCAAATTCCCATAACAAGTCCCGAACCGGAACGGCGGCAGGCACAAGCGCCCGAACGCGAATCCTCAACCGTGGCAAGTTGTTCCATAGGAATAGAGAGTTTATCGCCCGCCTTTAAATAAAGGTCGGGAAAAGGCTTTCCCCTGACGGTGCCATCGTCATATATTATATTGTCACCGAACCAATATTCAAGGTTATATATTTCTTTGAAAAAATTAACATTGCTGATTTCTGACGATGTGGCGATAGCACGCGGAATATCGTTTTCTTTCAAAAAATCAAGCAGTTCTCTTGCGCCTTTTGCAAAGGGCGGCGGGTCGGCTTTAAACGCCTCACGGTAATAAATTTCCTTTTGCTGACCGAATTTTCCCGCAAGTTCCGACGGCATCGGCTTTTTAAACAGCACCTCATAAATATGGTCGTTTGTAGTGCCGTGCATATTATTATAATACTCGTCTTCGGTAAAGGACGCACCGAGTTCGGCGGCGTGTTTTTGCCAAGCGGCAAGGTGCTTTTCGTCATCGAGTATCAGCGTTCCGTTAAAATCAAAAATTATTCCTTTGAGTTTTTTCATTTGCTTTCCTCCCTTAAACCGTCGGCACTGTGCCGATAACCTCAACCGCACCGGTTTTTTGATAAAGCGACGGAGTAACGAGAATGGTATAACCTTTGCCGTTTTCGCTCGTCCAAAGAGCGGGTTGCTGTTGCGGAAGACCACAAGCGGCAAGTAACATCATTATTGCACCGCCGTGCATAACAACAGCCGCTTCGTATTCTTCACGCTCCATCATTGTACGGACAATTTCGTTAAGACCCAACGCCAAGCGTGCAACAAAATCTTTAGAAGACTCGCCTTCCGGCGGAGCGGGCATCTGTCCCGCCGCCCACGCGGCATAATCGGGGCGTCCCTCAAGTTCCGCCGCAGTCTTGTTTTCAAATACGCCGAAGTTGTATTCGCGCATATTCTCAATCGTTATAATCTCGCGCGACGGAAAAAGGATTTTTGCCGTTTCGGTGCAACGTGCCATCGGACTTGAAAAAACCAAAGGAACGCGGGGATATTCCAAATCTTCATAAAGCGCTTTGAGTTCTTTCTTTCCCTTTGAGGAAAGCGGCAAATCGGTCTTGCCGCCTATGTAACGTCCCTCGGCATTCGCGTCGGTGAGACCGTGGCGTATTAAATGCAATCGGTAACTTCTCATATAAATTCTCCTATCACGGCGTTTGATACCAAAAAACCCTTCTCGGTAAGGCGCATACCGCCGTCAAAAACTTGCATAAAGCCCGCTTTTTGCAAAGACAAAGCTTTCGATTTCAGGCTTTTCGGAAAACTGCCATAGTGTTTTTCGTAATCCTTGAATATTATACCCTCTGCGAGGCGTAAACGCAACATAATATATTCTTCGCTATTGCCGCCGTTACCGTCGGGCATTACCGAGCAACCGCCTAAAAACGCATTTATATCACGTGGATAGAAAAAACGTCTTCCGTCCAAAAACGAATGCGCCGACGGGCCTATTCCCAAATATTCGTCAAGATTCCAATATTTCAAGTTATGGCGGCTCTCGTACCCAACCTTTGCGAAATTTGAAATTTCATACTGGAGATATCCCTTTTCCTTAAGCCGCCGAACGGTGAAAAGATATTGGTTCGAGATTTCGTCATCGTCGGGCATAGGCGGGTGATTTGCGAAAAGGGACGTCCCCTCTTCAAGTTTCAAAATATACACCGAAATATGCCGTGGTTCAAGCGAACAAACAAAATTTATCGATTTTTCCACACTTTCGCAACTGCTTTCCGGCAAGCCTATCATCAAATCGAGCGATACGTTGTCTATTCCCGCACGTCTCGCGGCGGCAACGGTTTTCTCGGCATCAGCCGCCGTGTGCCGTCTGCCAAGCAGGGAAAGTTCACTTCCGAGCGCACTCTGAACGCCCACAGACAAGCGGTTAACGCCCGCCATTGCGGCAGTTTTCAATGTGTCTGTCAGGTCGTCTGCCGGATTACATTCAAGAGTTATTTCCGGACTGTCAAAAGAAAAAGCGTTCTTTGCGGTATGGATTATTTTTTCGATGTTTTCACCGCCGAGCAGTGACGGTGTTCCCCCGCCGAGGTATAATGAATCAATGGGGCGCGCTGTACGCACGCCCCATTTTGTTATTTCTTCCGCAACCCGCCCCGTATATGAATCAATAAAATCCTTTGAAGCGGGAAAGGAGTAAAAATCACAGTATTTACACTTTTGTGCACAAAACGGTGTGTGAATATAAAGTCCGAGATTAGTCAAGAATAATACCTGTACAACTACCCGGAACGGCGGCAGCGTTCGCTTCGTCGGTGTCGATGTGCATTGCGAGTGCAAACTTTTCGCTGACTCTTACAACAACGTCATCGAATATTGTCTTGCGTCCCTCGGTGTTGAGCGCAACCTTTACAACTTGCTTGTCTTCAAGAGCATACTTTTCGGCATCGGCAGGTGTCATATGTATATGACGCTTTGCGGCAATAGCGCCGACCGAAAGTTCAACCTCACCGCACGGGCCGACAAGTTTGCAACCTGTGCTTCCCGCTATATCTCCCGATTCGCGTACCGGAACACTTATTCCGATAGTACGGGCATCGGTCAGCGACAGTTCAACCTGTGATGCAGTGCGAACTGGGCCGAGGATAGATGCGCTGAGAGTACCTTTGGGACCTACAACCTGAACCTTTTCGGTGCAGGCAAACTGTCCGGGCTGGGACAAATCTTTTTTAGGTGTAAGTTCGTGACCTTCGCCGAAGAGGGTATAAAGGTCTTCCTTTGTTACGTGCACGTGACGTGCGGAAATTTCAACAAGTACAGTCTTCTCCATTGTTATATCTCCTTTATTAAATCCAAGCAAAAAGGGTGGCATAAACCACCCTTTGTCAGCCTTTATGTGTTATTATTCGGCAGAAATAGCCTCAACCGGGCAACCTGCTGCACAAGTACCGCAGTCAACACACTTCTCGGGGTCAATCTCGAAATGCTCATCGCCTTCGGAGATAGCCTCGCAGGGGCAAGCAGCAGCACAAGCGCCGCAACTTATACACTCATCGCTGATTTTGTAAGCCATTATATTACACCTCCGTGATATATTGGGCACAGTTCGACAACGCCACAACCGCACCTTTTAATATATTGTAACAAGCATACGCCGAAAATGCAAGAGTTTTATTGCTCGGGTTGCATCTCTGTATCATCTTTTTTCGGCTGACGGCTCTTTTTTATAACCTTAACATCTTCACGCATAACCTTAATGGGTGCGGTATCGCTGTCGTTGCCTATACGAACAAGCAATGCACCGGTCAGCGGATTTGCGTCAAGCACCACACCGTCACCCATTTCGGTACGAACAGTCCAGCCGACACGCGGGGTAAACGAAAGCAGATATTCATATGCGTCCTGCTCATATTTTAAGCAACACATAAGGCGTCCGCAACTTCCTGAAATTTTTGTCGGGTTGAGGGAAAGTCCCTGTTCCTTTGCCATCTTGATTGATACCGGCTGAAAATCGTCAAGAAAACGTGAACAGCAGAACGGCTGTCCGCATATTCCGAGACCACCGAGCATTTTTGCTTCGTCACGCACACCGATTTGTCTGAGTTCTATCCTTGTGTGGAAGGTTGATGCCAAATCTTTTACAAGTTCGCGGAAGTCAACACGTCCGTCGGCGGTAAAATAAAAAAGAATTTTGCTTCCGTCAAAGGAATATTCAACATCGACAAGTTTCATATCGAGTTTGTGCGTGATAATCATCTTCTCACAGGTTGCAAAAGCCTGTTTTTCCTTTTCGCGGTTTTGCTCCATACGTTTTATATCATCTCCGCTCGCGGGACGTATAACCTTTTTGAGCGGCTTCACGATTTTTTCATCCGAAACGGATTTGTTGGCTTCGGCAACGGTGCCGCACTCGATTCCTCTTGCCGTTTCGACAACGACAAACTCACCAGTCTTTAACTGCTTGCCGTCGGGGTCGAAAAAGTATACCCGTCCCTCTGGTTTGAATTTTACTCCAATGACTTCGGTCATATTTTCCTCCTATAATACGGATTTATATTCACTGCACAGATTTGCAAGTAACAGCATAACGTTTGCGTTGGCGTCTGCCGCCGCTTTCAGCGTGCGTGTGGTCTCATAAAGTTTTACAAGTTGTTCTCGGGAAAGCCCCTCTTTTATATGTGTATAACAGCCTTCACGCAAAAGAGCGGATATTCTGAGCATAAATTCATCAAGCAGGATACACAGCGCCGTGCGGTCACGCACACCTGTTTTCAGTCGGCAGAGCATTGAATAAGCCGACGCAGTGTTTATATCCGCCAAAAGTTGCGCCGCCAAGGCGGTATAGGTGTTTTTCTGCTCTTCATTTAAGAACTTGAGCGCAACGCCGATATTATTCTTCGCCGCATCAAGCGCACGGTCAATCTCAAGCGCCGTGTTTGGCGTGACAGCGGAAAGATATTCCGCCGCTTGCTGTCTGTCGGGGGGCAAGAGAGAGAGCGTTATACAGCGCGAACGCACCGTTTCAAGCATACTCTCAGCCGAAAGGGTGAGAAGTAAAAACATAACATTTGCGGGCGGTTCTTCAAGCACTTTCAGCAATGCGTTCTGTGCCGCCGCATTCATAGTTTCCGCCTTTTCGATTATATATATTTTTCTGTCTGCGACTGCGGGGGCTAAATATGCGTCCGCCCGCATATTGCGAATCTTGTCAACCGACAACTGTTTGGTGTCGGGCGATACGGTTATAATATCGGGGTGCGAACCGCTTTTCTGCATATGGCAACCCTTGCACTCGCCGCATGGACGATTTTCTTCGGTACAGACGGCATACGCCGCTATATACTGTGTCAGCGTGTGTTTTCCCGTGCCCTCGTCGCCCTCAAGCATTACGGCGTGCGGAAAACGTCCGCCCGAGAGCATAAGCGACACACGTTCGCAAACACGCCTGTTACCTGCAAGAATATTCATTAAATAACAAAGCCTACCTTTTTCATTGCCTTGCTTGCGGTTTTGCGGGCAACATAATATGCTCGCTCCGCGCCTGCTTTATATATATCCTCAAGTTGTTTTTTGTCGGATATGAAACTGTCATAACGTTCGCGTATCGGGCGAAGTTCCTCAATAACCGCCTCGGCAACTGCAACCTTGAAATCACCGTAGCCTCTTCCCGCAAATTCATTTGCGATTTCTTCTGCGGTCTTGCCGGTTACGGCGGAATAAATTCCGATAAGATTGTTTATTCCGTCGCGACCCTCGCCGACGCATACCTTCGCCTCGGAATCGGTCACGGCACGTTTGAACTTGCGCATTATATCATCGGGCGAATCGAGTATCGCAACCCACGCGTTTGCGTTGTCGTCCGATTTTGACATCTTTTTCTGCGGGTCTTGCAATGACATAACCCTTGCACCGGTTTTCGGAATATACGGTTCGGGCACCTTAAAAACATCGCCGTAAAGATTGTTGAAGCGTATTGCGATATCACGTGCGATTTCGAGATGTTGTTTTTGGTCTGCGCCTACCGGAACAAAATCCGGTTTATAAAGCAGAATATCCGCCGCCATAAGTGTGGGATATGCAAACAGACCGAGGTTTACGTTATCTGCGTGTTTGGCGGACTTATCTTTAAACTGTGTCATTCGAGAAAGTTCGCCGAACTGTGTATAACAGGAAAGAAGCCACATAAGTTCGGTGTGTTGCGGAACCTGCGACTGGATAAACAGGGTGCTTTTTTCGGGGTCAAGACCGAGAGCGAGCAAGAGTGCACAGGTTGAATATATTTGCGAACGGAACTTTTGCGGCTCTTGGCGCACGGTTATTGCGTGCAAATCTGCAACGGCAAAAGTGCAATCAAAATCGTCCTGCATAGCAACCCAGTTTTTAAGTGCACCGAGATAGTTTCCGAGCGTCAGCATACCCGAAGGTTGAATGCAACTGAGTACGTTTTTTTTCAAATCATTTTCCATTGTATATCATCTCCCGAAGAGTTAATCTTAACTTAAACCTTAAAAGATATTTTAACACAACAAACCGTTTTATACAAGTAATTTATAGTACGACTCTTTTATGTTGTTTTCGTTAATACTGTTATGTGAGTGAGGTTGAGCGAAAAATGAAAAAAAGATTTTTGAAAATACGAAAAATCAATGCCGCGGCGGTTGGAATTTTTGCGTTGTGCGCGGCAATATATTTTCTCACGGCGTATGCCTTTATCGACAACGCGGAAAGTACGGAAACCCCTTTAGAAGGTGTGAAATATTCGAAGAAAACAGGCAATTTTACGGTCTTTACGGAATGTGAAGAACTATCCTATTACAGCCTTCTCTGCTTTGATTTCGAACAGGGGGCAGTCAATGCCGTGCTCTTTTGCGACAGAAGAACGGCTCTCGGCTACGGTGTCGAAACCGACCGATATTTGCGCTACACCGAAAGCGATTTTTCGGAACTTGTGGGCAGTATCGGGGGGATTGTAATTGACGAAAAAATCTGTTATAATGAGAAAAATATGAAACGAATGAGAATTTTCGGCAGCAGTGCGCTCACACTCTTCAAAGCGGGGCAGGAAAAGCGCTCGGTTATTACGTATGAATTTTTATATGCCTTTTTTGACGGCGGACTTGAAGACAGCGTGTTTTACACATTGACCGAACATTGCAAAACCGATATTTCTTATGCTGATTACTGCCGTTATTTTCAAGGCGAGCGACGGCTTTCCGAGAATATTACAGTTACTGTGTTATGAGGGGTGAAGGAATGAAAAAAGTTGTTTCCGTTTTGTGTTCGGCGGCTTTGTTTGTGTCGCTTTGCGCCTGTAAAAAGCCTTTGACCGGCAGCGAATATTCTTCGGGATACACCGCTGTCTTCTCTCCTTCAAATGCGGACGTTACTTCGGAAAACTCGACCGGCACAAGCGCACCGGTCGGCACCGACACTCCGCCCGATATCTCACACACGGCAAACTCCTATTCCTCGCAAACCGCAGACACATCCACCCAACAGTCCTCTTCTGTGCCTATATCAAGCAGTGTTCCGACGAGCAGTATTTCAAGCACGCCTGTGCCAGTTCCCGAGGATTTTACATATTTGCGTTCTCGTGAGTGTTACAACAAATTGACCGATATGCAAAAACGCGTTTACGATACAATCGACACCGCGGTTTACGAAATGCGCGAGGGCCTTATTCCGATTGGAAACTGCACACTTCAGGATATGGCAATAGCCGTTTACGCCCTGCGTACCGACCGACCGGAATATTTTTGGATGCCGTCAAGTTATATAAGCGAGATAAAAGGCACAAGCGAACGCTCCATTGCCTTTTCTCTCGTCGGAAACGACGGACATACGGTCTCATATCTTTGCTCCGCACAAGAACGTGTGACTATGGAAACGGCACTTCGCGAAAAAGTCTTTCGGATTATACGTGCCGTTCCCGCAGGTGTTTCGGACTATGAAAAGGAACTTATAATTCACGATTTACTTTGTCAAAACACGGTATACGGACACAGCGGAAAAACCGATTTTTCAACCACGGCATACGGCGCGTTGGCAGAAGGAAGCGCGGTATGTGAGGGATATGCAAGGGCTATGCAACTTTTGCTCAATCAATTTTCAATTCCCTGCACGCTCGTTTACGGCACGGCAAACAACACCCCGCATATGTGGAACCTTGTGAAGATTGGCGGACAGTGGTATCACCTTGACGCAACGTGGAATGACAGCGAAATAGGCGGCGATTATACAATACACGGCTATTTCAATATGAACGACGAATATATAAAACGCACGCATATACTCGACTCGGACGTTTCATTTGCCGATGACGATATGTTGCTTTCAGGCAGTTTTAATTTGTCACTCCCCACCTGCACATCGCTTGATTATTTTTACTGCAGGCGTGAAGGTCGCATTCTCACCGACGCGGCAAAGCCGTCTATGGAAATAATAGTGCAACGCCTTTCCGAAGACGTCGCTGCAAAGAAATCCGGCTGTGAATTTTATGTTGAGTCAAACGAAACCAATTTTGAAGTAAAATACTCTTTACAAAAATGTATAAATGATGTAAAATCTAATGGTATAAATTTTTCGGTCACCTCGTTTGCATATTCGAGCAAATCGTTGGTGCTGAAAATACAATATGAGGGTGAATGAAATGTCAAATGCTACTAAAGCGGCAAATCGTTTTGCCATTGAAGGAAATATTGTTTCCTGCGAGCAGTACGGTTGCGGTCACATAAACGACACATACCGTGTCGTTTGCGACAACGGCAACCAGTATATTCTTCAGCGCATCAACAACAAGGTTTTCCCGAACGTTTCGGGTCTTATGGACAATATCGTGTCCGTCACCTCTTTTTTACGTGAAAAAATCGTTGCCACGGGCGGCAATGCCAAGCGCGAATGTATGACCCCCATCGCTCTTAAAGACGGCGGCTGGTACGAAGAAGAGGAAACCGGTTTTTGGCGAATGTTTATCTTTATCGACGATACTGTTACGCTCCAAGCCCCCGAAAACCCGCACGATTTTTACAACGCCGGCTGTGCTTTCGGAAAATTCCAAAGTATGCTTTCGGATTTTCCGGCTGAAACGCTTTGCGAGGTAATTGTCGATTTCCACAACACCGAACAGCGTTATAAAAATCTCGAAGCGGCTATTGAGAAAAATCTTTCCGGCAGAGCGGCAGACGTAGGCGAAGAAATTGCCTTTGCACGTGCCCGCAAGGAAGACTGCTCCGTGCTTATAAATATGCTGAAAAACGGAGAACTTCCGCTTCGCGTTACACACAATGACACAAAACTCAACAACGTTTTGCTCGACCCCGAAACCAAAGCGCCTGTTTGCGTTATCGACCTTGACACAGTAATGCCCGGTCTTTCACTTTATGACTACGGCGACAGCATTCGTTTCGGCGCAAGCACCGCGGCAGAAGACGAAAAAGATTTGTCCCTTGTCGAATGTGACCTTTCGCTTTTCGAAGAGTTTACAAAGGGATTCCTTTCGCAGTGCGGCAATTCGCTCACCGAAAACGAGATTAAGATGCTTGCCTTCTCCGCAAAAATTCTGACACTCGAGTGTGGTTTGCGTTTCTTGACCGACCATATAGACGGCGATACATACTTCAAAATTCACCGTGAAAACCACAATCTTGACCGTTGCCGCACACAGTTTAAACTTGTTGCCGATATGGAAAAGAAAATGGACGAAATGAACGCGATTGTAGCAAAACACGCAAAATAAAAATAACGGAGCAATTTGCTCCGTTATTTTTTTACTCTATTTTCAAAAACATAAAATCAAATGGGATATCTTTTCCGTCCATTTTGAAAAATGCCGGATGTGTTCCGATTTTTTGAAAGCCGAATTTTTCATAAAGATGTATTGCAGGCAGATTATCACAGCGCACCTGTAAATCGATAATATCAAAGGCGTTTTCTTTGGCAAAAGCGATTATTTTTTTTAAAAGCATACTGCCGACGCCTTTATTCCGGTGTATCTTTACAACCGCTATTCCAAAATCTCCCCTGTGGCTCATACGTCGCACTTCGCGTCTCAGTCCCGCATCACCGACGATTTTTCCGTTTTCTTTTGCAACAAACATAACTTCGTCGCGGGAATTCTCAAGCGATTTCAAGTATGCCGTTTCCTCTTCAACGGAAATCGGCAACCCCTCTGCACCAAAAGTCAGATTATCCGTTTCGCCGCCAACCTGTTTCATATATTCTAGTATTTCCGCCGCGTCCCGCGGGTGCGCTTTTTCAATAATAATGCTCATACTTATCTCCTTTGAGACTTTTATCGATAACACAAGAATATTATACAACCCTCGGATATACTTTTCAACAAAAAACACCGTGCCAAATGATGAGGTGCCGTAACGAAGGTTTTGAAAACAAGCGGTAAAGACAATCGGTACGGTATATTGCAGAAAAATCTAAAAATATGAATTTGGAGGAAACTGCAATGAAATCATTATTTGAACAAATAGGCGGAACTTACTG
>CAZMHU010000006.1:0-77054 GCA_964566175.1 uncultured Eubacteriales bacterium
CTCAAAAACCCAGTGTTTATGCAGGTTTTCAGCGTTTTTGGTATTACTCCCATTCGATAGTTCCGGTCGGCTTCGGTGTGAGGTCGTAAAGTACGCGGTTTATGCCTTCAACTTCGCTTGTTATGCGGTTTGTGATAAGGTGAAGAAGTGAATACGGAATTTCTTCAACCGTGGCGGTCATAGCGTCGCTTGTATTTACGGCACGTATGATAGCCGGCCAACCCTCGTATCTGCTTTCGTCCTTAACACCAACGCTCTTCATATCCGGAATTATTACAAAATACTGCCAAACTTTTCCGGCAAGACCGTGGTTATCAAACTCCTCACGAAGAATTGCGTCGGCTTCACGCAGAGCGTTCAAGCGGTCACGTGTTATTGCGCCGAGACAACGTACTCCGAGTCCGGGGCCCGGGAACGGCTGACGGTATACCATTGAATGAGGAAGACCCAAAGCCTCGCCCACTACACGAACCTCGTCCTTGAAGAGAAGTTTTAACGGCTCAACAAGTTCAAACTGCAAGTTCTCGGGCAGACCGCCGACGTTGTGATGCGATTTTACGGCCTTTTTACCCTCTGCCTGTTTAACGCTTTCGAGAATGTCGGGATAAATCGTTCCCTGTGCGAGGAAAGAAATGCCCTCGAGTTTCAGAGCCTCTTCGTTGAAAACGTTGATAAACTCTTTACCTATTATTTTTCGTTTTTGTTCGGGGTCGCTCACGTTCTCAAGCAGAGAAAGGAAGCGGTCGGTAGCGTCAATGTATATAAGGTTGGCATCAAGTTCTTTGCCGAAAACGTCGATAACCTGTTCGCTTTCGCCCTTGCGCATAAGCCCGTGGTTTACGTGGACGCAAACCAGTTGTTTTCCGATTGCCTTGATAAGGAGCGAGGCAACAACTGAAGAGTCAACTCCGCCGGAAAGCGCCAAAAGCACCTTCTTCTCTCCGACCTGTTCACGGATTTTTTCGATTTGTTCGGCTATAAACGCATCCGCCAATGCCTTGGTCGTTATACGTTCCATTTCTGCCGGTCTTACATTGCTCATAATAAACATCCCCCGATTTTTATTTTTTCACAGTATATCACAAAAATTCTGTCAATGCAATGCACGTAGATGTAAAAATGAAAAAATTTTTAAAAATATGTTTTATTTTATTTAACTATATGCTATAATCTATCTGTATAATTGTATTCACAGGGAGGGTGCCGTTTATGAAAAAAACAAAGGCTGTTTTACTAACGGTATTGCTGTGTGCTTTTTCGGCCTTTTTGTCGGGTTGCAAACTCTTTTCCGCAAACGACGAACTTCTCATACCTCCCCGCCCTCAGGGCGAACTTTACGAAATTCAAAATGTGCTTGACGGAATTTCCGCAAACAAAATAACGCTGAAATACCCGACGGCGGGCGAATACCGCTCTGCTATAATCGATTATGATATTACCGGCAACGGTGTCAGTGATGCTGTTGCGTTTTACAGCACCGAAACCGAAGAACTGTCGGCGATGCACATTGCCGTTGTGAGCAAGAAGGACGGCGAATGGGTTGCGGCAAAGGACGTTTCCGTGCTTGCGTCGGGCGTTGAGCGGGTCGAATTTGACGACCTTGACGGTGACGGAAAAAACGAAATTATTGTCGGCTGGAGTATTTACGGCAGTGTCGACAAAGAGGTTGCGGTATACAGTTTTGACGGTGAAACCCTCACCCCATACGCACAGGAAAAATACACGGAATTTATACGCTGTGATTTGGATACCGACCAAAACAAAGAACTGCTCGTTTTGCATATCAACAGTGCAGACAACACCGCCTCCGCGCGGCTTTTACGCCTTGAAAGCACAGGTCTTGTCGAGGTTTCCTCTTGCGGGTGTGACGGCGGCGTTTCGGGGTATTCTTCCGTTATTCAGACAAAACTTTTAAACGGAAAACCGGCAATCTTTGCCGACGCGAAAAAAGGCACTTCCGCCGTTACCGAAATTCTGTATATGGAAAACGGGCAACTCGTTAATCCGATGTATGACCGTCAGACGAGAAAAACTCTTCTCACCGAACGTCAATCTTCGGTTTCGTCGCAGGATATTAACGGCGACGGCACGGCGGATATTCCAATGCAACAGGTGTTGGCGGAGTATGAAAATGCCGCCTCGGGCGACCGTATTTATATGACAAAATGGTGCTCGTTTGACGGTGAAAAACTTGTGATAACCTTGACAGCACTTATGAATTATGCCGACGGATACTATCTCACCGTGCCCAAAGAACTCGAGGACAAAATCACGGTTGACAAAAACGTTGAAGCGCGAATTAGGACGATATATCTTTACGACAGCGAAACCGGAACACGAACGGCAGAACTTTTTAAACTTCGTGTTATCAGTCTTAACAACTGGGAAGCATCACAAAAGGACAAAGAAAACTGGCAACAACTCGTAACCGGAAATTCGGTCGTGTACGCCGCGTCGGTCGGAAATTATGTGGGAGAATATGCTTTTTCCGTCGATGATATAAAATCGCTGTTTAACCTTATTAAATAATTCGGCAAATGTTTAAGGGAGAATGAAAATGAAAAAAATTCTTATTGTTGAGGACGAGGCGGCAATACGCGGATTTGAGGCTATCAACCTCAACCGTGCGGGATACACCACCGTCGAAGCCGGTTCTGCAGAAGAGGCAATCGAAATTTTCGAAAGCGACAGTTTGTTTGATATTGCCCTGCTTGATATTTCACTGCCGGGAATGGACGGATTTGAACTTTGCAAAAAACTTCGTGCCGAGTCGGGTTCACTCGGAATTATAATGCTCACCGCCCGCACACAGGAAATGGACAAGGTCAGCGGTCTTATGCTCGGTGCGGACGATTACATCACAAAACCTTTCAGCCCGAGCGAGTTGTTGGCTCGAATAGATTCGCTTTATCGCCGTGTTGAGATGAACCGAAACGGTGCAAAAGTGCAATCGTCCGACGAAATTTGTCTCGGTGATTTCGCGCTTAACATAAGAAAACGAACCCTTAGAAAAAAGGATAAAAACATTGAACTGACACAGGTTGAATTTCAAATTATCGAATATTTTTTCACAAATCCGGATACCGCACTTTCCCGCTCGGATATACTTGTTAAGGTCTGGGGAGAGGCGTATTACGGTGAAGAAAAGATTGTTGACGTTAATATAAGACGCCTGAGAATGAAGATTGAGGACGACCCATCAGCACCGAAAAATCTTGTCACGGTGTGGGGAATGGGATATAAGTGGAGCACGGCACAGTAACGGTTTCGGGGGATTAAGATGGAACTTGAGATAAAAATTGCGAAAAAAAGCATATCGTCGCACTGGTTTTTTAATGTTTTTCTTATTATGGCGTCGGTTGTTGCGGTTTTTCTCGTTATGCTCTGTCTTATTATCCAAAGTCGCTATTACAACTCCGTTTATCAAACCGCAAAAGAATATTGCAGCGGACTGTCGCTGCTTGCAACCTGTGAAGCGGTTGAATATCCGAATATCGCAAAGCAGTATGTTGAACAGTTTGAACACAAAGACAAACTTGAAATTCAGATTATCGACAGCAACGGAAACATTATTATAACATCCAACGGATTTGAACCTACGGCGGAAGAAATGCCCGATTACAAACAGGCTGTCGCAACAGGAAATCCCTCAAAGTGGACCGGAAAAAATTCCGGCGGTGAGAAAGTAATGTCGGAAACTACACTTCTAACGGATTTCGGCGACGGCTCAAATGGAGCGGTGCGTTGGGTGGTATCGCTTTCTTCGGTCAACAGACGTATTTTCTTTTACTGCCTGCTTTGCGTTCTTGTCGGACTGGCATTTTTGGCACTTTCGTGGGTGTCGGGCGCATATTTTATCCGTTCAATCGTCCGTCCGATACAGGAACTCGGAAAAATGGCGAGAAAAATCGCAATGGGCGATTTCGATTCACGAATTGAAACCGAAAACAACGGCGAGATAGGCGAACTTTGCGACTCGATAAACTATATGGCAAGCGAACTGAAATCCGCCGAACAACTTAAAAACGATTTTATTTCTTCCGTTTCGCACGAACTCCGTACCCCGCTGACTGCTATTCGCGGTTGGGCGGAGACGGCGAAAATGTCGGTCGGGTACGATGACGAAATCATAAAAAAAGGCTTAGACGTTGTACTCGGCGAAAGTGAACGTCTTTCGGGATTGGTTGAAGAATTGCTCGATTTTTCGAGAATTCAGTCGGGCAGACTCTCGATAGAAATCGGACTTGTCAGCATACGCGATGTGCTGAGCGAGGCGGTTGATATGTATGTTGAACTTGCCCGCCAGCGTGAAATCGAACTGACATATCTTCCCCTGCCTGCCGAAATATATGTTATGGGCGACCGTGACCGATTAAAGCAGGTGTTTATAAATATTATCGATAACGCAATAAAATACACCGAAAAGGGCGGACACGTTATCGTTTCGCAGTACGGTGAAGACGGCGTTGTGCTGACAAAAATCAACGATACCGGTGTTGGCATTCCCGCGCAAGACCTTGATAAAGTCAAGCAAAAGTTTTTTAAATCGAACACAAAGGTTCGCGGTTCGGGCATTGGCCTCGCCGTTGCAGACGAACTTGTAAAGCAACATAACGGACTGCTCTTCTTGGAAAGCAAAGAAGATGTCGGAACTACCGTTACGGTCGCCTTGCCGATAACCGAGAAACCGCAAGAAGAAATAACAGAGGAAATTATACCGCCGACAGATGACACATCTTCGGCAGAAACCGATAAAACCGATAAGGAGAATAATATTGATGAGTAAAAAAACTTCAATAGGCGGTCAGGCGCTTATAGAGGGAATTATGATGAAAGGCCCGTACAAAACCTCAATGGCAGTGCGACTGCCCGACGGCGGAATAGGCCTCAGTTTTTTGGAGCAAAAAGCACTGAAAGACAAAATTCCGTTTTTCGGATTGCCCGTTATCAGAGGCGTGGTCAATTTTGTCGAATCAATGGTTACGGGTTACAAAGCGCTTATGCTTTCCGCAGACAAATCCGGCTATACCGAAATAGAGGAAGAGGGCAAAGAGCCTTCCAAAATTTCGGGTAGTGTTATGAACGCCGTGATGGTCGTTGCCGCTGTTTTGGGCGTTGCGTTGGCTATTGTGCTGTTTATGCTCATTCCGCGCATTGCCGTCGGCGGTTTGCAAATGCTCTTCAAGAACGATTTTTCGCCGGTAGTCCGTTCGGGAATTGAACAACTTATCAAACTTGCAGTTTTCGTTTGTTACGTTTGGCTCGTTTCCTTTATGAAGGACATTCGCAGGGTGTTTATGTATCACGGAGCGGAACACAAAACAATTTTCTGCTATGAAAAGGGTTTGCCGCTTACGGTTGAAAACATAAAAAAGCAAAGGCGTTTTCACCCGCGTTGCGGAACATCGTTTATGATACTCATGATACTCGTGAGTATTGTGTTTTCGACATTGGTTCAGATTATTTTTCCCTCGGTCTACAATATGGCGTGGCTGTGGGTAGTTATAAAAATTTTGCTGATACCGCTCTGTTGCGGTGCAGGATACGAAGTGCTTAAACTGTGCGGACGTCACGACAACATCTTTACAAGAATTATTTCCGCACCCGGAATGTGGCTTCAGCGCATAACAACAAAAGAACCGAACGACGATATGATGGAGATTGCCGCAGAGGCTCTGCGCGCCGTAATACCGGAAGATTCGGATGCAGACAGGTGGTAAAATGATAGCGCTTGAGGTACAGAAAAGGGCGTTTGAGAGATTAAGTGCCGCGGGAATAGACTCCGCAAATTTTGAGGCAAGGCAACTTGCGGCGTTTTTGGGCAACACCGACGAAGGACGACTTGAATGTTTGCTTGAGCGCAGGCTCGGCGGTGAGCCGCTACAATATATTTTAGGCGAATGGGAATTTTACGGATTGCCGTTTTTTGTCGGCGAGGGTGTGCTTATTCCCCGTCCCGACACCGAAACGTTGGCAGAGTTTGCCATTGACTGCGCGGGCAAAAAAGAATGCAGTTGTATTGACTTGTGTTCGGGCAGCGGCTGTTTGGCGATAACTGTCGGTAAATATTGTACATCTGCCGCGGTAACGGCGGCGGAACTCTCCGATAAAGCATTTGAATATTTAAAGAAAAACATAACGCTAAACAACTCGCGGGTGCACGCCGTGCAATGTGACATTACTAAAGAAACATTCGGAAAATTCGATTTGATAATAAGCAATCCGCCGTACATAGAAAGTGCCGTGATACCCACGCTTCAGCGCGAGGTACAGTTTGAGCCGAAAATGGCTTTGGACGGCGGCGAAGACGGACTTTATTTTTACCGGAAAATTGCCGAAAAATGGATTCCACACCTCAACTGCGGCGGAACGCTTGCAGTCGAAATCGGTATCGGCCAACAGGACGCCGTTAAACGGATTTTTTTCGACGCGGGACTTAAAAATATCGGTGAAAAGAAAGATCTCGGGGGCATCGTCAGGGTGGTTTTCGGGACTTTGGATAATATATAATATTACCGTAATAAAAGAGAAGGAGAATTATTATGGCAGACGATAAAACTAAAGCACTTGAAACCGCACTGGGTCAGATTGAAAAACAGTTCGGAAAGGGTGCAATAATGCGTTTGGGAGAGAATGTCGGTATGGCGGTTGACCACATATCAACAGGTTCTACATCGCTTGATATGGCACTCGGCATAGGCGGTTTCCCAAAAGGCAGAATTGTTGAAATTTACGGCCCCGAGTCTTCGGGTAAAACAACGCTTGCACTTCACGCAATCGCCGAAACGCAAAAGGCGGGCGGCACTGCGGCGTTTATCGACGTTGAGCACGCACTTGACCCGATATATTCGAAACATCTCGGCGTTGATATTGATTCGCTTTTGGTATCACAGCCCGACACCGGCGAACAGGCTCTCGAAATAACCGAGGCTCTTGTACGCTCGGGCGCTGTTGACATGGTTGTTATCGACTCGGTAGCCGCACTAGTTCCCCGCGCCGAAATCGAGGGCGAAATGGGCGACTCACACGTAGGTCTGCACGCACGTCTTATGTCGCAAGCACTGCGTAAACTTGCCGGTGCGATTTCAAAATCCAACTGCATTGCGATTTTCATTAACCAACTTCGTGAGAAGGTCGGCGTTATGTACGGCCCGACCGAAACCACAACAGGTGGCCGCGCGCTGAAGTTCTATGCGTCTGTACGTATTGATGTTCGCAGAACCGAAACAATAAAGGTCAACGGCGAGATGATTGGTTCGAGAACAAGAGCAAAGATTGTTAAAAATAAGGTCGCTCCTCCGTTCCGTGAGGCAACCTTTGATATTATGTACGGCAAGGGTATCTCCCGCGAGGGCGAAATTGTCGACCTCGGCGTTGAGTATGAAGTTATCAAGCGCTCCGGTGCGTGGTTCTATTACGGCGAAACCCGCTTAGGACAGGGTCGTGACAACGTAAAGGCATTGTTTGTCGACAATCCGGAACTCGCGAACGAAATCGAGAGCAAGATTTTTTCGGCGGCTCACGTGGGCGATGCACCGCAGACCGAGGAAAAACCTGCCGTAGCGGCAGAACCCGCGGCAGAACCGACCCCCGCAAAAACACGCAAAAAAATCAATATCGACGTTGCGGTTGACGAATAATGAAAATAACCGAAATCAAGGAACACCGCAAAGGGCTGACCTACGTTACGGCGGACGGTGAAGAATTTATTTTTAATACCGACACCGTTTTATCGGCGCGCCTAAAAACGGGAATGTGCCTTGAACGTGAAGAACTCTGCACCCTTTTGGAAAAGTCGGAATGCGACAGGGCAAAGTCACGCGCACTTTGGTACTTGTCGCGTGCCGACCACAGCAAAAAAGCACTTTATGACAAACTTTGCCGCGCGTTCAATCCGCAGGCGGCTGAGTTTGCTACGGAGCGTATGGAAGAGTTGGGTCTCATTGACGATTTTCGCTATGCCAAAAACATTGTAGCGGCACTCTCCGAGGCAAATGTTTCCGACCGAGAGATTTTACGAAAACTTTTCGCAAAAGGCGTTCCGAATGATATTGCAAAACAGGCGGTTGAGGAAAACGAAAGTAACCCCTCAAGGCAACTTGCCGAACTGCTTGAAAAGAAATACAGCCGCCGCTTAAGCAGCGAAGATAATGTTCGCAAGGTTTTCGCATCACTCATACGCAAAGGCTTTTCGTATGGCGATGTCAAGGCGGCACTGAAAGAATATTCTGAAAAAATTGACAACTGTGAGGAATTTTAATTATGGCAACAAAGGTGGCAATGGTGTCGCTCGGCTGTCCGAAAAATCAGGTTGATGCCGAGCAAATGCTTTACACACTTAAAACAGCGGGATACGAACTTGTTTCCGAAGAAGCACAGGCAGATGTTATCATAATAAACACCTGCGGCTTTATTGAGGACGCAAAACGCGAGGCTATCGAAAATATTATCGAGGCGGCACAGTACAAAAAAGATGGGAACTTGAAACTTCTTGTTGTTACCGGCTGTCTTGCCGAGCGTTACCGTGACGATATTACCGAAGAGATACCCGAAACTGATATGGTCGTAGGTATCGGAAGCAACGGAAAAATCGCCGAACTTATTGAAAATGCACTGAAAAACAAACCCGAAAATTCGTACGGCGAAAAATTTTCGCTAAACCTTGACGCGAAGCGTATTCTCGGCGGCGCACCCTATACCGCATATGTTAAAATCGCCGATGGTTGTGACAACTGTTGCACATATTGCGCCATACCGAAAATCAGAGGCCGTTTCCGTTCCCGCAGTGAAGAAAGCATAATAGAGGAAGTAAAGGAACTGGCAAAGAACGGTGTGAGCGAAATTGTCGTTGTCGCACAGGACACAACAGCCTACGGAATTGACCTATACGGCGAGTACCGTTTGGCGTCACTGCTTAAAAAACTTTGCAAAATCGACGGTATACATTGGATACGCACGCTTTACACCTATCCCGACAAGATAACCGATGATCTGCTTTATGCACTCCGTGACGAAGAAAAACTTTGCAAATATCTTGATATACCGCTCCAGCACTGCAACGACGAAATTCTTCGCCGTATGAACCGCAAAGGAACGAAAGCCGATATCGAGAAAACCCTCGAACACATCCGCAGTATCGTTCCCGATATCACGCTCCGTACCACCCTTATCACCGGTTTCCCCGACGAGAGCGAAGCGCAGTATGAGGAACTCGCGGAATTTGTAAAGGCGCAGCGCTTTGACAGGCTCGGTTGCTTTGCATACTCGGCAGAGGAAGATACCCCCGCTGCTGAATTTGAAAATCAAGTCCCCGAACAGGTTAAAATCGACCGTGCCGAACACATTATGACCGACCAACTCACAATAGTTAACGAAAAGAACGCCGCGAAAATCGATACCGAAACCGAGGTTTTGATTGAAGGCTATGACAACTATATCCGTTGCTATTACGGACGCAGTCCCTCGGACGCCCCCGATGTTGACGGAAAAATTTTCTTTATTACAAACGCACCGCAGGTCATAGGCGACTATGTCCGCGTGCATATTAACGATTGTATCGAATATGATTTACTGGGAGAGATGATTGATGAACCTGCCGAATAAACTCACCGTTGCGAGAATTATCGCGACCCCTATATTTATGTTTACAATGATAACCGATTTTAAGTATCATTATGTTATTTCGCTTGTTATTTTTGCTCTGGCATCGCTCACCGATATGTTGGATGGCAAAATCGCCCGCAAGCACGGTCTTGTTACCGATTTCGGAAAATTTTTAGATCCCCTCGCCGACAAAATGCTCACAACGGCGGCGTATCTCGGCTTTTTGCAATCGGGAATTTGCCCCGGCATAACGTGGATAGTATTTATCGTCCTTTTCCGTGAATTTATGATAACGTCGCTCAGACTTGTCTGCGTTCAAAGCGGAAAGGTCATTGCCGCAAATATGTGGGGCAAGGCAAAGACCGTCAGCCAGATGGTTGCCATTATCGCCACAATGTTTATAATCAGTTTGCCTTCGTTTGTTACGGTTTCCGACGCATTGACATCGTTTTTCAACATCGCCGTCACGGTTATGCTGTGGATTTCGGCCGTGCTCACCGTAATTTCGGGCGTTATATATATCGTTCAAAACAAGGAAGCAATATTAGCATCGAAATAAACGGTAGACAAAATCGAAAAAATATAATATAATATACCAAACGGATATTTGATGCGTTTATCGGGAAAAGTAATTTTGCTTTTGATAAAGAGAGGGCTTGGTCGGTGAAAAAGTCCGAGAAAGCATAATGAAAATTGCACCCCGACAGCACGCCGTAGGAAATGACGGCGCGGGTCGACACCGTTATATGTCTTTTAAGTTATAAACAGGAGTGGAACCGCGGATATACTGCCGCCTCCGTTGCGTTATGCAACGGAGGCGTATTTTTTTGGAGTGATTATATGTTTGACAGATTGAAAGAGGATATTGCCGCTTTTCGCGAGCGCGATCCCGCCGCACGCAGTGCGTTGGAAATTTGTTTTCTTTATCCCGGATTTAAGGCAGTCAGAATGCACAGAAGAGCAAACTGGTTTTACCGCCATAAAATGTTTTTCATCGCACGCTCTATTTCTCAGCGTGCCGTCAGAAAAACGGGAATAGAAATTCATCCCGCCGCAAAAATCGGAAGACGTTTGGTTATCGACCATGGAACAGGCGTCGTTATAGGTGAAACCACCGAAATCGGCGACGATGTTTTGATATATCAGGGGGTAACCCTCGGCGGAACAGGAAAACACAAAGGCAAGCGTCACCCGACCATCGGAAACAACGTTATGATAAGCAGCGGCGCAAAGGTTTTAGGGCCGTTTACAGTAGGTGACAATTCCCGCATCGCAGCGGGTGCTGTCGTGCTCGACGAAGTACCGCCGGACTGTACCGTTGTTGGCGTTCCGGCACGTATCGTCAAACGCAGCGGAATGAGAGTGACACCTATGGATCAGATTCACATTCCCGACCCTGTTGCACAGGAAATTTGCCGTCTTGATATGAAAATAGAAGAACTTGAAGAAAGGTTAAAGGAAAATGAAAATATTTAATACCCTCACACGCACAAAGGAAGAACTTGTACCGATTACGCCGGGAGAATATAAAATTTATGCCTGCGGCCCGACCGTTTACAACTTTATTCATATCGGCAACGCCCGCCCACTCTGCGTTTTCGACGTTCTCCGCCGCTATCTTGAATGGCACGGAAACAAAGTTACATTTGTTCAAAACTTTACCGATATTGACGATAAACTCATTCGCAAGGCAAACGAAAACGGCACAACCGTTCCGCTTGTTGCCGAGCAGTTTATCGCAGAATATTGGACCGATGCCGACGGTCTTAACATCCGCCGTGCAACGCATCATCCCCGCGCGACCGAAAACATCGACGCGATACAGAATATAATCTCCGAACTCGTAAAAAAAGGCTATGCCTATGAGTCACACGGTGACGTATATTTCCGTGCAAGAAAATTTTCACAATACGGCAAACTTTCACACCAGCCACTTGACGATTTGGAAGCAGGCGCGAGAATTGACGTCACCGATATTAAAGAAGACCCTATGGATTTCTGCCTTTGGAAATCCGCAAAAGAGGGCGAACCGTTTTGGGAGTCTCCTTGGGGCAACGGCCGCCCCGGTTGGCATATTGAATGCTCAGCAATGGCGGGAAAGTATCTCGGAAAGACGATTGATATTCACTGCGGCGGACAGGATCTCATCTTCCCGCACCACGAGAACGAAATTGCTCAGAGCGAATGTGCAAACGGCTGTGACTTTGCACACTACTGGATGCACAACGGTTATATAAACGTTGATAACCGCAAGATGTCGAAATCGCTCAACAATTTCTTCACGGTACGTGAGGTCGCCGAAAAATACGGCTATGAACCTATCCGCTTTATAATGATTTCTTCACATTACCGCAGTCCCATTAACTATTCAACCGAAATTATCGAACAAAGCAAAAATGCGCTCGACCGTATGTATAAATGCCGCGAAGGACTCACCTTTGCGATTGAGCATGCACCAGACGGCGGCGAAACACCCGACTTTTTGGAAAAACGCAGGGTCGAGTTTATTGAAGCAATGGACGATGACCTTAATACCGCCGATGCCCTAGGAACGGTGTTTAACCTCGTTAAGGATATAAACCTGTCGATTGCATCGGGTGCCGGAAAGGAAACGTTGAGAGCCGAACTCGCCGCGTATGACGAACTTTGCGATGTGCTCGGTCTTGTATACAACGTTGATGACGGCTCGCTTGATGCCGAAGTTGAAGAACTCATAGCACAGCGTACTGCCGCCCGCAAAGCACGCGATTTTGCAACAGCCGACGCAATACGCAACCGCTTGAATGAAATGGGCATTGTGCTTGAGGACACACCGCAGGGTGTAAAATGGAGCAGAAAATGATAAAAAAAGAACCGCTCGGCAACGGTATTGAGATTTTTGTATCTAAAAATCACACATTCGGAACCGACGCGATACTGCTTGCGAATTTTGCCGCACCGAAAAAAAGTGAATCTGCCTGTGACCTTGGGACGGGGTGCGGAATTATCCCGCTTTTGTGGTGTCGTAAAGATACACCCAAAGAGATTTACGGCGTTGATATTCAGCCGGAGGCCTGTGATTTGGCAAGACGTTCCGTCGAGCACAACGGACTTGACGAAAAATTTTCGGTAATTCATTCCGACCTGCTTGACTTAAAAGGAAAAATCCCCTTCGGACACTTTCGTGTCGTTACCTGTAATCCGCCATATAAAGCAGAGGGAACAGGTATTAAAAGCCTAAGCGGAGCGGATATAATTGCGCGACACGAAACCGCCTGCACATTGGAAGATATTATCGCGACATCGGCAAAACTTTTGCAAACAGGAGGACGACTCTGCCTTTGCAACCGTCCCGAACGCATTGCCGATATGATTTATTTTATGCGCAATAATAAAATAGAACCCAAACGTATGCAACTCGTCTGCCGTTCGGTCGGAGACGAGCCGTGGCTTGTGTTGCTTGAGGGCAGACGTTGCGGGAACAGCGGCATGCGCGTTGAACCTACGCTTTATGTGTACGACGGCGAAAATTTTTCGCAAGAGATGATTGAAATTTACGGAAGTTATAAGGAGGCATATCTGTGAGCGGTAAACTTTTTGTTGTGGGCACGCCTATCGGAAATTTAGGCGATATTTCTCCCCGCGCGCTTGAAACTCTGCGTACGGTGGATTTTATTGCCGCCGAAGATACAAGGGTATCTCTTAAACTGCTTAACCATTTTGATATTCAAAAACCGCTTGTCAGTTATTTTGAGCATAATAAGGCTATAAAGACCGAAAAATTACTTTTAAGGTTGAAAAAGGGCGAAAAATGTGCTATAGTGACTGATGCGGGTATGCCTGCTATTTCAGACCCGGGTGAAGACCTCGTTCGCGCCTGTCACGAAAACGGAATAGAAGTTGAGTCAGTTCCCGGCCCGAGCGCGGTTATAACGGCGCTTTCGGTTTGCGGTTTGAAGACCGGCAGGTTTTGTTTTGAAGGCTTTTTGTCGGTAAACAAGCAAAGCCGCAGAACACACCTTGAACAACTGAAAAACGAAACCCGCACAATGGTGTTTTACGAAGCACCCCACAAACTTTTGGCAACATTGCGTGATATGCTGGCCGCCTTCGGTGACAGGGAAATATCTCTTTGCCGTGAGTTGACAAAACTTCACGAAGAGGTTATACGTACTACCCTTTCACAAGCAGCGGAATGCTACGCGCTGAACACACCGAAAGGTGAATTTGTGCTTGTTATCTCAGGTAAAGAGGAAGAAAGCGAAGAATACACGCTGGAAGATGCTGCCGCAATGGCAAAAAGCCTTATGGATGGCGGAAACAGCGCATCGTCCGCGGCACGCGAGGCGGCTGCCGTTACAGGCTGTAAAAAGGGCGATATTTACCGCATCTTGATAGAAAAGGAAGATTAAAATATGGGTAAACACGAAGAAAACAGTGTTGATTTTATCGATATATACAGTAGCGCGAAAAAGACCAAAAAACGTAAAAAATCGAAAAAGAACAAAATTATAATAACAATTCTTTCGGTACTACTTGCCTTTTGCGTAGTCGTTACAGGTCTTTTGGCGTTTGCGCTGAATTATTTTAAATATAATAAAACCGAAGTCGACGAAGGCAACCTCGGAGTTAATTCCGAAGACTCGGAAGAACATATTAAAAACATTGCACTTTTCGGTATAGACACGCGCGACGGCGAGTCTATGTCCGGTCTGTCCGACTCTATTATGATAATGAGTGTTGATACCGATAAAAAGACGGTTAAACTCATCTCGGTAATGCGTGACAGCGTTGTGCTTATCAACGGCAAGGCAGCAAAAATCAACTCGGCATACAACAAGGGTAAGGCCGAACTCGCCATTAAAACTCTCAACCAGAACTTCTCACTCGACATAACCGATTATGCCACGGTTAACTTCTCCGGTATGGCAGATTTGATTGATGCTGTCGGCGGCATTGAGGTTGAAGTTACACAGCGAGAAATTAACAACAAAACATACGGTCTCAACGCCGCAATAGCCGAGCAGGCCTATGTTCTCGGAATTAAGGATTATGAATATGTCAAAACCCCCGGAAAGCAACTGCTGAACGGTTTGCAAGCGGTTGCTTGGGCAAGAATACGCCACGAACCCACTGCTTGGGGTGAATATGACGATTACGGCAGAACCGCACGTCAGCGCTATGTTCTTAACGAACTTTTCAAAAAAGCAAAAGATATGAGCATTTTAAAATATCCCGCATTTATAAAGAAGATGCTCCCGCTTGTTGAAACATCACTGACAGAAAAGGAAATTTTGCGACTTGCAACGGCGGTTATCAGCGGCGGAACGCTTGATACAAGTGCGAGAATTCCGTATGACGGTTGCGTTATATCGGGAAAGAACGGCGGTGTTGCCGGCGGCGTTTATTACAACTTGGATTATGCCACCTCTATGATAAAAGCCTTTATTTATGAAGATACAAGTTTTGAGAGTTATGTTGAATTGAACGAAATCGATAAAACACCTTGGAACTAAGCGAAAAATTTTCGTAAATTTATCGGTCATTGCAAAACCTATCGCTTCATATACTTATATGAACGGGGGATTTGCAATGACCGCTTTTTTAAATCCGCAATTTTTGCTCACCGCCCTGCTTGTTTCGGCGGTGATTTTTGTTAACGGTTGGACTGATGCGCCGAACGCAGTTGCAACTTGTATTGCAAGCACGACCCACACCAAGACCACGGCGGTGCTCGGGGTGGGTATCGCACAGCGTCAGGTCAATTTTAAAACTTATGGCAGTATGCTTGCGGCGTGGATTTTAACATTTCCCGCCTGTTTCGCAATAGGCTACTTTTCGGTAACATTGTGCGTGTGAGAGGGCGTTTCATCAGCCGCCAATGTTTCTATATCCACACCTCTCGGCTCTTGCGGAACGGAAAATGCAATTTGCGTTTCGGTACTGCCGAATTTTTGAAGATTGCCTATAAAAGTATCAAGACTTTCGGTCGAATCAAACGCAACCTTTATGTGCATTGAGAAATGCCCCGTTACACAGCAACACTCCAAAACATTCGGGTGCGAACAAATAAATGGGTAAAATTCCGGCTTTTGGTCGGGATTAAGTTCAAGATTTATGAAAGCGATTATCGGAAAGCCGAGTTTTTTGAGATTTAGTTCCGCATGGTATCCGGAGATTATGCCCGCTTTTTCAAGACGCTCTATCCGTGCGGCGGTGGCGGGGGAAGACAGAAAAACACTTTGCGCGATTTGCTTGAGCGGCATACGCGCGTTTTGCTGTAAAAGACTCAATATTTTAATATCAATATTATCCATAGTTGTTCACCTCTTAATAATAATAAAATTATACAAGAAAAAAGTCAATAATTTGACGAAAAAACTTAATATTTTTAAGTTCCTTGACAAAGTATATCTGCCGCTATAAAATGGTACGCAGAGGTGAGAAAATGAGAGGCTGTTGTTTTACGGGCTACCGTCCGGAAAAATTCCCCTTCCCCTGCGATGACGGCAACATTGAATATATGCGCTTTGAAAGCCGCCTTACAACCGAAATAGCACGCGCGATTGCCGACGGTTTTGACACCTTTTACTGCGGCGGTGCGAAAGGATTTGACCTGTTGGCTGCGGAACTTTTACTGCTTATGCGACAAAAAAACAATTTTCGCCTTGTTATGGTTTTGCCCTACCGTGCGCAGGACAGCGCCTTTTCGCCGAGATGGAAAGAGTTGTACCGTCGAGTGTTGTCAGACGCGGACGAAATACTTTATGTTTCCGACATATATCACCCTCGGTGCTTTGCCGAGCGAAATGAATATATGGTTGACCGAAGTGAGCGTGTTATTGCCTTTTGCGACGGCAAAAGCGGCGGCTCACAAAACACAATACGATATGCCCAACGGTTTGGCAAAGAGATAATAAACATTTGGGACCTTATGAAAGAGAACCTAAACTATACCTTCTTTGAACTGCTTGACAGCGATAAGAAAACCGACAGTTAATATCTACTGTCGGTTTTTTGTTATTCTTCTCTGAACTGGAGCGAATAGAGCGACGCATAAGTGCCTCCGCGGGACAAAAGTTCATCGTGGGTGCCCTCCTCAGTCACTTTGCCACCGTCGATAACGGCAATACGGTCGGCGTTTTTAACGGTTGAAAGCCTATGCGCGACAACGATAGTCGTGCGACCCTTGCAAAGTTCGTCAAGCGCCTTTTGTATTAAAATTTCGGTCGTGTTGTCAAGCGCACTTGTCGCCTCGTCCAAAATCAAAATCGGGGGATCTTTCAAGAAAACGCGGGCAATGCTCAGACGTTGTTTTTGACCGCCCGACAGACGTACGCCGCGCTCTCCTATTTCGGTATCGTAGCCATTGGGGAGCGACATTATATAATCGTGAATATTTGCACGCTTTGCCGCATTTATAACGCTTTCCTCATCAGCGGCGGGATTGCCGTAAAGAATATTGTCGCGAATGCTTGAGTTGAACAAATATATATCCTGTTGAACTATGCCTATATTTTTGCGCAATGAGTCCATTTTGATATGCCTGATATCCGTTCCGTCAATCAAAATTTCTCCCTTTTCAAGGGAGTAAAAACGCGGTATCAAATGGCAAATCGTGGTTTTACCGCCGCCGCTCGGCCCGACAAGAGCAAACGTTTCGCCTTTTTTGATATCGAGGCTTATATTCTTTAAAACATCGCTCTCTTCATTATAACCGTAGGTCACGCCTTTAAGTTCTATATGACCGTCGGCACGATTGAATGCCACAGCGCCCTCTTCGTCTCTTTCCGGTTCTGTATCCATAATTTCACAAAAGCGGGCAAAACCTGTTGCTCCATCCTGAAACTGTTCGACAAAACTTATCAGCATACGCACGGGGCTTAAAAATATGTTAATCGAAACAACAAACGCCGAATAATCGGCAAAGTTTATTCTGCCGTTGTATAAAAACATACCGCCCGCTATGAGAATTATAACATTAAAAATCTCTGTTACAAAAGTGGTGAGCGAGTGGAACTTTCCCATTGCCTGATAGGAGTCCTTGCGCGCTTCAACAAACTCCGCGTTTCCGCCCTCAAACTTAATCTCTTCGGCTTTCGAATTTGTAAAGGCTTTGGTAACGCGTATGCCGGAGATGCTGTTTTCAAGCGCGGCGTTTATTTTGGCGGTAGACTGACGGCTTCGCATAAAAGCATCGTGCATTTTTCCGCGCAGGGCGGCAGATATGAATATCAAAAACGGAACGCAGACAAAAATTATGAGTGTCAGCCAAACGTCGATAGTGCAAAGATAGATAAAAGATGCGATAATTGATATTGTGGAAATAATTATATTCTCAGGGCCGTGGTGTGCGAGTTCGCTGACCTGCATTAAGTCGTTTGTCATACGGGACATAATTTTTCCCGTTTCGTGATTATCATAAAAACTGTATGGCAGCGTTTGCAGATGCAAGAACATCTCGCTTCGCATCTGCGCCTGCATACGCACGCCCATCATATGACCTTTGTACTGAATATAATAGTTTAAAAGCATTCGTATAACATAAATCAAAAGCAGTCCTATTCCGAATGCAATAATAAGATTATACTTTTTATTTGGAATGAGGTCATTTAACATTTGTCTTGTTACAATCGGATAGAGAATACTCATCATAGACACAAAAAAAGACGCCAGCATATCCAGCACAAAAGTTTTCTTGTGTGGTTTATAATAACTTAAAAACCGTTTGAGCACAGGGAACACCTCATTATGAATAATATATTAAAATACTAACATAGAAATTGAAAAGTGTCAACTTTTATGGTACAATATACTTAAATCCATACTAGACAGATAGGTAAAGAAAGGGAGTTAAAATGAAAAAATCTTATTCCGAAGTTACACCATATATCGAAGAACTTGCAAAACTTTCTTGCGATAATAATAATATAAAATCCGAAATGTACGAACAGCACCACGTAAACCGCGGTTTGCGTGATATGAACGGCAACGGCGTTGTCACCGGACTCACCGAAATTTCAATGGTCAAAGCAAAAGAAAAAGGGCCAAACGGCGAATCCGTTCCCTGCCATGGAAAACTTTGCTACCGTGGTATTGACGTTCGCGATTTGGTTGACGGCTTCACAAAAGAACATCGTTTCGGCTATGAAGAAGTTGCATATCTGTTGCTGTTTTCTCAACTTCCGAACAAACAACAACTCGACCGCTTTTGCGCGCAACTCTCGGACTACCGCAGTTTGCCCACGTCTTTTGTGCGTGATATGATACTCAAAGCCCCCGGCAAGGATATGATGAACGTTCTGTCCCGCAGTGTATTGGCACTTTATGCTTATGACGACAATCCGGACGATATTTCCGTTCCGAACGTTTTAAGGCAGAGTATGCAACTTATATCGCTTTTTCCCTTGCTTTCGGTTTACGGCTATCAGTCGTTTCAGCACTATCATCAGGGAAAAAGTTTGTTTATCCATCTGCCAAAAGCGGGTCTTTCAACCGCTGAAACCGTGCTTAATATTCTGCGCGAGAGCGGCGAATACAGTCCGCTTGAGGCAAAAATTCTCGATTTGGCACTTGTTCTCCACGCAGAACACGGCGGCGGAAACAACTCGACATTTACCACACACGTTGTAACCTCGTCGGGCACCGATACATATTCATCGGTTGCGGCGGCACTCGGCTCTCTCAAAGGCCCTCGCCACGGCGGTGCGAACATTAAAGTTGTGCGTATGTTCGAAGATATGCAGGCAAACGTAAACACAAAGGATAAAGGCGCGGTTAAAGATTATCTTGTAAAACTGCTTGAAAAACAGGCGTTTGACAAGGCAGGTTTGATATACGGAATGGGTCACGCAATATACTCCCTTTCCGACCCGCGTGCCGATATCTTGCAAAGTTGCGCCAAGGCTTTGGCTGTGGAAAAAGGCTACGATGAAGAATATGCGCTTTATGAGTCGGTTGCCGAAATGGCGCCGGAAATCATTTCCGAAAAGCGCAAAATGTATAAGGGTGTCAGCCCCAATGTCGACTTCTATTCCGGCCTTATTTATAAAATGCTCGAACTGCCGTGTGAGTTGTTTACACCGCTCTTTGCCATATCCCGCATAGCGGGTTGGAGCGCACACCGCATTGAGGAAATTCAAAACGCCGGCAAGATAATCCGTCCGGCATATATCAACGTCAAAGAAGAAAGAGAATATAAAAGTCTTGATGAAAGACAGTAGAAAGAAAGAGTACGGAAGTCCGTACTCTTTTTTATCCGAAATTTGATTTTAAAACCGCGCTTAAACTCTGCACTGCGGCGGGAATATCCTCTTCGCTTATGCCGGCGAAACAAAGCCTGATCGCGCCCCTCTCTTTATGTTCCATAAGCCGTATTCCGTTTCTTTCGGCGGCGGCGCAGATATCCTCGCTTGCGGCGTCGATATCGGTATACAGGACGGCGATCAGGGAAGACTCGAAAATTTTAAGACTGCGAATGCACTGCAACCGCTCGGAGAGTTCACGGCAGAGGGTTTGGCTTTTGGCATAATAAATTCGGCGAAGACGGCGAAGATGTTTCTCCAGCGCACCGCTTTCGATATATTCCGCCAATGCCAACTGTTCAATTTTTCCGCAGGTTTGGTTATAGCCGTTAAGCCTTTCTTTAAAACGGTCGCACAAAGATTGCGGCAGAACGGTATAGGCTATTCGCACCGAGGGCAAAAGCAGTTTTGAAAAACTTCCTATATAGACTGTTTTTTCGGGAAGCGTGCCCTGAAAAGAGGGGACAGTGTGGGCGGTGTAACGCAACTCGCCGTTGTAATCGTCCTCGATAATAAGGTGTTCCCCGCTTTCTGCCCAGTCGGCATATGCACCGCGCCTTTTCGAAAGCGCATTAACATTTATTTTGGAAAGTGCCGACGGCATTAAAAAGAGAATATCGCTTTTGCTTTCGTAAAGTCCCTCTGACGTCGCTCCGCTAGAATCGGTAGGGAGAATTTTCGTTTCTATTCCGTAATCGCAAAAAATGCGTTCTGCGGTTTTAAACCCGCCGCCGTCAATGCCGACGGTACAGTTTCGCCCCGTGAGCGAACAAAGAATATGCAACAGCGGGTCAACTCCCGCTCCGATTATAATATTATCGGCAGTCGCGCGCACGCCACGCGCTTTATAAGAGTACGCCGCCAACGCCTCGCGCAGTCGCCTTTCACCCTGCGGGTCGCCATAGGAATTGAGTTCTTCGTTGTTCCATAAAACCGAACGCACAAGTTTTTTCCAAAGTGCCGTATCAGACGCCGCACTGTCGGTACTGCGACTGGAAAAATCGTATTTCGGTGTGGGTTTTTCGGCGGACGGCAAAACCGTTTTATCGGGCAAAGCAGACACCCCTCTGACAAAATATCCACGTTGCGGAAGGCTCTCCGCAAGACCTTCGATACAAAGTCTAGAATAGGCATTTTCAACAGTGGTACGGCTGACCGAGAGTTGCGCCGCCGCCTCTCGCACAGAGGGCAGTTTTTCACCCCTCTTTATTGCGCCGCATTCAACAGCGGCCTTTATTTTCTCATAAATCGAGCGATACAGTACGTCCTCGCGGTTATCCGGTTCCAAAAAATCCAACAGCATAACATCTGTCCTTTCAAAAAAGATTAAAACTGGCTATTTATAAGCGGACACTTTGCTGATAGAATATTAACACCAAAACAGAACAAAAGCAATACCCTTTGGAGGTTTTATTATGTTTTTCGGAAAGATGACCAACCATCAAAGAACAGTCAACATAACGCTTATCGCACTTTTTGCGGCAATCAGTTATATTTCGCTTGTGCTGTTTTTCTTTCCCTTTGCCCATATGTTTATCCACTTCGGAAATTTGGTGGTCGTGACGGCGTCACTGCTTATAGGCGGCTGGCAGGGCGGACTTGCGGGTTCAATCGGAATGGGACTTTACGATATACTTAACGGACATATCGACTCCGCACCGAAAACTTTTTTGCTGAAATTTTTAATAGGACTCACGGTGGGTCTTGTTTATAACTTCTTCAAGACCCGCAAAAAATATCCCTCAACCGCGCTGTTTATCTCGGGCGGAACGGCACTTTTAATGGCAGCTGCAATGGCTGTGCGAATGATTTTGCTTCACACCGCGGGAAAGAGCGCCGTGCTTTGCCCGCTATTCGCGGTAATCGGTGTACTGTGCGTCGTCTTTGCGCTTTTGAAAAACCGTCTTTCGACGAAAACGGCATCAGCTGTTGTCGGTGCGTCAAGCGGAATGCTTATAAACATTGCGGGAGAGTTTTTGTGGAAGGTCGTTCAGTTTGTAATTGCGGGTTCGAATTTTTCCGCCGCTGTTACCGCGTCACTCTTAGCGCAAAGTTCAACCCTTATAAACGCCGGAATTGCAGTTGTCGGCGGTGTTTTGCTTTTCGGACTGCTTGAAAAACCTTTTTCGAAAATAACGGATAAATAAATTATATACTAAAAGAAAAACCGCAGGTCAAGCCTGCGGTTTTCGTTTTTATGCGGATTTCTTCTTGAAATATTCTTTCGGGTCTGCGGCGGCAACCAAAGAGCCTAAAACTATTACGATACCGCAAATTACACTCTTTACGTCCGGAAGCGTACTAACGAGTATCAGCGAGAATACAATAGACCAAGCGGAATATGTAATATTAAGTGCCATCGCCTTTGTTGCGCCTATACCGGCAATCGCTTTGTAGTAGAAAATATAGGATGCCGTTCCGAAGAGTGCGGAAATGAGAATTACGAGTGTTGCCTTGTTTGCGACAATATCAAGCGTGAAGCCCCAACCCTTGAGAGCGGTTATGATAACAATTCCGTAGAAGAGCGCAGAAGTCAACTGTCTTATTTGCAATGCGTGCTCGTCGGTTATGTTAGGGTCTTTCATTCCGTAGGAAACGATAACAGCCTCTGCCGCCCAGCCTACACAGCAAATTCCGGCACAGATAAATCCGAGAAGTGCGTTTTTCATTTCACCCGAGTCGGCACCGGGGGTGTAACCCATAATTATTATGGCAAAGATACTCACAAGAAGACCTACAAGTTGAACAGGTTTCATCTTTTCTTTTAAGAAAATATAGGAAAGGACTGCGCCGAGAGCGGGGAAGAATGCGGAAATTATCGCAGTGTATGCCGGCCCGATATAATTTATTGCGGCAACATAACCCGACATTCCGATAGGGCCGCCGAGAAGCGCGCCGAGAATGATAAACTTTCCGCTTTTTGTTTTAAGCGCACGCAGAACGTTTTTGTACTGCTTTTTTATTCCCATATAAATAAGCATCCAAATTGACGAACAGGCGTCGTGTAAAAAGGTGCTTACGAAAGGTGCTAAGAAAATTGCCTGCTCGGTTGATACAAAGGGAGCCATTGCGAGCGCAATGCCCAAAATTACGGTATCCAATCCCCAAAGGATACCTGCGGTTAATCCTGTAAACATAAATTATTCCTCCGTTACAAAGTTTTTAATATTTTGCTTTAATCGGTCATAACGTTCTGCGGCATATTGCTCCATTTCGTCTCCGTCAAACGGAACACGGGTCTTGCCCCAAAGTGTCCAAAGATAATCAAGATACAACTTGTTTGCCAAGAAACGCTCACGGTCAAGGGCGGTCGGCTCTTTACCGAGATATTTATAGAGCAGGAGCGTGTCTTCGCTATCACCGAAGTCAGCCTCAATCGAAACGTCTGCCAAATCCCACATACCATCGTTCATTCCGGCATATTCCCAGTCGATAAGATACATCTTGCCGTCGCCGTATACCCAGTTTTCACAAAGCGGGTCGTTGTGACATGGGACCGGTTTTGCCACACCCTTGCTGTCAAGACGTGCCTTAATATCCATAACGCGCTGTTTTATCTCGGCATAATCGTCATACATCGGAACGTTGTTGCCGTTTATGATATTCTCATACTGTTCTGCCATCGCAAAAACTTCAAACGGAACTTTGGTATCAACACCGCAGGTATGAAGAATTTTAAGATTTTCTGCCGCCAAGGCAATCATTTTCGGGTCTTTGAGTGTCTCTTTCGACATCGTCTGTGCGTTTGTGATAAAGCGTGTTACCTTTGCGCCATCCTCGCCGAAATAGAGCAGTTCGGCATCTATTCCGAGTTTGCAAGCGAGTTCGGTGCTGACCTTTTCGTCGCCACGGCATATCATATCCTCTGTGCCCTCACCCGGCAATCGCACAACATACTTTTCGCCGTTTTCAAGCAAAACCTCATATGTGTGGTTGGTGAGTCCGCCCATTCTTGCGATATCGGAAACGGCATCTGTACCGAACACCTGTTTTACAAGCGATTTTACTTTCGGAATATCGCTCTTTACGAGTTCTCTTGCCATTTTAAAGTCTCCTTAGTTTCTTCTCTTCGTACGAATATTTATAATATCCGCCGTTTACGCAAAACTTAAAGCCCGCGGCGGCGTTGTTGCCGTCTTTATACGCCGTAACATCGGTTATATCGCTCTCGGCGCAACCGAGTTCCTTTGCGGCATTTGCGAGCAATACCGAGCGGGTATTTGCAATATACGAACCGTCAAATTCTCTCAGTTCGTCAAGGGTATCAAACTCGAATATCACGTCGGAAGAGTATTTTCTGATTTTAAGTTTCAGTTCGTCTATGTGATCAATATATATGCTCTCCCAAAGTTTGTCTGCGGTTTCGGGAAGGTCGTATTCCGCAGCGAGAATTTTTTTGAATTTTTCGCTGAACTCACTGCTCCAAAAAACGTGACCGAGCATATACCACGCGTTTTTGCCGCCGATTTTAACATCGGTAACAACGCCGTCCTCGTCACTCTCCATACACCACTCTTTGGTTTCGCCGTCGGCATAGACAGCGGCATAATAACTGTCATCGACACACTTCTCAAACGGATTTTCAGAAAAATAATTATCGGCAGAGCAGATATAAGTGTTTTTAAGATAATCTCGCACTGCCCAAATGCTTGCGTTGTTGTTGCGGGTCAAATAATCTTTATTTTCAACAATCTTTATCCCGAACTTTTCGCGAAGATAATCAAACTGTTCGCCCTTGTATCCGACAACGACGATTATTTCGGGCACGCCTGCCTCTCTAAGTTGGCGAATTTGGCGTTCTATAAGCACTTCACCTTTAACCTCGATAAGCGCTTTCGGGCGTTCATACGAGAGCGGGGCAAAGCGACTTGATGTTCCCGCCGCCATTATGACAGCATTATCAACAGCAAACATTTTTATTCCTCCGTCAATTTTTCCATCTCCGCACGTGCAATGCGGTAGTATTCCTTTGCGTAACGGTACTGTTTGAGCGAATACTCGCCGAACTCAACCCCGAGGTTGCGTTTGTATTCGCACCAGTTGCTCCAGCACAAACCGCACGCCGCTATATAGCAATATATTTTTATACGGGTCTGCTTTGAACAGCCGTTTGTGAAATAGGCGTCTATAAGTGCCTCGATTTCGTCCCTGCCGTAGAGCGCGTATATCGCAAACATCGCAATATCAACATGGGGGTCTTGCATTGCGGCATATTCCCAGTCGATAAGCCTAATCTGCTCGTTTCCGTTCTCGTCTTTATAGAACAGGAAGTTGTCGGGCACGGCATCGATATGCGTCAGTTGGTAGGGCAGAGCGTTTTCGTCAATAAAACTTTTAAGCGAAAAAACGTTTTGCTTTGTTTCGGCATAGTCGCCGTATTCAGACGGCATACCGTTCCAAAGCGACTCATAAAAATCAATCTTTCCGAAAATATCGAAAGTGTGGTCAACCGAAAGTTTCATAGCATGGAATTCACGCAGTCTTTCCATACAGCGTGCAACATCCTGCGGGTCGTAGGCGTCACAGCAACGCGAGTCCTTTAAAAATTCGGTTATTTTATATCCGTTTTCGGGATTTATATAAACAACATCGTCCGAAAGACCCTTGCCGTTTACAACGCCGTAAACCTCTGCCTCTTCGGCACGGTTTATCAACATATCGGTTCCCTCGCCCGGAATACGCATAATATAGCGTTTGTTATCGCAATCGAAAAGGAAAGAGCGGTTAGTCATTCCCTTTTTCTGCACGGTGATGTTTTCTATTTTGTTTTCGTCAACCTGCATAACACGCTCGACCGTTTTTATAATCTCGGCACGCAGACTGCGAGAGCCTTTGTCAACACTGCGAAGTTGTTCATAGGTATTAACTTCAAGCACTTTGTCGCCCGAAAGTACACGTGCAAAAACGTCCATTTTGCCGTCGGTGTAGAGTGTGTCTTCCCAGAAAGAGCCGTCATACGACGGATTTCGGTTATATTCGCACAGGCGCTCTTTGACTGTCTTTGCCGCGGCAGAATCGAGATATGCAACGCCTATCATCGCATTACCCTGCTCCTGCAGTTTACGTGAAACAAGTTCGCCCTTGCGGTTTACGCGAACATCGCTTTTGTCGGTTTTCTCATCGGTAACGGCATACCACGGATAAAGTTCCAATTTTGAGAACGGATTTTCCGCACAGTATATATCACTCGGTACGATATATGCGTTTTCAAGTTTGTCCGCCACAAGCGCGAGCGAGTGAAGATTGTTCTTAACGGCATACATATTGTTTACCGCAAGCGAAACGCCGCATTTGTCAATCAAATATTCGAAACGTTCTTTCATAAAGCCGACAACAACCGTAATATCGGTTATGCCAACTTCTTTTAAATGGCGAATTTGTCTCTCAATCAGTGTTTCGCCCTTAACTTCGAGCAGTGCCTTGGGCGTTTCGGTGTTTATCGGTATCATACGCAGCCCGAGTCCCGCCGCAAGTATTACGGCACGTTTCGGTTTTTTGCCGTCAAGCAGTTTTTTTGCCTTTTGCGTCAGAGCGTTGTTTTCGCCCAAAAAGCCGCCTTCCGCAAGTGTTTTCAAAGCCGAGTTTACAACGCCGAGCGAACAGGCGCTGTTATCGGCAAGTGTACGTTGGTTTTCAAAGCCGTGCTCCGCCAAAGCGAGCAGGACGTCATACTGCTGTTTGTTCATCAAACTCAAACTCCTTATTTTCGTGAACTGAAAATATTATACATTAAAAAACGCGCTTTGTCAACAGTTGCTTGCAGAATATAAATATATTATTGTTCGGAAAATACGATAAATTTTTTCGCAAAAAAAATGGGATAAAACCCCGCCACACAAAAAAACAGCAGAGGGAAACCCTCTGCTGTTCTCTTAAAAATTCACTTCTGTTACTGCACCCAAACACCGTCGTTGTCGAAACAATATTCAACACCGTTTATAAGGCGTATACCCGTGCAAACATAACCGTCGCTGTCAATATATCTCCAACCGTCGGAAGTGTAGAGCCAACCTGTTGTCATAACGCGTTTGCCGTCGGCACCGTAATAGTGACCGTAGTAAACGTCGTTTGTTACCATTTCGCATTCCCGGTTAAAGGCATAGTATGCAACGCCATCGATTAATTCCTGAGCTTCGGCAAGAGTGCCGTTTCGAAAGAAATACCATTTTCCGTCGACATCATACCAACCGTTGTCAATGCTGCGAGCACCTTCAAGAGCGCCCGACTCGTTAAAGTAATAGAGTTTACCGCCTATTACTTTATATCCGGTAACCATTCCGTACTCGGAATTTTCGTCTGACTCAAAATAATAGGTCTTTCCGTCGATTGTTTTCCATCCGGCAACAACCAAATATTCTTCATCATAATATGTCCAGACGCCGCCAATAAACTGCCAGCCGGTGTACTTTATCATCTTGCCGTCAGCACCGAAGTAACGACCCCCGTAAAAACAGTTTGTTGCCATTGTGCCACGTTCATCAAACACATATGAAGCGTTGGCAAAATGCACCATTCCGGTAACGGGAGCACCGCCGCGGAAATAATACCAGTTGCCGTAGTTGTCGGTTGTCCAGCCGTTTTCAACCTTGTTTATTACAACAGTGCCTATCAATTCTCTGTCTGCACCGAAGAGATATACAACGCCGTCAATCTCGACACTTGCATTAGCGAATGAGTCGCCCCAACTATTAAAATAATACCAGTTTCCGCTGATATATGCCCACTCGTCGCAATAAAACGAACCGTCGTATTTAGCGTAACACCAAATATTATCATTGACTTGAATCCAGGTGTTTCGTGCACAGAGGCCGTTTGCCTGCAAGTAATAACGTTTACCGTCTTGCTCAATATTTTGGTTGGTAAGCAAATAACCGTCCCACAGATAATAGTCACCGAGCCAACCGGTATATGTTCTGCCGGCAGGTATGTAGAAGACATTGCCGCCGCCTTCATAGGAACTGTATTTCCAATCGCCTCCGATATCGACATTGCTGTATGCGATAACCGCACCGTTCGCATCGGTTACAACAATAAAGTGATTACCGTACCAATCTTCAAAATCAAAGGTGCCGATTTTGAGTTGATAATCATCGTTGAAACAATAATACTTGCCGTTGATTTCTATACTGTATAAGCGAAGCCAACCGTTATCGGCATAGTACCAATAAACACCGTCGGTTCCCCAACCGTCTTCCACGCGCTTGCCGTCGGCACCGTAAAAGCGGGAGTTACGCTTTAAGTTTGAACCCATTTTTCCGCTCTCATCGAAATAATAATAGTTTTCTCCTATCTTATATTCGCCGTCGTCGTAATAACCTGCGCTGCAATCGGAGTCGATATAATACCAAACGCTTCCAACTTGAACCCAACCGTCCGTATCGGTAACGTCCTTTACGGCAACACCGTCTACGAACAAATATTTATTTTCTCCGACGTACGCAACCTCAGTTCCGTTACAAAGAAAACCGTCGGAATCAAAATTGTAAATCGTATCGTCAATCACAGCGAAATCGGTTGCAAGTGTTCCGTCTTCGTTTGCATAACACCAAGAACCGCTGCAAACCAACCAACCGTCGGTATACATTTTGCCGCTGGCATCAAAATAATAACGATAATCTCCTATTCCCCTTGTTCGATCTACGAGCATCTCGCCCCAAACGTTAAAATAATACCAAGCGCCGGAATAAACCCAGTCATTGATCACGGGCTTGCCGCCGCGGAAGTAATGCCAGCATCCATCAAAGAACTGAAAACCTTCGCCGGTTATTGTGGTGTAATAACCGTTTTCGTCGAAGTAATAGTTAACACCGTCAATCTCGTAATATGTGTTGCAAAGCATATAGGGAGCATAGTAACGGTATGTACCGTTTACGGGATACCAACCGGTAATAAGTCTGCCGTCATTCGGACCGACCAAAACGTAGTCTCTGTTGTAATCATCATAAGAAACGACAGAATGATTGTCCGGTTCGTTGATAAGTTTGCCGTCGGCAGCAAAAGCGTAATAGTCTTCGTTAATTCTCTCTACGGTATTATAATACATATTGCCGTTATCAAGATAATACCAATATGTTCCGTTGTTAAACCAACCGTCATACGGATATTCGCCGAATGAGAGATAACTCTCTCCGCCTGCGGTTTCGACCCAACCGTAAAAATGATTTCCTTTTAAGTCATCACCGAAATAATAAATCGAACCGTCATCATCTATGGCAACAGTATCAGCAATGGCATATCCATCGTAAAAGTAATATTTTGCTCCGTCGATTTCATATATACCGTAATATACTCTTCTACTGTCTTCATCACAATAGATCCATCCGGAATAATCCCCACCGGCAGCCGCAGCATCATAATACCACGCATTTTTGAGAACTTCGCCGTTCGAATTTGTTATTACATAACTCTCGTAATAACCCTTATAATTGCAAAGGAGTGCGCCATCATAATCAAACAGGAAGGTCTTTTCGCCTATATCAAAATAACCTTTGGCAAGGCTGCCGTCTTCTTTGATATAATACCAACTGCCTTCGTCCTTAAACCAACCCTCGGTTGTGAGGTGGCCGTTCTTATCGGCGTACACAACATGCTCTTTGCCGTCTATCCAAGAATAAAGCGCTTTATTGACAAGCATTTTTCCTCTGTAATCGAAAAAATACTTTGCAGATCCGTAATCAAGGGAATTACTCCGATAAACGCCCTCTGTGCTCTCGTAGTAATACCAATTTCCGCCGAAGAAGTTCCACCCTTCGACAAACGTTCCGCCTACGTGTCCGTTTGCATCCAAATATATGCATCGTTCCACACCCGAATCGTCATATTCATATTCCCACGTATCGGTGCGCAGTTCGCCATTGTACTGAAAATAATATCCGTCAAATTTACCGCTGGGTGCAATTCCGCCCTGTCCGTAATAATACCAGCGCGTGCGACCCTCTTCGGTACTCGTAAAATCAAACAGGTAGGGCTGTACCCATTCTTTTTCATACATAATGCCGTTCGGGTCGACGCGGTAAAATTTATTGTTGTAACAAAAATCGTCGCCGCGAACAAGTTCTCCGTCAAGGTAGAAACTCCACGTGCCGTCTTGGTTTTGCACCCATTCCGCCGTGTTTTCTTCAGTGACATACACCTCTGCCGATGCCGTTAAAGAAAACAACACAAGAGCCAAAACGGAAACCGCCAAAACCAAAAGTTTTTTCAGGTTTTTCATTTGTTATACCTCCTCTGAAAATTACCTCATCTGTCGGCTTTTCACAAAAGTCTTCCCAAAGCCGACTTATAAGTCATTTACATTATACACTATTTTAGCACACTTTAAAATAAAATTTACTTTTTGCTCAACTTAGTTACTCTTCAACAGTTTTTAAATATGCCTTATAGTAATGGTGCCCTACTCTGTCCTCTTCGGGGGGGAGTTGCATATAATCACCGTAGCAGGTTCTGAGCACTTCGTCATAGTTTTCCGGCACGCGGAACTGCGAGTCCTCAAACGGCAGATATGTGAAATTGTCGAACATATCGCGACGGAAATAATAATCCACGTGGTCCCAAACGGTACAGTTACAGAATGTGTCCTTTTCGAAACTGTGGCTCATCGAATTTTTTTCAATACGTTTCATTATACGCTGTTTGCCGAGCAACTTTGCATAAACATACATCACAAACTTAAAGGGTGTACGCCAAGGGGCGGTGTTACTTGCAGTGAATTTGCTTTGACCGACCTGAAAAGCATAGTCTATCAAACGAACATTCTCTTTTGTTATCTCTTTGACCTCACTGTCGCTGTTGCCGCAACCGTCAAAGGGATATATATCCACAAAAAGACCCAAACCGTAATCTGTTGCTCCGTCATATTCTATCATATAACGCGTGTCGCAAAAACGGGAAATCGGGTATATATAATCATCGTTATTACGGTAACTCATAAGTTTAAAGGGGTCGAGTTTCTTTTCGTGCGACAAAAGATATTCGAGCAGACGCTCGTAATCGGGGCGGGGCATTACAATATCGATATCGTCATCCCACGGAATAAAACCCTGATGTCGAGCCGCACCGATTAGCGTTCCGTAAAAAATAAAATATCTCAGTCCCTGCTCCTCGCAAATCGAAGCGAGTTTTTTAAGCACTCCGAGTTCGCCCAACTGTACTTCACGCGTCGACAATTCTTTCATTTTTTTGACCTCCCGTATTATTTGAGTTTTTTCAAAACTTCGAAAACCGTTTTTCTTTTTATAAAAGCGACAACCGCCGCGGCGATAAGACCCGCCGCGAGTATTGCCATTCTCAGCACTATGCGGTCAACCGCCCACAGACAGAAGAAAGCAAACACCGCCGTGCCGAGTATGAGCGCCGTAAAAACACGCATATTATAGATAAATTCACCGTGTGTTTTATACGATATTATCGTATGAAAAATATAATAGCAAACATAGCAGAAAACCGTTGTGTATGCCGCCGCAATATATCCGTATTTCGGGATAAAGAGCGAATTTAAAATTATATTAAGCGCCGCTGCCGCCATTGTTCCGACAGCGATGTGTTTTGTCTTTTTATAATAATACTCGACCGCCGACGGCAGAGTATAAATAAACGCAAAATATGTCGATAAGACAATAGGTATTACTACCTTTCGGCTGTCGGCGTAGCCCGAACCGCCCATTATCAAAATCAGTTCCGGCGAAATCAGAAACAGTCCGCACGCCATAAGCGAAACCGCCGCCATATAGATATTGGCGCTTTTGCGTATTGTGGCATAATCCTTTTCTTCCATTTTTCCGAAGAACCACGGACACCAAGCGGTGTCAATGGAGTTTGTGATTATTTGATAAATAAAGCCGATATTGTTTGCAAAACTGTAAAGTCCCGCCTGTGTATCGCCGATTGATTTTTTTATCATTATTCGGTCAAACTGCGACAGCAAAAGTTGTGATAAACCGTGCGGAACTATCGGCAGGCTGATTTTCAGTCCGTATTTCCAATATTCGCGTTTTGCCTTCGGGCGTGCTTTTTGATAGAGCGTGAAAAGAATGTAAACCGATATTAAAATAAGGGGGATTGCCGTTCCGAACGCACGTCCCAAGTAGCGCTGTGACGAGAAAACCGTTGTAACGAGAAATACCGACAGCACCATTCCCGAAACCGCATAAAACAGCGAAACCGCAAGATATTTTCGGCTTAAAAAGTTTATTGCGAGATAGTCGTTGTAAAACTGGAGCATTGCCGTTGCAAAACTTTCAAGTACGACAAGTATTACCATCGTGGCGGGAATTGAAAGAAGTTCCGATAAACGGTTTTTGAAAATCACCGCCAAGGCGAGCAAAAACACGGTATTCGCAAGGGTGAGCAGTGTTACCGAGGCACAATATTCCTCAACCCTGCCGGCATAGTCAAACCTTGCGTTTTTTATACTTGAATGGAGCGCAAAACCTATAACGACCGCAAGAATGGAAACATACGAACTGAAAGTATTGTAAATTCCGTAATCTGCGGGAATCATAAGTCTTGCGAAGATAAATGCCGAAACGAAAGAAAGGCCTTTGCAGAAAATGTTGCCTATTGTATAACTTATTCCAGCCTTGACCGCCTTTTTTCCCTGTCCGCCGTCAGACATTCTAAAACCACGCTTTCGAAAGAAAAATAGAGACCCATAGTTTTATGGGTCGTTTGAAACGTCCGACGGTTTTCACCGTCGAACCGAGATTAAAATTTGAATGTGTCACCGAGACCCAACCACTTTTGATCCTTGTCGCTCAAGTTAAGCGGTGTGCCGTCCGAAAGGGTATATCCCTCGCCCGACGCAGTGCCGTTATACTCGCCGACAAGCGACGGCCACTCGATACCGATTTGCGGGTCATTCCAAGCAAGGCCGCCCTCGTCACCGGGGTGATAAAAATCGGTAACTTTGTAGCAAAATTCAGCCGTTTCGCTGAGCACCAAAAATCCGTGTGCAAAGCCCTCGGAAATATAAAACTGTTTTTTGTTTTCTTCGGTCAGTTCAACACCGAACCATTTTCCGTAGGTTTCGCTGCCCGAACGCAAATCAACCGCAACGTCGAAAACACTGCCCTTTATAACACGGACAAGTTTGCCCTGCGGATACTGCTTTTGAAAATGAAGTCCGCGGAGCACGCCCTTTACGGACATACTTTGATTGTCCTGAACAAACTCCATATTGAGACCGTTTTCTTCCATATCCCTTTTGTTGTAGGTTTCGGTAAAATAGCCGCGGTTATCGCCGTGTACCGACGGTTCGATAATATAAAGTCCCTCAATAGGGCATTTTGTAACCTTTATCTGTCCCATATTTTATACTTCCTTTGTGTTTTTAGTTGCCGAGCAACGCGAGATAACGCGCAAGCGCGTCTTTCCAATCGGGCAGGGGGGTAAAGCCGTTTTCCGAAAGTTTGCTCTTGTCAAGACGGCTGTTTCTCGGTCTTGCCGCCGCCGAAACGCCGTATTCTTCTGTTGTTACCGGAACGACGTTTGTGGTATAACCCGCCTGTTTGAAAATTTCACAGGTGAAATCGTACCAACTGATATACCCGCCCTCGTTTGTTGCATGATAATAGCCGTATTTCTCGCTTTGCGCCATATCAACAAGCAGTCTTGCCAAATCGGAGGTGTAGGTCGGTGTTCCTATTTGGTCGTTGACAACGCGAACGGTGTCATACTTCTTTCCGACGTTGAGCATCGTTTTAATAAAATTGCCGCCGTTGAGTCCGAACACCCACGCAATGCGAACGATGAAAAACTTTGAAAGTAAACTTTCAACCGCACGCTCGCCGCAAAGTTTTGTTTCGCCGTATACATTGAGCGGAGCATAATCCTTGCAATCGGGTTGCCACGGTTTTGTTCCTGTGCCGTCAAAAACATAGTCGGTGCTTATATATATCATCTTGCAACCGAGTTTTTTACAAGCTTTTGCAATATTTTCCGTACCCTTAACATTAACGGCAAAAACCTTTTCGCGATTGTTTTCATCCTCTGCCGCATCGACGGCAGTCCAAGCCGCACAGTGAACAACCGTGTCGGGGTTTGTTTCCGTCAACACGCGCAAAACCGCATCCTCGTCGGTAATATCCAACTGTGCATAGGGCATAGAGGTGACGGCTGTGCCGTCGGGTGCGCCGCTGTATTTTTCGGCAATATCACTGCCGACACCGTCAAACCCGCGCTCGGCAACCTCGTTCATCACGTCGTGACCGAGTTGCCCCGCAACGCCTGTTACAAAAAACTTCATACTATCCGTCCTATCGGTTACCGTACATTTTTTCATAATAATTCTGGTATTCGCCGGAAATTATGGTTTCCCACCATTCGCGGTTTTCAAGATACCATTTTATTGTCTTCTGTATTCCGTCGGCAAACTTTGTTTCGGGAAGCCAGCCGAGTTCGTTGTGAATTTTTGTCGGGTCGATAGCATAGCGCATATCGTGACCCTTGCGGTCGGTAACATAGGTTATAAGGCTTTCCGGCTTATCAAGTGCCTTGCAGATGATTTTAACGATATCGATATTCTTCATCTCGTTATGGCCGCCGATATTGTAAACCTCGCCGACTCTGCCCTTGTGAATAATAAGGTCGATAGCCTTGCAATGGTCCTCAACATACAACCAGTCGCGTACGTTAAGACCCTCGCCGTATACCGGAAGAGGTTTATCGGCAAGCGCATTTGCAATCATAAGAGGTATCAACTTTTCGGGGAAGTGATACGGGCCGTAGTTGTTAGAGCAGCGTGAAATTGTTACAGGCAGACCGAATGTGCGGTGATATGCCAAAACGAGCAAGTCCGCACCTGCTTTTGAACTCGAATAAGGAGAACTTGTGTGTATGGGGGTCTCCTCTGTAAAGAACAAATCGGGACGGTCGAGCGGCAAGTCGCCGTAAACCTCATCGGTCGAAACCTGATGATAACGTGTTATGCCGTATTTGCGGCAAGCGTCCATCAAAACCGCCGTGCCCATAACATTTGTCTGAAGGAAGATACCGGGGTCTTCAATCGAACGGTCAACGTGGCTCTCTGCGGCAAAATTTACGACGATGTCCGGCTTTTCTTCCTCGAAAAGTTTGTAAACCGCCTCACGGTCACAGATGTCCGCCTTTACAAAGCGGAAATTTTTGTTGTCCATTACGGGTGCGAGTGTCGAAAGATTGCCCGCATAGGTGAGTTTGTCCAAGCAAACAATGCGGTAATCGGGATATTTTTTCAGCATATGGAATACAAAGTTGCTTCCTATAAATCCGGCACCGCCGGTAACGATAATTGTCATTTTAATTTACCTCTTCTCTCCTAAGATATCGATATATTTTCCGTCAAGTACGTCCTTTAAATACTGTCCGTACTGATTTTTCTTCAAAACTTCATAAACTTCCAAAACGTCCTCGCGCGAAATCCAACCGTTCAAATACGCAATCTCTTCAAGGCAGGCGATTTTACGGTGCTGATGGGTTTCGACCGTTCTGACAAAGTTTGTCGCGTCAACCAAACTTTCGTGTGTGCCGGTGTCAAGCCACGTGAAGCCCTGTCCGAGCAGTTCAACATTCAAACTTCCCTTTTCGAGATAAATTCGGTTGAGGTCGGTTATTTCAAGTTCACCTCTTGCGGAGGGTTTCAAATTCTTTGCGTATTCAACAACGCGGTTATCGTAAAAATAAAGTCCCGTAACGCAATAGTTGCTCTTGGGTTTTGCCGGTTTTTCTTCTATCGAAACGGCACGTCCGTCGGAGTCGAACTCGACAATTCCGAAACGCTCGGGATCATCAACATAATAACCGAATACGGTTGCACCTCTGCCGTTTTCCGCATTTTGCACAGCGGCTTTAAGACGCTTGTTAAGTCCATGTCCCGCAAAAATATTATCGCCGAGAACCATAGCAACGGTATCGTCACCTATAAAGTCCGCTCCGATTATAAACGCCTGTGCAAGACCGTCCGGAGAGGGCTGAACGGCATATGACAAATTAACGCCGAACTGATGTCCGTCACCGAGAAGTTCCTTAAAACGAGGGGTGTCTTGCGGAGTCGAGATGATAAGAATATCGCGTATGCCCGCATTCATAAGCACCGACATAGGATAATATATCATCGGCTTATCGTAAATCGGAAGCAACTGCTTTGATGTGACCTTTGTTAAGGGGTAAAGACGTGTGCCGGAGCCGCCGGCAAGAATAATTCCTTTCATTTTTTACACCTCGCTGTTTTCTGCCCACCGCCGAAAAACCACAGGCAGGCTATCGGTAGATTATAACCGAATTTTCGCACCAAACCGCCCGACAGCGCAAGCACTGTCTTAAAGCCCCTGAACACAGGTCGGAAGGCGCAAAAACCCTATCCCCCATAATTTATTAGATTTTATCATACTGCACCCAATTTGTCAACGCAAAGACAACAAATTGCATAAATAGCGTTTTTCGGACTTACTTTTCTGTTTTCGGTTTTAACCTTCGCTTTACATAATCTTTCGTTGCACCAGAAACCTCTCCCGACAGAGCAATAATACCCAAAAGATTCGGCAACATCATAAGACCGTTCAACACATCGGACAGGGCAAAAGAAAGGCTTGCATCCATTACCGCACCCATCGGTATTAAAAGCACAAAAAGAACTTTATACGCCTTTGAAAAGCCGCAATCAAACAAAAATTCACAGGCTTTTTCTCCGTAATATGACCAGCCGAGCAGTGTCGAAAAGGCAAAAAGCAAAACCGCAAGCGCAATAAAGGCGCTGCCCGCTTTGCCGAATTTCAGTGAAAAGGCGTATGAAACCAACGTTTCGGGCGCAGCGCCGTCGGGAAGAGTTCCGTTTTTCAAATCTATTATACCCGAAGTTAAAATCACAAGAGCGGTAACGGTACAGATTACCGCCGTATTGACAAAAACCTCGAATATGCCCCACATACCCTGTTTTACAGGCTCACCGACGTTTGATGCCGAATTTATGATAACCGATGAACCGAGCCCCGCCTCGCTTGCGAAAACACCCCGCCGCATTCCGATACTCACCGTTGCCGCCATTGTTCCAAGCGTTCCGCCCGACGCCGCACGCAAACCGAACGCGCCCCTGAAAACTGCCGCAAAAGCGGGTAAAATATTTTCTGCGTTCATAAAAATTATAACCGCCGCGCCCGCTGTATATCCTGCGACCATAACGGGAACAAGCCGTTCGGTAACGGCGGAAAGCCGTCCCACTCCGCCCAAAAGCACCGCGCCCGCACAGAGCGCAATAACCGCACCGAGCGATAGTTCATAAAGACTCACATCTCCGATTTTCACTGATTTTATCACACCGAGCGGCAAAACCGCCGCTGTGTTTGCCACTATCGCATTTACCTGACTAACATTGCCTATACCGAAAGACGCGCCGATGCAAAAAAGCGAAAAAAACACCGACAGCACTTTGCCTGACCTTCGAAAAAACCGCCGTTTTCGCAAACCGTCACGCAGATAATACATAGGCCCGCCGACAAGTTCTCCCTTTTCGTTTTTTCGGCGGTAAAGCACGCCGAGAACATTTTCCGAAAACGCCGTTGCCATTCCGACAAGTGCCGCAACCCACATCCAAAACAGCGCTCCCGCACCGCCGACGGCTATTGCAACCGAAACACCCGCTATACTTCCGACACCTACCGTTGCGGCAAGCGTTGTGCAAAGCGCGCCGAACTGTGAAACGGAAGACCCGTCAGCACTGCGTATTCCGCCGTCACCGCGAAAGATACTGCCGAGCGTTTCACGCAACCAATGCCCAATATGTTTAATATGAAACCCGCGTGTGCGCACCGTCATTAAAACTCCCGTTCCGCAAAGCAGGCACAGTCCCGCATTTCCCCAAAGCACACCCGCCGCACGGTCACACACGTATATTATAAAATCAAAAATCCTTTGTACAAAACCACCCCCCCGTTTTCCGCCGTTTTCACATTATATGCCGACAGCGGTTGACCAAATGCACCTTGGTGTGCTAAAATAAAGAAAAATTCTCGGAGGATATATAATGACCGATTCGATTTATTCAATGTTTAATATAGATGAGCGGGTTGCACGGCTTTGCGAAGAAGCAATAAGTGAACTTGGAGATGCGTTCGAAAAAATCGACGAAAACGCTGAATATAACCAATGCAAGGTTATCTCGGCTATGCAGAAAAACCGCGTCAACGCCACACACTTTGCCGCAAGCAGCGGTTACGGTTATGACGATGCGGGCAGAGATAATCTTGAGCGTGTTTATGCCGACTGTTTTCATACCGATGCTGCTCTCGTCCGTCCGCAGATTACCTGCGGCACACACGCACTTGCCGTTGCACTTTCGGCAAATCTTTTGCCGGGGGACGAAATTCTCTGTCCCGCAGGCAAGCCGTATGACACACTGGAAGAGGTTATCGGCATTCGTCCGTCGCCCTGCTCGCTTGCCGAATACGGCGTTACCTACCGTCAAGTCGATTTGTTGCCCGACGGCGGTTTTGATTATGACGGAATAAAAAAAGCCATTAACAAAAACACAAAACTTGCCGAAATTCAGCGTTCAAAGGGATACGACACGCGCGCAACCTTTTCGGTTTCGCAAATCGGCGAACTCATTCGCTTTATCAAGAGCATAAACCCCGACATTATCTGTATGGTTGACAACTGTTACGGCGAGTTTACCGAAAAAATCGAACCGTCGGACGTCGGCGCGGATATGATTGTCGGCTCGCTTATTAAAAATCCCGGCGGCGGTCTTGCAACCTCGGGCGGATATATTTGCGGTACGCGCGAATGTGTTGACCGCTGTGCATACCGTCTTAGCGCCCCCGGTCTCGGACAGGAAGTAGGCGCAAACTTCGGCGTTATGAAGGACTTTTATCAAGGCTTTTTCTTGGCGCCGACCGTTACCGCATCGGCTATTAAGGGTGCGGTTTTCGCCGCAAAGGTATATGAAAAACTCGGGTTTGACGTTATCCCCAAAAGCACAGAAACCCGCCACGACATTATTCAGTCGGTAATATTGGGCAGTGGGGAAGCGTTGCTCGCATTCTGCGACGGAATACAGTCCGCCGCTCCGGTTGACAGTTATGCCACGCCCATTGCCGCCGATATGCCGGGGTATGACTCACAGGTCGTTATGGCGGCAGGTGCGTTTGTTCAGGGTTCGTCTATCGAACTCTCCGCCGACGGCCCTATGCGCCCGCCCTATGCGGTCTTTTTCCAAGGCGGTTTGACTTGGCCGCACGCAAAACTCGGTATCGTGCTTTCGGTTCAGAAACTTCTCGACGCCGGAATTATAAATCTTTAAAATCAATGCGAAATAACTTCGCCGCAAAACAGCAAAAGAACACCCCGACAGACAAAAGTCCGTCGGGGTGTTGCCATATAAACATTACCTAATAAACGAGTATCGCGTTAAATTTAATTTTTCGCACCGTTTAAATATTCAACATATTCCTCAAGGCACATTCCCAAACGGTTCATTTCCTTTGCGGTGTTTATTCCCACAAAGCGGTAATGCCACGCCTCATAGGTTATGCCGGTAATATCCTGTTTGTCACTCGGAAAACGGAGAATAAAACCGTAATCCTCGGCGTTTTGCGAAAGCCAACGGAACATTTCCGTGTTTTCGAACTCCTCGCTCGCGAGGTTGAAATCGGCGCAAAAGCCTGTATTATGCTCACTTCTGCCGGGACGTGTTACGCGTGTCGCCGCCTTTACTTCTGCGTCCTCGCGTGACATTCCGGTATCGAGCCAGCGGTTAATCTGCCGCTCGAAGAGCATTTTTTGCGTGGCATATGAACGATAGGGCGAGCGGACATAGAGCCAGTTTTTCGCATTGGGTTCTTCGGCGCGTTGTGCATCAATCATCGCCTTCATATACGGCCATACGTCGGCATCTATTTCGTTAAGCGAGCCGTTGATATACTCTTTCGGTATTTCGGTGAGGTTGTCCTCGTACGGATAGTCGTCGGGCAGAGGATTTGCGTCGTTGACAAGGAACAAAACGCTGTAATTTGCGTCCAATCCGTTCGGGCCTGTGGCGGGGTAGGCGGGCCTTGAACTGCTTTCCGCTTCGGACGAAACAGACAACAGACCGTCACTGCTCACGTCCGTGGCGTTTCCGCCCTTGCCGCAACCGCACAAAAGACATAACATAAGCGTTGCACAGAGAAACAGGGAAACAAATTTTTCAATGCTTTTATTCATCAAGTTTCAACACCGCCATAAACGCCTCTTGCGGAACTTCCACAGAGCCTAGTTTTCTCATTCGCTTTTTACCTTCTTTTTGCTTTTCAAGCAACTTTTTCTTTCGCGTTATATCGCCGCCGTAACACTTGGCGAGAACGTCCTTGCGGAGCGCCTTTACCGTTTCGCGGGCAATGATTTTCCCGCCCACCGCAACCTGTATCGGCACTTCGAAAAGTTGGCGGGGGATATAGTCTTTGAGTTTTTCGGCAATGCGGCGTGCGCGGGAATAGGCATTATCCGTAAAGACGATAAACGAAAGCGCATCGACGATATCGCCCGCAAGCATAACATCGAGTTTGACAAGTTTCGACTCTTTATAACCCCGCGGTTCGTAATCGTAACTCGCGTAACCGCGCGTGCGTGATTTGAGCGCATCGAAGAAATCGTATATTATTTCGCCCATCGGCATTACATAGTGTATATCGACGCGGTCGCCCATATACTGCATATCTTTATAATCGCCACGACGCTCTTGGCAAAGTTCCATAATTGTTCCGACGTATTCACTCGGACTGTAAATGTGAACATCGGCGATAGGTTCCATTGATTTTTCAATCGTTGCAGGGTCAGGGTAGTTTGTCGGATTATCGATATCCACCGTTTCTCCGCTTGTCAGGCGGAACTTGTAAACAACGCTCGGAGCGGTTGTGACAAGGTCGAGATTATATTCGCGCTCTAAGCGTTCCTGTATAATCTCCATATGGAGCAATCCCAAAAATCCGCAACGGAAACCGAAACCGAGCGCACCGCTCGTTTCCGGCTCAAACAAAAGGGAAGCGTCGTTGAGTTGAAGTTTTTCAAGCGCCTCTCGCAAATCGGTATAGCGGGCGCCGTCCGCCGGATATATTCCGCAGAAAACGACCGGATTGACCTGCCTGTATCCGTCGAGCGGAGCATCGGCTGGCTTTTCCGCCAAGGTTATCGTATCGCCTACGCGTGCATCGCTGACCGTCTTTATGGCGGCGGCAAGATATCCGACCTCGCCGGCAACAAGTTCGTCACACGGTTCAAGCGAGGTTGCACGTTTGCGGCCGAGTTCGACTGTCAGATATTCCGCGCCGGTGTTCATAAGGCGAACGGTATCACCCGCTTTAAGCACACCGCTAACAACACGGAAATATACTATAACGCCCTTATAAGCATCGTAATACGAATCGAATATCAGTGCCTTGAGCGGAGCATTTCTGTCACCTTTGGGAGCGGGAACATCTGTAACTATTCGCTCCAACACCTCTTCAACGTTTATTCCGCTCTTTGCGGAAACAAGGGGAGCGTCTTCCGCGGGAATACCTATTACGTCCTCAATCTCCGAAATTACCCTTTGCGGGTCGGCAGAGGGAAGGTCGATTTTATTTATAACAGGCAAAAGTTCAAGTCCGTGGTCAACGGCAAGATATGTGTTTGCCAATGTTTGCGCTTCTATGCCCTGTGACGCATCGACAACAAGCACCGCGCCTTCGCACGCCGCAAGCGAACGTGAAACTTCATAGTTGAAGTCGACGTGTCCGGGGGTGTCAATCAAATTAAGTTCATAGCGTTCACCGTTTTTCGCGGTGTAGTAAAGTGTAACAGCGTGAGCCTTTATCGTTATTCCGCGCTCGCGCTCCAAATCCATACTGTCGAGAATTTGATCCTCCATTTCGCGCTGGGCGACCGATTCGGTGAGTTCGAGCAAGCGGTCGGCAAGGGTAGACTTGCCGTGGTCGATATGTGCAACAATGCAAAAATTTCTTATGTTTTCAAGCGGGAAAGCCAATTTTTCATTCTCCTAAACGTTTTTGTTGCTTGTATTATATCAAAGTTTTTTGTTCTTTTCAATTATTTTATACGCGGCTTATTTAACAAAATGTTTACAAAGAGAAAAAATATGGTTATTATTATATTTGTATAAGAAAGACGGTGATGCAAGATGGATAAAAAACTTAAAATTTTGATAGCCGATGACGAAGAGCGTATAACGGCTCTCGTTTCGGATTTTTTGCGTGCAGGCGGCTACGAAACACTGACTGCCGCCGACGGTGAAGAGACGTTACGCGTTTTTTACGATAACAGCGATTGCGCTCTCGTTATTCTTGATATTATGATGCCCGAAAAGGACGGTTGGGAAGTTTGCCGCGAAATACGCAAAACTTCAAGCGTACCGATTATACTACTCACCGCCCGCGCGGAAGAGTTTGACCAACTTGTCGGATTTGAGGCGGGTGCGGACGAATATGTTACAAAGCCTTTTTCCCCCGCCGTACTCGTAAAGCGGGTTGATGCACTTGTAAAACGCGACCGCAAAGAGGGCGAACAAAACGGCGGACTTTTAATAGATGCCGATGCCTATACAGCGACGCTTGCGGGAACAACGCTTGATTTGACCGTTAAGGAATTTGAAATTTTGCGCTATCTCCACGAAAATAAAGGCAGGGTTTTCACACGCGACCAAATTCTTTCGGCTGTTTGGGGTTATGATTTTGAGGGCGATTCGAGAACGGTTGATTCACATATGGCAAGACTGAGGACTAAACTCGGTGACTTCGGAAACACACACATTAAAACCGTTTACGGACTCGGATATAAATTTGAGGTGTAGTTTTGAAGAAAAAACTTTGGGTTAGGATTTTTTTACAAATCGCCGCTATTTTTGCGGCGTTCATATTGGTGCTGACGGTTTCGAACAGCGTGTTTCTCGTTCCGTTTTTCAAACACACCGAAAAACTTTATCTGCGGGAACAGGGCACAGTTGTGAAATCGCTTGATTTTTCAGACAGCAACGCCGTTGTAAACAAACTTTCGGAAATTGCGGAAAATTACAGTTTCGAAACCGAAATTTATACCGACAGCGGCAAGGTCGTTTACACCTCGTTCGGCAGTCAAATGCTTGATTTTTACTATCGCGGAAACAGCGGCTTTTCAATGAACCACAAACCGCTTAAAACAATAACTTCCGAAACGCACTCCGACGGCAGCGTTTTCGAAACCGCCGTTGACAATTATACCGACACCGAATACCTCATTTACCGCCTGTCGGTTTCGGACGGAATGTATGCGGAACTCAGGGTTCAGACACGCCTACTTAAAAACAGCGCCGAAACGGCGGGACTGTTTGTATCGATAATTGCGTTTATCTGTCTTGCCGCCGCTCTGATTTGGACGTTTTTCTCCGCAAGGCACATCTCCCAACCGATAACCGAGATGAGCGAAATCACCCGCGATATGGCAAGGCTCAACTTCGACCGCAGGGTAACTGTCGACTCCGCCGACGAAATAGGCGAATTAGGCAACGCGATAAACGGTCTTTCCGAAAACCTGAAAAGCGCACTTGACGGACTCAGAAAGACCAACGAACGACTTGAAGGTGAGATTGAACTCGAACGTCAACTTGACGTTATGCGCCGCGGGTTTGTTGCCAATGTTTCGCACGAACTCAAAACCCCGATATCCATAATACAAGGCTACGCCGAGGGACTGAAACTCAATATCAACAGTGACGCACGAGAACGCTACTGCGATACGATTATCGATGAGAGCAACCGTATGAACAAACTCGTTTTAGGTCTTTTACAACTTTCGCGCTACGAATCGGGACAGATGCCTCTCTCGCGTGAAAACTTCTCACTTTCGCAGATGGCGCGAGATATGCTTTTACGCATTTTCGAGGGAACGAACATCACCTGTATTTTCCCCGAAAACGAGGTTTTCGCATTTGCCGACCCGACACAAACGGAACAACTTTTCGGCAGTATTCTCGAAAACGCAAGAGCCCACGTTAATTCGGGTGGCACGGTCGAAGTTAAACTGACCGAAACGGAAAACGAAACGAAGGTTGAAATTTTCAACACAGGCAGTCACGTTGACGAAGAAAAAATGCCGCAAATTTGGCAAAGTTTCTTCCGCGGAGAGGAGTCGCACAAGCGAAACGAAAACCGTTTCGGACTCGGGCTTTCCATAGTGAGCGCGATTTGTCGACTAAGCGGCAAAAACTGCGGTGTTTATAATACGGAAGACGGCGTTTGCTTTTGGTTCACGGTTGACGGCATTGTAAAAAGCAATGAAAAAACAGTAGACTAAATGAAAAAAGTGTGATATACTGACAATGTGTGTGCCGAAAACCAATTTCGGCAAAATCTTTGTTTTAACAAACAAAAAGGATGATAATATGGCTAAATATGATGTTACCATTGTCGGCGGCGGTGCAGGCGGTCTTTTTGCCGCTTATGAGTTTTCAAAACTCTGCCCCGAGGCTAAAGTATGTCTGCTCGAAAAGGGTGCTCCGCTTGAAAAGCGAAACTGCCCTATTGACGGCGAGAAAATCAAAAACTGTATAAACTGCAACCACTGCTCCATTACCACAGGTATCGGCGGTGCGGGCGCATTTTCGGACGGAAAGTATAATATCACCAACAACTTCGGCGGCGACTTCCACCACTACGTCGGCGATGAACCCGCACTTTCGCTTATGCGTTACGTTGACGATATTAACCTTGAGTTCGGCGGCGAGGGTGCAAAGATTTATTCCACCGTCGGCTCGGACATCAAGCGCCGCGCACTTCAGTACGATTTGCATATGCTCGATGCTCAGGTTCGTCACCTCGGCACGGAGCGCAACTATTATATACTCAAAAACCTTATCGAATACGTTTCGAAATATGTTGACATACGCTATTACACCGAGGTTGAAGACGTCGAAAAGTGTGACGGCAGTTGGCACATAACCTGCAAAAACGGTGACGATGTTGAAAGCACATATGTTATCATCGCCGCAGGACGCAGCGGTTCAAAATGGACAGGCGAACTCTGCAACCGTTTCGGCATTCGCAACGAGAACAACCGTGTTGATATCGGCGTTCGTTTTGAGTGTCCCGCAGAGGTTTGGGAGCCCATTACCGACAGCGTATATGAAAGCAAAATTATGTACCGCAGTCCCAAAACACGTTCGGTCTGCCGCACATTCTGTATGAACCCGCACGGCGAAGTTGTTGCCGAAAACACAAACGGAATTGTAACGGTAAACGGCCACAGTTATGACGACCCGTCGCTTTATACCGGCAATACTAACTTTGCGTTGCTCGTAACACACAAATTCACCGAACCTTTTAAGAACTCCAACGCATACGGCGAGCACGTTGCCGCACTTGCGAATATGCTTGCGGGCGGCGTTATGGTACAGCGTTTCGGCGATTTGCTTGAAGACCGCCGAACCAACCCCAAGCGTTTACAGGAAAGTTTCACAAGACCGACGCTCGACGCAAGCCCCGGAAACCTTGCGCTTTGTATGCCCAAGGCAACGCTCGACACCATTATCGAAATGATTTTTGCGCTTGACAAACTCGTCCCCGGAACAGCAAACTTCGACAACCTGCTTTACGGAACGGAAGTCAAATTCTACAACTCCCGCGTTGAGATTGACAACCACCTCGAAAGCAAGGAAAAGGGTCTGTTCTTCATCGGTGACAGTTCGGGCACTACACACTCGCTTTCCCAAGCATCGGCAGAAGGAATTTACGTCAGCCGTTATATCTCAAGTCTTATAAGCGGAAAAGAAATCAAACTTTATTAAAACAAAAACGGACATTTTCCATTTTGGAAAACGTCCGTTTTATTTTATTCTTCGGGATAGTCCGTGCGTACATAGATATTGACGGAATTATTGCCGGAAGGATTGTTTGAGGAAATTGTGAGTTTCTTTTCTTCGACTTTGCATTTGAGTTTTATCGCATAGGTGGAATAATAAAGCGTTAAATCGCCCTCTTTGTAACCGTCGCCGGAAGAGGTTTCCGTGAACTCATACCGTTCGTAATCGAGCAATACCGAACCGTGATATGTTGTTCGAACGGAATTGTCGGAAGAGAAGATATATAAAACCTCGTCACCCGTTACGTCGGTCGTTTCGCCGCCGCTGGTTTTTTCCGTATTTTTCCAACAACCCACGATAGTTATCTTTCCGGTAAAATCGGTATCGGCGTCGCGGAAGAAGTTTCTCGATGAAGTATTTTGCGAGGCTGTGTCACCCGAACTTGTGCTTTCTTGTTTTTTGGAAGTCGTACCGGTTGCGCCCGAAAGTTTTGAAGAAGCGTATTCGCTTTCGTCTCCCGCAAAAACGGTTGACGGTGTGCCGCTTTCAGTCTTGTCTTTATCGGTATTGCCCTTTTTGCCGCCACAAGCAACAAGCGAGAAGAAAAGCGTTAAACAGAGAGTAATACAGAGAATTTGTTTCATAAAAACCTCCAAAAAAGTTTTAAAACAACATCAAAACATCTTCTTTGTTGTTCAATTTTAATAACAGTATACCTTTTTCGAGGTAAAAAATCAACAGCAAATATATAAAAAGGGAGTCGGCACGAACCGACTCCCTCAAAACTTATTTCATTGGACTCACCTAAGTGTAGTTATATATAAAATTGATATTTATGATATTATATTTTTTTAATTATTTTTCCGGATAAAGACTTAACAAATCTTTGGACTCACCCCTTTACAGTTAGTTCAAACGTAACCTACTGTACATCGGAATTACCCCTTTCTTTGTTTTCTCGTTTTCTTTGTCTTTCTCTTTTCTACGTCTATATTATAACCGCTGCATCGCCGTTTTTCAACTGACAAAGCCGCCAAATATTTTTTCGTTTTTTCTACTAACACTTGTGTGCCGAACTGTGTTATAATTATAATGTTGCGGCAGTTAAATGCGCCGAAAAAAGACACCGTTTTGAACAAAACGGTGTCTTTTGTTTTTTGTGATTATAATAGAACAATTCCTTTTTCTTCGCATTCGCGGCGTGTTTCCTGCGGCCAGACCGACGCTTGTACTTCGCCGATGTGCGCCTTTCGCAAAAAGAACATACACATTCTAGACTGTCCTATTCCGCCGCCGATAGTGTAGGGAAGTTTGCCCTCGAGCAAACGCTTATGAAAATCGAGTTCACATCGGTTTTCGACTCCGCGGATTTTCAGTTGGCGCAAAAGACTTTCTTCGTCAACGCGTATGCCCATTGAAGAAAGTTCGAGTGCAATATCCAACACGGGATAATAAACCAATATATCGCCGTTAAGTTCCCAATCGTCATAGTCGGGGGCACGACCGTCGTGCGGTTTGCCCGAACGGAGCGCTCCGCCTATCTTCATTAAAAATACCGCGCCGTTTTTCTTTGTTATTTCATACTCGCGTTCCTTTGCGCCGAGGTCGGGATACATATCCTCAAGTTCCTGTGCGGTCACAAAAGTTATATCTTCCGGCAAAAATTTATGCACAAACTCATATTCGTCGGCAACATAGTTTTCGGTGTGTTTCAAAGAGTTATAAACACACTTTACCGCGCTTTTAAGTGTTTTTTCCGTTCTGTCTTCCTTTGCTATAACCTTTTCCCAGTCCCACTGGTCAACAAAGGCTGAATGAATATTGTCAAGGTCTTCATCACGACGTATAGCATTCATATCGGTATAAAGTCCTTCACCTATACGGAAACCGTATCTGCCAAGGGCGTCACGTTTCCACTTTGCAAGTGACTGAACAACCTCATAGTCGCCTTCTTCACCTTTAATATCAAATGCAACAGGGCGTTCTGTTCCGTTCAAAGTATCGTTAAGTCCGGAGGCACGGCTTACAAACAGTGGTGCCGAAACACGTGTGAGATTAAGTTGAATGGAAAGATCCCGTTCAAAAAAATCTTTTACCTTTTTTATTGCTATCTCGGTCTGCCTTGTGTCAAGCAGTGAACGATAGCCTTCCTGCAATTTGTTCACACAAATTCCTCCCATCACCCAAAATATAAGAGTAATTGTACCATATTTATTGATTTATTGCAATAAAAACCGCCCTCAACCGTGTTGTTTTTTTTCTGACAAAAAATAAACAAAGTTGATTTTATATTTTGGGCATAAAATATAAAATAGTGCTTGCTTTTTGTTCAATCATTTGCTAAAATCAATATTACAAACACCGTTTTGGGAGGTTTTATTATGCAAAAAAACTTAAAGGTATGGTTTACCACACCTGAACACAAAATCCGCCCCCGTTCACACCTGACTTGGGGCAAATGTGAAAGTTATCACATCTATGTTGCAAAAAAGGCAACCGAGGGTTGTCAGGTTTCGTTTTTAGCACCCGAAAACCGTGAAGGTTTTACTATTGAGGTTGCGGGCGATACTTCTGCCGGATTTAAAATCGAACTTCTGCGCGAGCATTATGTTTCCTGCGCCGGTGCGCTTTATCCCGACCCTGTTGTTCCCGATGACGGACACTTTCACCTTGAAGAAAACTGCAACGTTACATATCTTATAAATATCGTAACCGATGAAAACACCGTTGCGGGCGAATACGCTCTCAAGGTTATTATAAAGGAAAAGGGCGAAGTTTACGGCGAATATGACCTCACCGTTACGGTTTGGAACTTTGCTATTAAACCGACAAAACTTATGGACACCGCTTTCGGAATAAGCAAACGCTTTATCACCGAGCGCCAACCTTCGCCCGACCCGGACGCTCTTTACGAAAAATATTACAATATGCTGCTTGAGCGTTATCACATCTGCGGATATCATCTTCCGTACGATATTCTCGACGAGCGTGCCGATAAATATTTAAACGACCCGAAGGTTACGACCTTTGTTATTCCGTATGACGTTCCGGACGAGACAATCGTTGCATATCACAAAAAACTCAGCAGCAATCCCGATTGGTTTAAAAAAGGTTTCTTCTATGTTGTGGACGAACCCTGCAATATGGAAGCATACGATAAAATCGAAGCATCTCACGCAAGGCTTAAAAAACTTTACCCGAACTATCAGGCGGTTTCTCCCTTCTTTAAAGACCCATCCGACGGAAACGGTGTTCGCGCGGTTGACCTGCTTGAAAAGTTTTGCAGTGTTTGGTGTCCGAAAATCAACCTTTACAAAGATAAATGGTTTGTCGATTATATGCACAACCGTGACAAAATGGGTGACCGTGCTTGGTGGTATGTATGCTGGGAACCCGGCCTGCCTTACAGCAATGTATTTATTGATATGGACGGTTTCTATACCCGCTGTTTGTTCTGGCAACAGTATCTTCACGATGTACGCGGTTTGCTTTATTGGGAAACCGCGCACTGGTTCAGAGGAAATCCGTGGGATAACACCTCACTCGTTGCCGACCTCTCATACTATTGTTTCGGTGACGGTTCGCTCTTCTACACGGGCGACCGCGTAGGTATCGACGGCCCTGTCGGTTCTCTCCGTTTGGAACTTCTGCGTTACGGCATTGAGGATTTTTATATGCTCGAACAGGCAGAAGAAGTCTTCGGTCGCGAATGGGTAGACTCGCTTGTCAAAAACGTTACACCGAACGTTCGCGAATACAACGACGACCACGACGAACTCGACCGCACACGTATCGAGATAGGCAACAAATTAAGCGAGTATTACTCAAAATAAACAAGGAGAAAAAATATGATTAAAAGAGACGCAACAAGAATTTTTAAGCGTTACGAAGGAAACCCAATACTCGACGTTAAGGATTTTCCCGGCGTAGCACAACTTTACAATCCCTCACCCGCAATGTACGGCGATGAGACAATTTTGCTTATATCCGTCGTTGACCACGCCGCAACAAGAGGTTACGGCAACGATGTCGGACAGACCCGCATTGCGCGCAGTAAAGACGGTCTTCACTTTACTCTCTCCGACGAAGATTTCATCAAACTTGACGATAACGAATATCCCAACCACCTTTTCCACCACTTTATAGACAACCGCACAACAAAGATTGACGATACGTACTATATTGTAACACCTGTTATGGTAAAGGATTTCGGAACTCCGCTCGGATATCTCGGTTATACAAAAGATTTTGAAACCTACACTCCAGTTACGGCAATTACCGCTCCCGCAAACCGCGGTGCGTCGATATTCCCCGAAAAGATAGGCGGAAAGTATTATAAACTCGACCGTCCTTCAACCCCCGCCGCCGCAGGTGATATTTGGATTTCCGCCAGTGAAGATCTCGTTCACTGGGGCGAATTTAAGCCGGTTATCGCACACGGATACCGTTTCTGGAACAACGACAAAATGGGCCCGACACCCCCGATTAAAACAGATAAGGGTTGGCTTGTCATCGTTCACGGTGTATTCAGTCCCGCCGGCGGTACACAGTATTACCTCGGCGCTATCCTTCTCGACCTTGACGAGCCATGGAAGGTTATAGGAAAGACAAACAGTTATATTATGGGACCGGAAGAGTGGTACGAACTCCACGGAAACAGCGATAACACCTGTTTTGCCTGCGGTGCTGTTGCCGATTACGACAAAGATCAAATTCGCCTTTATTACGGCGGAACAGATAAGTACATCTGTCTTGCAACAGGCAGTCTTTCGGAACTCGTTCAGGCCTGTATTGACCAAATCTAATCAAGAAATATTTATACTTCATACAAAAACACCTCGGTTTTCAACCGAGGTGTTTTTTCATTGCTTTTCAATACATAAAACCTTTGCTCCGAGCAATGCCGCATCTTCGGCATCGTGACTGACGATAACAACCGTCTTTTCCTCTGTTAGGCGGTTTATAACCTCTGCTACACGGTGCTTTGTTTGACCGTCGAGACCCGTAAACGCCTCATCAAGCAGTAATATATCGCTATTATACGCGAGGGCACGAGCTATCGCAACACGCCGTTTCATTCCGCCGGAAAGTTCTCTCACAGGTCTTTTTTCGTCACCGTCAAGCGACAGTTCCCTCAAAATTTTTTCGGCTTTTGCTTTGTCCCTTTTTTTCATTCCGAGGGTGACGTTTGTGAGTGCGGAAAAATCTTCACACAGGCGGTCTTCCTGAAAAACCGCAACCGCCTTGCCGCCGAGTGAAACCGTGCCGCTGTCGGGTTTTATAAAACCGAGCAACAGGTTTATAAGCGTTGTCTTTCCGCAACCCGACTCTCCCATAATACAAAGACGATCGCCCTTTTCCAAACAAAGTGAAAAGTTTGAAAGCACTTCTCGCTCGCCGAAACGCTTATAAACATTTTCGAACTTTATCATCAAATCCGCTCCAATCTTTTATAAAAGCACCGAACGAGCAGTACAAACAATTTTTCAAACAAAACACTCATTATAACGATTATAAGAGTCCACGCGAGAAGTTCATCCGACTCAAAATAGAGTTTGCTTGTGTAAAGCCTTTCGCCTATCGAATTTTTAACTATTGCGATAACCTCGGCGGCTATGCCCGATTTAAAGGCAAGACCTATTGCCGTTCGGCAGGCAGAGATAACAAAGGGTTTCAGTTGCGGCAGTGTTATGAAAACAAAACGCCGTTTTTGCGAAAACTCGAAACATTCTGCCATTTCGGCGGTTTTTCTGTCGGTGCTTTTCATTCCCGCAAGCAAATTATTATAAATAATCGGCAGGACGATTAAAAATGAGATAAAAACAGGCAGTGTCTTTGCCGACATAAAAAGATAGGAAAGAATAATAAAAGACACTACGGGAACCGATTTTACCGTTACCATATACGGAAACAGGAAATTTTCCGCAATGCGAAAACGTGACGCCAAGAATGCAAGCGCCGACCCTACAATCAAACCGATTAAAAACCCGCCTGCGATATGATAAAAACTGTACCACATTCGGTAAAGCGACTCCGCGTTTAAAAGCATTTCTATTAACCGACGCACCACAGACACCGGTGACGCCAGCAAAAATTCCTTTGAAAGAAGCGAAGCGGCCGCCTGCCAAATACACAGAGCGACCGCAACAGCAGCAATTCTTTCAACCGCTTTTTTATTTTGCATAGTAGAAATTATCATCGGGAAGTTTTCCGCCGACAGACGACGGATTGTTTTCGAAAAGAACATTGAGATATCCGCCTACTGCTTTTTTCATATCCGCTCCGTCAAGATATTTGATATTGCAGGCGGGCAGTGCCTTTTGCGCTATTGCCGCCTTTTCAACAATACCTGTCTGCTCGATAAGAGTTGCAGCCTCTGCAACGTTTGCGTTTACGTACTCGATAGACGCCTTGTATTCTTTCAAAAATGCGTCAACAGCCGCTTTGTTTTGCTTTACAAAATCGGTGCGGGCAACAACAACGCCGGTAACCATCATACTGTCATTGCTGACTTTGTTCCACTCATCGTTGAGGTTGAGCGCAATCTTCAAATCTTCAATCTTTGTCTGTGCAACCGTAACATAAGGTTGGGGGAGCATTACTATTGCACCCTCGACCTGTGCCGCTTTCGCAACAACCTCTGTTGCCTCGCCCATCCATTCGATTGTAACATCACTGTCGGGATTAATACCGTTTTCGCTCAAAATATAGCGAAGTGAATATTCGGGAGTTGTGCCCTTTCCGGTCGCAAATATTGTTTTGCCCTTTAAATCTGCGGGGGCTTTAACCGTTTCGCCGCGCTCTACAACATACAAAACGCCGAGAGTATTAACGGAAAGCAGTGTTATTCCGCCTTCGGTTTTGTTATAAAGTACCGATGCCAAGTTTGCCGGAACGGCGGCAATATCAAGTTCGCCCTTTGTGAGCAGGGGAGTTATCTCGTCTGCCGCACCTTTAAGCGAAAATTCATAGTTGTTTTTTGCCTTGCCGTTTGTGTTGTCATCAAGCAATTTTACAAGACCCATTGTTGTCGGGCCTTTCATTCCGGCTATGCGAACGGTTGCCTTTTCGGCGGGTAAGGAAGCAGCTGATGTATCATCGGGCGCAGTACCGTTGCCGCACCCCGCAAGAAGAGTGAGTGTCAGCATTACCGCCAACAAAACCGATAATATTTTTTTCATAATAAAAACCTCTTTTCGGCTGCATTTTTATAATAATATAATCTTTCTTTAGCCGAGAATGAGTATAACATCAAAAAACAAAACATTACGTTGCTTTTGCAACGTAATGTTTATAATATCTTAAAACTGCTTTTATAATATTCTATTAACCCCTCTTTTTGCATTGCCGAGAGTTCTCGGCTGAGGGCACTGCGGTTAACACCGAGAAAAATTGCAAGGTTTTCTCTGTCAAAAGGAATATTAAATGTTTTACTTCCGTTTTTGCGAACGCACTGTGAAAAAAACGTATTGAGTTTTTCACGAATGGTTAATTTCGATAAAATCTGTATTCGGTCGTTCATCGAGAGCGCCCTCCTTGCGAGCATTAAAGAAAAACGCTCGTATAACATCATTTCTTCTTTTTTCGGCAAAACGGCGTGAAGGCGGTCACAAGAAAGCCATAATACCTGTGTATCTTCAAAAGCATATATGCAAACGGGAATATTTTCGGCACAAGTAAAACAGAGCGACTCGCCGAAACTGTCCCCCTCGGTAACATTTGCCATAATGACACGCTCGCCGTTTATATCATCGGTAAAAACCTGAACCGTTCCGCAAAGTACAAGCCCGAAAGAAGACATTTTTTCTCCCTCACTTTGCAGACATTCGCCTTTTTTGTATTCACAAAGCGATGCGGCAAAAAAATTAAGTGCAAAGGAAAGAGTTTTTTCATCCAGTCCGCGAAAAAGTTCACACTTTTCCAATATTCTTTTCTGCTTTTCGGTAAAGGTCAAAACTATTCCCCCTTTTCACAAAAAGTTTACCATAACACAAACGGCTTTTCAACTATATACAAAATTTTTTATTATTTTGCTTTTTCCATTTACTTTTGACAAAATATGAGTTATCATATATTCGGTGAAAACCGCAAAAAAATTAAATATTAAATCGGATATGGAGAATTTTTTATGAGTATTTTTTCGATTTTTACGCTTTTCGGAGGTCTTGCATTCTTCCTTTACGGAATGAACGTTATGTCTGCCGGTCTTGAAAAAATGGCGGGTGGCAAACTTGAACAGATTTTGCTCAAAGTAACTTCCAACAAACTCGTTGCACTGGTAGTCGGACTCTGCGTTACAATGGTAATACAGTCTTCTTCCGCACTCACCGTAATGCTTGTAGGTCTTGTAAACTCCGGCATTATGAAATTCGGTCAGACAATAGGCGTTTTGATGGGTTCAAACATCGGCACTACTATAACTGCTTGGATTTTGAGTCTTGCCGGTATTGAAAGCGACAATGTTTTCATAAATCTTCTAAAACCCACAAATCTTTCTGCCGCGCTTGCCGCTGTGGGAATTGTTTTGATTTCCTTTTGCAAAAACGAAAAACGCAAAAATATGGGCGAGATTTTTGTCGGTTTCGGAATTTTGATGTTCGGTATGGATCTTATGAGCGGCGCAATGGAACCGCTTGCCGAAAGCGAAGCCTTCAAAAATTTTATGACCGCATTTACAAATCCTTTCCTCGCTGTTGCGGCAGGTGCGCTTATAACCTGTGTTATTCAAAGTTCTTCCGCATCGGTCGGAATTTTACAAGCGCTGTCCCTCACCGGCGGAATTACCTACGGAATGGCTATTCCGATAATAATGGGACAAAACATAGGAACTTGTATAACGGCTGTTCTTTCAAGTTTAAGTGCCACAAAAGAGGCAAAAAAGGTTGCCGTTGTTCACCTCTCATTTAACATTCTCGGAACGGTTATTTGGCTTATACCTTTTGTTATTATAAGCGGAATTTTCGATTTTGCACTGCTCGACAGTACTATTTCTCCCGTTGCTATCGCCGTTTTCCATACAATATTCAACGTTTCCACAACATTTATTCTTCTTCCGTTTACAAAGCAACTTGAAAAACTTGCAAACAAGATTATACACTCCGAGCCGGTTGTTAAAAAATATCCCAAACTTGATGACCGTTTGCTCACCGTTCCGTCGGTTGCTGTCGGAACTGCTTTTGATTACACCGTTGAGATGTCCAAACTTTCGATAAACTCTTTCAGAGATGCAATATCTCTCTTCGACGGATATGAACAAAGCAAGGAAGATGCTATTAAAGCAACAGAAGATATTATCGATAAATACGAAGACAAACTCGGAACATTTATGGTAAAACTCGCGCACGAACAACTTAACGTTGCCGACTCGCGCCAAATTTCCAAAATGCTCCATACCATAAACGATTTTGAGCGTCTCGGTGACCACGCCTGCAACCTTGTTAAGGTTTCACGCGAAATGCACGACAAAAAGGTTTCCTTCTCTTCCGAGGCACAAAAGGAACTTGATGTTTTAACGTCGGCTATAAAAGAAATTTTAAATCTCACCGAACAGGCATTTGAGACGAGCGACAGTGCCGTTGCCGCAAAGGTAGAACCGCTTGAACAGGTTATCGATAAACTTATATCCGACATAAAGAATCGCCATATCGACCGTCTGCAAAAGGGCGAATGCACTATCGAACTCGGCTTTATGCTCAATGACCTTATCACAAACTATGAGCGTGTTTCAGACCACTGCTCCAATATCGCCGTTGCGATTATCGAAACCGAACACGGTTCGTTTAAAACACACGAATATCTTAAAAAATTCAAAAACGAAGAAGACGGCTCTTTTGAACATACCTTTGACGAATATTCAAAACTCTTCGCACTTCAAAATTAAAACCGAAAGAGGTTCTTTTTATGGTTAAGTTGGGCAATGTTTTTATTTTGGGCGACAGTTATTCCACTTTTAAAGGCTGTATTCCCGACGGCTACGATCCGTATTATTCGGAAGACGAAACCGATATTACCGATGTCAGAAAAAAGGAGCAAACTTGGTGGCATTTGTTACTTGAAAATACCAAGTCCGCTCTCATTCAAAATAACAGTTTTTCGGGAACAACGGTCTGTAATACCGGCTACGGTGCAAATTTTTGTCCCGATACTTCTTTTGTTGGACGCCTTGAAAAACTCATTTCCGACGGTTTTTTCAAAATAAACAATGTTGATACTTTTCTTTTCTTCGGAGGAACTAACGATTCTTGGGCTGATTCTCCTATCGGTGAACTTTGTTTTGAAGAACAAAGCGACGAAGAAATAAAAAGTGTTCTTCCCGCTTTTTGCCGTGCCCTTTCCGATATAAATAAATATTTACCCGATGTGCAACCGCTTGTTATTATAAACAGCGAACTGAAAAAAGAAATCACAGACGGTTTTAAAATCGCCTGTGAACATTACGGTATTGATTTTATACAACTGGAAAACATAGAAAAGCAAAACGGACATCCGAACATTGCGGGAATGAAACAAATTTTCACACAAGTTTACTCTTTCCTCGAAAAAGCAAAATAAAAAAAGGGCTTTTAAAAAGCCCTTTTTATTTTTGTTTTTTTATTGTGCCGCAGTGAATTTTACGTTTGACTGCTGATTAACATCTGTAATGCAGATATAACTGTTTCCTGCGTTTGCGGTAAATTCGGTTCCGTCTGCTTTTAAGAATGTAAGCGGTTCGGTAGCCGAACCCTTTTGCCACTTGATTTCTTCATAGCCGCCGTTTGAAACGTAATATCCTGTTCCGCCGTTCAGGCTCACATTCATATGATAATTATCTGAATATGTGCTGACACTTGTAAATAGAACAAAAACATTCTTAACAGCAAGTTTCTCGCCTGTTACATAATCAGTTTTTTCAACGCCGTTTGAACTCTTTATGTATTTTCCGGTTTGCGCGTCATATTCAAAACTTGTAACATACGAACCCGAGAATGGAACTTTAACGTTAATACAGGATGCGGCGGGTGTGAGAGGTGCATCTTCCGATGCGAAATTTATCCATTTGTTTTTTTCCGTGGTAGTTTTAAATTTTTGTTCTTTTATTCCGGCGGCAATTTTTTCACCCGAGGTATACATCGTGTGTTCGCTGCTGAGACCGTTTTTCTGTCTGAAACCGTAGTTTGCAGTTGCACCGCTGTTTATATCAATGGTCTTTATTCCGAGTTGGTCTCTGTGAGATGCGAAATAGTTCGGGTCAAAACCGGCGTGAACAAAATTTGCGTCGTGACCGAGAGCCAAATCGAGATATACATATCTCGCAGAGCGAACTGTTCCTATTTTCGGCATATCGGCGATGTTCTTGGTAACGCCCATCATTCTCGTTATTCCGCCCTCAACAAGCGTTTCATAAAGAATATCAAAACTGTTAAGACCGGTTTGAACCGACTGTGCTGTTTTAATATTATTTATCATAACCGCAACAGGTTTGTTTTTTTCGTTTTTCTTATCTGTTTTAAGTCCGGTTAACGGGTTTATGACGGTCTTTACAGTTTCGGTTTTCGAAGAAACATCTTCGATTTCTATATTTGAACTTAAATCCTCTGTAGTATTTTTACAACTGCAAAGGGTAAAGCAGAAAACAACACAAAACAGTAATGCTAATATTTTTTTCATTTTTAAGACCTCCGAAAAAATAAAATGCGACATTTTTTCGCATTTTTCTTTGTTTTTTAATTATATTATATGTGCAAATACAATGCAAGTAAAAAGAATAAATTTTTATTTTTTGTATAAAATTGCACAAAAAAATCGCCGCAGACTACTGCCTGCGACGACGTGGCGCGCTGAAGAAGATTCGAACTCCCGACCTTCTGGTCCGTAGCCAGACGCTCTATCCAGCTGAGCTATCAGCGCATTTCGTGCCAAAGTATAATAACACATTCTTTCACAAAAATCAATACCTTTTTTTATTTTATGCGAAAAAATTTTTTTCTAAGTATTATATATATAATATTATTTTATCTTTATTAACATTATTATTGAAAAATTTGAATAAATGTGTTAAAATTATCTTGTATCATTATTTCTTTTTTTGGGGTGGTTTTTTGTCTATACAATCTATTGAAGATATTTGGAGCGCTGTTTGCGAAGAAATAAAAAATTCCGATAAAATAACCCTTGTCGGATATAATCTTTGGATAAAGGATTTGAAACCTGTCAGTTTCGGTACAGACGGTTTTGTTCTCTCTACTCCGGCAGAGGTTGTTAAAAACACCATTGAGAATTTTTACGGCAGTGTTTTGTCCGAAACACTCAAGCAGGTTATCGGTATCGAAACACCAATAAAAATCGTTGTTGAGGACAAGAGCGGAAATATAGTTAAACCCATAACCGACAATACCGCCTTTTTCGACGAAGCATTCACTTTTGATAATTTTATAGTCGGCTCGACAAACCGTTTTGCCCACGCCGCAGCAATGGCTGTTGCGGACAACCCTTTTATTATTTATAACCCGCTTGTTATATACGGAAAATCGGGAGTCGGAAAAACACACCTTCTTCTTGCTATTAAAAACCATATTTCCAAAAACTTCCCCGAAAAGAAAATTGTTTATATTCGAGGCGAAGATTTTACAAATCAACTTATTTCTTCAATTAATGCCGGAACTATGGACGCATTCCGCGAAAAATTCCGCACCGCCGACGTTTTGCTTATGGACGACGTTCACTTTATTGCAGGTAAAGAAATGACGCAGGAAGAGTTTTACAATACTTTTGACACATTAAAACAAAACAACAAGCAAATCGTAGTCACCCTCGACCGTCCGCCGATGGAAATCAAAACTCTCACAGAGCGTATTCGTTCACGTTTTGAGAGCGGACTTATGGCGGATATTTCATCTCCCGATTTTGAAACGAGAGTCGGTATTATAAAAACAAAATCCGAATTGCTTAATATCAAACTCGAAGAAAATATTATCTATTATATTGCCGAACACATTCGCGCAAACACACGCCAACTTGAAGGCGTTGTTAAAAAACTTCAGGCATATATCGAACTTCAGCAACGCGCGCCGACAATACCCGTTGTACAAGGTTTTATTCGCGATATCGTAAACGACCCGCAAAAAGAGCCTATTAAGATTGAGCAGATAATCTCTGAGGTTGCGAGAAACTATTCAGTTCAGGAAAACGAAATTCTCTCACAACGCCGTACTGCTAATATTGCGCTTGCACGTCAGGTTTCAATGTATATCGCAAAAGAAACGACCGAAATGTCTTATAAAGCGATAGGTCAAAGTTTTGGCAAGGACCATACAACGGTTTTGCACGCCTGTAACGTTATTGAAAAGAAAATTAAACAAGACCCGCACGAAAAAGACGTTATTGAAGAGATTATTAAGAATATAAAAGGCGAATAGTTACCCTTATTTACATAATGTGAAAGTTATTCAAGTTATTAAGGTTAATTAAATGTCGAGTTATTAAATACGCTTTTAATAACTCAATACATATTCTTTTATCCACTTTTTGCTAAACCCCCATAACTGCATAATTTTTTCACTGTTTATGCCGTTTCGGACAAGTTTTGCACACAATTAACACCACTAATAATATTACGAATATTTAATAAAACAAACACAACTTTGGAGGAATAAAAATGATTTTTTCGGTAAACCGCGATATATTATGCGAAACAGTTTCAAATCTTTCAAGATTGGTTTCTTCTAAAACCTCCGTTCCGGTTCTTGAGGGAATTTTGATAACTGCTGAAAACGGTATTGTTAAACTTTCAAGTTATAATCTTGAAACAGGTATGAGTAAACAAATAGATGCCGGTATTGAAGAAGAGGGAAGTATTGTTATTTCCGCAAAATTCTTTAATTCCATTTTGCACAGTATGAACGGCGAAAAGATTAAAATTTCGGTTGATGACCGAATGATGTGTCACATTGAAAGCGGGTCGGCTGTTTTCGATATTATGGGTATGGCGGCTATAGATTTTCCTGAAATTCCCACCATTGCCGAAAGTAAAAAAATATCCATTACCGCCGGAATATTAAAAGACATGGTGAGACAGACGATTTTTGCCGTTGCTCCAACCGAAGGTACCAGACCTATTTTGACAGGTATTGATTTTGAAATTTCCGAAGGTTTTTTAAAACTTATAGCAATAGACGGTTTCCGTCTTGCTATTCGAAAAGAGAAAGTTAATATTGACGAAGAATTAAACTTTGTTATTTCCGGCAGAGCGGTTGCCGAGGTTATAAAAATCATAACCGATGAAGACAGCGATATTAATATTTTCATCGGAAGAAGACATATTTGTTTTGAGGTTGAGGGTTATTCCTTTATTTCAAGACTGCTTGAGGGCGAGTTTATTGATTACAAAAAAACTATTCCCGACAGTTATGCTCAGAAGATGACAGTAAATACAAGAGATATTATTGATATAATCGACCGAATTTCTCTTATTATAAGCGATAATTTCACAACTCCGGTGAGATGTATTGTAAACGAGAATGAAACTGTTTTCAGTTGTGCCACTTCTGTCGGACGTGCTACCGAGCGTGCCGCTATCGCACTTGAAGGTTTGCCGTTTGAGATTGGTCTTAACAGCAAATATTTGCTTGAAGCATTGCGTGCGGCGGAGTATGAAAGGGTTAATATTAACTTTAACGGCGGCTCTGCGGCTGTTGTTATAACACCCGAAAACGACGATACGTTTACTTATATGATAATGCCTATGAGGTTGAAATAATGGAAAAAATCAAAATAAACGGCGAATATATTAAACTTGACAGTCTTTTGAAATTTTCGGGTTTGTGTCAAACAGGCGGTCACGCAAAGAACGAAATTCTTGACGGAAAAGTTTTTGTGAACGGCGAAATTTGCACTATGCGTGGTAAAAAAATTCACGCAGGTGACAAGGTTTCGTTTTACGGAAACGAAATTGAAGTAGAATAAAATGACTGTTAAAAACATAAATCTTAAAAACTTTCGCAATATTAAAGATTTATCTTTCTCGCCCGACGAGAAAATGAATGTTATATGCGGCCCGAATGCTCAGGGAAAAACAAATCTGCTTGAGGCAATTTGGCTTTTTACCGGTGCTAAAAGTTTCAGAGGTGCAAAAGAAAAAGAGTTTATAAGTTTTGACTGCGAAGAGGCAAAAATAAAACTTGAGTTTATGCGTGAGGGCGTTAAGAACGATGCCGAACTTGAAATAAAAGAACGCAGAAAAGCAATTCTTAACGGTAATGCTCTTTCTTCGCCCGGCGCTTTGGCAGGTAATTTTTGCGCCATTGTTTTTTCTCCGCAGGATATTGCTCTTGTAAAGGACGGCCCGGCGGTGAGAAGAAGATTTTTGGATACCGCGATTTTTCAAATTTATCCGAGATATGCGCAACTGCTTAGAAAATACACCCGTGCGGTACAGCAAAGAAACGCAGTGCTTAAAGATCTTTATTACCACGGTGAACTTTCTTCCCTTGTCGATGTTTTCGACAGCGAAATTGCCGAGAGCGGAAAAGAAATAATCGAGTACAGAAAAAAATATATCAGTTTTTTGAAAAATACTGTGCCGGAGATATATTTCGGGCTTTCGGGAGAGCGGGAAAATCTTAATATTTCATATATTTGCAGTTGTTCGAGCGAATATCTTGAAGAGCGGCTTAAAAACGCAAGGCGTGAGGATATGCGAACCGGCACAACAAGTGTCGGCCCGCACAGGGATGATATTGAATTTTCGATAAACGGAAATTCAGCCAGACTTTACGGTTCACAGGGACAAAAACGTTCAGTTGCGCTTTCATTAAAACTTGCTGAAGCCGAAATATTAAAAAATCACACAGGCGAGGAAACAGTTGCACTGCTTGACGATGTTATGAGCGAACTCGACCCGCAACGGCAAAACTATATTTTAAACCACATTAAAAACTGGCAGGTATTTATAACCTGTTGTGACCCGACAAATATTGAAAATCTGTCGCAGGGACGTGTTTTTACAATGAAGAACGGAGAATTGTGTTAGATTATGTATTTGCATATCGGAAAAGAAATGTTGCTTAAAACCGACGATATAATAGGCATTTTTGATTTGGACACGGCAACGATTTCAAAAGCGACCCGCGATTATCTCGCAAAGGCGGAAAAAAGCGGCGATGTTATAAACGTAACGACCGAACTTCCGAAATCTTTTATTGTTTGCAAAGAAAAAGACGGAAAAAGAAAAATTTACATTTCGCAAATTTCATCATCTACGCTTAATAAGCGTTCGGCATATATTAACAACAATTATTGAGGAGTAAAAAATGAGTACGGAAAATATTACAAACGTAACAGAAAGTTATGATGAAAATTCCATACAGGTTCTTGAGGGACTTGAAGCCGTAAGAAAACGTCCCGGAATGTATATCGGTTCTACCGGTGAGAGGGGACTTCATCACCTCGTTTATGAAATTGTCGATAACTCGATAGATGAGGCGCTTGCCGGATACTGTGATAAAATCACGGTTGAGATACTTGATGACGGTATTATTCGCGTTACCGATAACGGACGCGGAATTCCGGTCGGAATAAACCAGCAAAAAGGAATACCTACCGTAACGGTAGTATTTACAATATTGCACGCGGGTGGAAAATTCGGCGGAAACGGATATAAAGTTTCGGGCGGTTTGCACGGTGTCGGTGCGTCGGTTGTTAATGCCCTTTCCTCTTGGCTCGAAGTTGAAGTCAAGGACGGAAAAAAAGTTTATAAACAGCGTTATGAAAAGGGAAATATAGTAACAGGTCTTGATGTTATCGGCGAAACAAACGAAACCGGAACGACCGTTACATTTAAACCCGACCCGACAATATTCACAGATACCACAACATACGATTACGATACTCTTCTTAACCGTCTTCGTGAGCAGGCATTCCTCAATGCCGGTATCAGAATCGTGCTTGAAGACAAGAGAACCGATGTTGAAACCAATAGAAGTGATAATTTGTGCTTTGAGGGCGGAATTAAATCATATGTTGAATATCTGCTTTCGGGTATGAAAAAGGACAGCATAAACAGTGAGGTTATTTATATTTCCGGTTCAAAGGGTGATAGCACAGCGGAAATCGCTCTTTTGTGGTCAACGGCGTATGATAATAAGATAATGTCATTTGCCAATACTTTGCATACCATTGACGGCGGTACGCATGAACAGGCATTCAGGCAAACAGTTACACGTGTTGTAAATAAATATGCACACGATTTCAAAAAACTTAAAGAATCGTCCGATAATTTAAAGGGTGACGATATTTTAGAGGGTCTTGTTGCCGTTGTATCGGTTAAACTTGCCGATGCACAATTTGAAAGCCAGACCAAAGCAAAACTCGGTAATACTTCGATAGGTCAGTTAGTACGTGAGATTGTAAATGACGGACTGTATCACTATCTTGAAGAACATCCGAATGATGCAAAAATCGTAATAGATAAGGCTGTTGCTGCTTCCAATGCGCGTGAAGCCGCACAGCGCGCAAGAGATGCATCTAGAAACAAATCGGGTATAGGCGGAAAAACTCGTATGCCTGAAAAATTAACCGACTGTATTTCAAACGACCCGACCAAAACCGAGATTTTTATCGTCGAGGGAGATTCCGCGGGCGGAAGTGCGGTAGAGGGAAGAAACAGCACATATCAGGCTATTTTGCCTCTTTGGGGTAAAATGCTTAACGTTGAAAAAGCTAGAGAAGACAAAGTTTACGGAAACGATAAGTTGACTCCCGTTATTATCGCACTCGGAACCGGAATAGGCGAGAATTTCGATATTCAAAAACTCCGTTATGATAAAATCGTTATTATGGCTGATGCCGACGTCGACGGTTCGCACATTCGCACACTTTTGCTCACTTTCTTCTTCAGATATATGCCGGAACTTATCGAAACAGGTCATATTTATTTAGCACAGCCCCCGCTTTTCCGTATTCAAAAAGGTAAACAGCATTTTGATGCCTTTACCGATGAAGAAAAAGCGGCATACATTGAAAAGTTGGGCGGAAACGCCGATGTTCAGCGCTATAAAGGTCTCGGTGAGATGAACCCCGAGCAGTTGTGGGAAACAACCCTTGACCCCGAGCACAGAACATTGCTCCGCGTCAATATGGAAGATGCCGAGATTGCCGACGCAACTTTTTCAATGCTTATGGGTGAAGAGGTTGAGCCCAGACGTAAATTTATTGAAGAAAACGCAATCTTCGCAACCGATCTTGATATATAAGGGGTGAGAGAAATGGCAAAACAGGAAAACGTCCGCTGGCCGGAGGACGAACAAACAAATATACAACCGGTTGAAATTGTTGATGAAATTAAAACGAGTATGCTCCAATACTCAATGTCTGTCTTGGTAGGTCGCGCTCTTCCCGATGTTCGTGACGGATTAAAGCCGGTTCACCGCCGCATTCTTTATACGATGTATGAAAACGGACTGACGCCCGATAAAGCATATCGTAAATGCGCCGATACCGTCGGTGCGGTGCTTGGTAGATACCATCCGCACGGTGATACGAGCGTTTATGACGCGATGGTTCGTATGGCGCAAGATTTCTCTCTGCGTTATCCGCTCATTGACGGACACGGAAACTTTGGTAATATCGACGGCTATCCTGCCGCCGCTTATCGTTATACCGAGTCTAAGATGAACCGTCTGTCATTGCATATGCTTGACGATATTGATAAAGACACCGTAAACTTTACTCCAAACTACGATGACCGTTTGAAAGAACCCGAGGTATTGCCTGTTCGCTTCCCTCAACTTCTTGTAAACGGTTCTTCGGGTATTGCCGTAGGTATGGCAACCGAAATTCCGCCACATAACCTCGGTGAGGTTATTGATGGTATGTGCTGTCTTATCGATAATCCCGACGCAGACCTCAGTGAGATTTGCCAGCACATTAAAGGCCCCGATTTTCCGACAGGCGGAATTATAATGGGTCGTGCTGGAATACGTGCGGCATATGCTACCGGTAGAGGAAGAATTGTCGTTCGCGGCAAGGCGGAAATAGAAGAAACACACGGCGGAAAATATCGCATTGTTATTACCGAAATTCCTTATAAAGTACGTAAAAAAGATCTTGTTAAAAATATATATGACCTTGCGGCGGATAAAAAAATTGAAGGAATAGATGATGTTGTTGACTATTCTTCAAAACGTGACGGCGGTATACGTATTATCGTTGATGTCAAGCGTGACGCAAATCCGCAGGTCGTACTTAACAAACTTTATTCATATACTGCCCTGCAATCGACCTTCGGTGCAATACTGCTTGCTATCGTAAACGGCAAGCCGCAGATATTGACACTGAAAGAAATGCTCCAAAACTGCATCGACTTCCAGTGCGATATTATTCGCCGACGTACCGCTTATGATAAGCGCAAGGCGGAAGAGCGCGCACATATTTTAGAAGGTCTTAAAATTGCGCTCGATTTTATTGATGAAGTTATAAGCATTATCAGAAACAGCAAAACCATTCCCGAAAGTAAACAGGCTTTAACCGACCGTTTCGGTCTTGATGATATTCAGACAACGGCAATAGTTCAGATGCAACTCGGTAAACTTGCGGGTATGGAAAAACAGAAAATCTGCGACGAATTGCAGGAAAAACTTGATTTCATCAAGGAATGCGAAGAAATATTGGCAAGTCACGCCCGCATTCTCGATATCGTAAAGACCGAGTCGCTCAATTTGCGTGATAAATTCTTCGACGAACGCAGAACGGAAATTTCCGACGTGGCGGGTGAGGTTGATATTGAAGACCTTATTCCCAATGATGAGTGTATTTTGACAAAAACACAAAACGGTTATATAAAGCGTGTAACGTCCGATACCTATTCAGTACAGCACAAGGGCGGCAGAGGTATCACCGGAATGACCACACGTGAAGATGACGTTGTTGAAAATATGTTTATCTGTATGGCACACGACACTGTTATGATGTTCAGTAATCTCGGAAGAGTTTACAAGATGAAAGCGTATGAAATTCCCGAGGGTAGCCGTCAGTCAAAGGGTATGAATATTATAAATCTTTTGCCCCTTATGCAGGACGAAAAGATAACACGAATACTGCCTGTTACCAAGCAGGACGAAGACGGATACGTTGTTATGATAACCAAGAAGGGTGTTATCAAGCGTACGGCGCTTTCGGCGTATAAAAACACTCGTTCAACAGGTATAATTGCGATAAATCTCGAAGAAGGGGACGAACTTGCATTTGTTTCGCTCACTTCCGGCGAAGATGAATTGCTTATTGCCACCAAGAAGGGTAAATCTATCCGTATTGATGAACGTGACGCAAGAGAAATGGGCAGAACAGCACACGGTGTTCGCGCAATAAAACTCAAAGAGGATGACTGTGTTGTCGGAATGACAAAGATAACCGATGAGTCGGTTATTCTCACCGTTTCCGAAACCGGATACGGCAGACGCAGTAATGCAACAGATTACCGCCTGCAAACTCGCGGCGGACAGGGAGTTACAAATTACAGAACCGAGGAATATGGCGATGTTTGCACTGTTTTGTCGGTTAATGATGATGATACGATAATTATGATTGCCTCAAACGGAATAATAATCCGTATTGCCGTTAAGGAAATCAGCACCTTTGCACGTCCTTCAAAGGGTGTTAGAGTAATGCGTGTTGCCGAGGGTGAGAGAATTCTTTCAATCGTAAAGGCAGACAGTGCCGACGAGACTGAAGAGGAGACAGAAGCGGAAGAACAAAAGATAAACGAGGAAGAATAATATTATGTATAATCCGTTTGTTTTCGATACCGAGGAATACAAAGAAAAAACAGAAATAAGGAGGGCGGCGAACGGTATAGGCGCCGCCTATTCCTCTATGCTGGCATTTAGTTTTGTTTTGCAGATTACAATAATGCTCGTGGCTGTGTTTATAATGGGCAGTAAAAACGCGACGGCAATGTTTGAAAATACAGTGTTTTTATTGGTTTTGCAGACGGTTATGTCGGTTTTGATGTTCACACTGCCGTATATGCTTGCCACACGGCTCGCAAACCGAAAAATATCGTCGGTTGCGGCATTTAAGAAGCCTATAACCGAAAACACTGCATTTTATGTTATGCTCGGCGTGGGTTTTTGTGCGATGGGTGAATTTCTCGCAAACATCTTTGCCACGCGACTGTCATTTTTCGGCATAGAACCGGCAATGCCCGAAATAGAACTCGGCAGAGGTGTGTTCGGTGTTGTGCTTACATTTATAGCAACCGCCGTTGTTCCCGCCCTTGTTGAGGAATTTGCCGTTCGCGGCGTGGTTATGGGAGTTCTGCGCCGTTTTGGCGATATTTTTGCAATTCTTATATCCGCAATAGTTTTCGGACTTATGCACGGAAACCTTGTTCAAATACCCTTTGCATTTGTTGTAGGATTGGGACTCGGATTTGCGGCGGTAAAAACCGGCTCGGTTTGGACTTCGGTTATTATTCACTTCATAAATAACTTTATATCCGTGGTGCTGTCTTATTTGCTTGAAAATGTGCAGGTCGGAACGGCAAATATAATTTATATTTGCGTAAACCTTATTATGTTAGCAGTCGGAGTTGCCGGCTTTGTTGCGCTTTCCGAAAAAGAAAAAAACCTTTTCTCTTTTGAGAGAGGTTCGTACAAGTCTTCCGGTTCACAAAAGGCAAAGTGGTTTTTCGGCGCGCCGTTTATAATAATATCACTTGTTATAACCGGCATTGAGATAATTGCCGCACAGGTGCTTTACTGATATGAACGAAAAATATATGAAAAGAGCAATCGCACTTGCAAAGTTATCGGCAGAGAGGGGCGAAGTTCCAGTCGGTGCTGTTGTTGTGCGAAAAAGTGACGGAAAAATTATAGGCGAGGGGTATAACAGGCGAGAAGAACTTTGCTCGCCTTCCGCCCACGCCGAAATATTGGCTATTGAGTCAGCCGCAAAGGCGCAAAAAGATTGGCGGCTTAGCGGCTGTTCGCTTTATGTAACGCTTGAGCCATGTCCTATGTGTGCGGGTGCAATAATAAACGCCCGCATAGATGAGATAATTTTCGGCGCGTATGACTATCGCGCCGGTTCTTGTGCAAACGAATCGGTTATAAATTTATTTTCCTGCGGATATGATTTTGTTCCGACGGTATACGGCGGAATAAAAGAGGCGGAATGCTCGGGATTGCTGACCGAATTTTTCAAAAAAATGAGATAAATGTTCCACGTGGAACATCGAAAGGAATAAAATGGAAAAAACAGTCGCCCTGTTGCGAAAACTCACCGACGTTCCGTTCGGCTTTTGTGCTTTTTCGGAAATTTCCGACCGATTGCTTGAATGCCGTGCAAAACAGCGTATACCCGAAAACGCAAACACCGTGATTTGTTTTGCTTTTCCGTATAAAGTCTGTGAGCAGCCGCCGGAAAACATATCACGTTATGCCGCAGTACCGGATTATCACACGGTTTGCGGAGACCAACTTAAAAAAATTGCCGTCGCTTTGTGCGACGAAAATGAAGGATATTCTTTTGAGCCGTTTATTGATAATTCGCCTATACCCGAAGTTGCCGCAGCAGCGGCGGCGGGACTCGGCGTTGTCGGAAAGAACGGACTTTTAATAACCGAAAAATACGGAAGTTTTGTCTTTTTGGGCGAAGTCGTGACCGATATGCCTATGAAAACAGACACACTTTTCGATATGTGTGAAAACTGCGGCATTTGCGCTGCGGCGTGCCCGGTCGGGTTAAATAAAAGTCGTTGCCTTTCGGCACTCACCCAAAAGAAGGGTGTTCTCACTGCCGAAGAAGAAAAGAAAATAACGGACAGTGGGTGTATATGGGGTTGCGACATTTGCCAAAACGTCTGCCCGCACAACAAAAATGCCGAAAACACTCAAAATGCCGATTTTATAAGTGGATACCGCAACAGATATAAATCTGGAGAAGATATTTCGGGGCGTGCGTTCGCATGGCGTGGGGAAAAGGTTATAAAACGCAATGCCGAATTGTGTGCTAAATAAGTTCTCTTAAATCGTCAGGCGTGATACAGCCCAAAAGAAAGCAAAGCAAAATAAAAAGCGCTGTTGCGGCGGCGGAAACTAAAACCGTTTGAACGATATTTCCGAGCGAAAGCGGGCAAAGCAGGCTTTTTGCCAAAAAGACAGCCGCGGCGGCCGAAAAAGCAGGTTTTATTATTCTGCGGGACAATTCAAGCGGAAGTTCCGCTGTTTTCAGTAGTTTATATATTCGCAACACGGCTGTGTAAATATTGCTTGCTATCATAATAACAAGAAAGCCCTTAATCCCATAATGTGGAACGGCGAGCGGTATTGCCAAAAGCCGCAAAAGCGAGTCCGAAACCGCAACACGGAAGACGAAACTTTGTTTATCGAGTCCTTTTAACATACCGTCGCACACGCTGTCAACATACATAAGCGGAATAATCGGTGCAAGGAACTTCAGCAAAAAACCTACTTCCGTGCTTCTATAAAAAATCAGACCCAGTCGGTCGGACAGGGTAAAAAACAGTGCGGAAATCAAAAAAGAGGAAACAAGCGTCAGTGTTATTGCCCTGTCTGCGGCATATTTAATTTTATATTTTTCGCCTTTTGTTGCCGCTTCGCTGAGTTCGGGTATCAACAATGTGGAAACCGAGTTTAAAAATGATGACGGAAAGAAAATCAGCGGTAATGCCATTCCTTTTATCATACCGAACTGTGAGAGAGCGGTCTTTGCACCACCGAAAACGGCAAGGTTTTTCGGAACGAGTATGTTTTCTGCCGTACGCAGGCCGGAATTGAGATATCTTCCTGATGTTATCGGCAGTGCTATGCGAAAGATTTTTCGGAAAACACCTCTGTTTCCGCCTTTTCGAGATAAATCGAGCCTTTTTTTATCAATGCGGTAGGAAATGAAGATATAAAGACATGAGAAACCCTCTGCCGCTGTGTCTCCCAAAACCACAGCGGCACAGGCAAAAGCAATACCCTTTTCGGCAAAACTGCCTGCAAGCAGAACAACAATCAAAATTCTAAGCGCCTGTTCGAGCATTTGGGATATACTTGAAGAAACGGTTTTTCTTCGTGCGATAAAATATCCTCGCACACAAGAGCCTACCGCCATAAAAGGCAGACCGAAACCGAGAATACGCAATGCAAAAACGGCTCTTTCGTCGGAAAGAATGCGAACCGCTATAAAATTCGCTCCCAAAAAAACAACGGCGGCTGAAATCGCCGCAATAACCAAACTGAGGAAAACACCTTTTTTAAGCACCTCGACCGCTCCGCTGTCGTTGCCTTTTGCAAGTTTTTCGGCACAAAGACGTGTTACGGCGGTGCAAATTCCACCGCCAGCAAAGGCGGCGGCAAAAACATAAACGGAAAGAACAAGTTGATAAAGTCCTATTCCCTCACTGCCGATACGTGCGGCAAGCCAAACGCGAAAAGCAATGCCCGCAAGCCGCATAAGCAGTGCTGTGACAGTCAGGACAACAGCGTTTTTGATAAATATAACCTTTTTCATATAAACACCCCGTTTTGTAATAAATACGCAGAAAATAAGGGGCATATACCAAAGGAGAGATAACTATGCCGACTCCGCTTGCGGAAAAAATACGACCGACAGATATAGACGATGTTGTCGGACAGCAACACCTGTTATCAAAAGGAAAGGCGTTGCGCCGAATTATCGAATCGGGCGAGATACCCAATCTTATATTTTACGGGCCGTCGGGGGTTGGAAAAACTACGGTTGCCAATATAATTGCGGCGCGTTGCGGCAAGAAACTTTACAGACTTAATGCAACAACTGCGTCGGTTTCGGATATAAAAGAAATAATCTCCGGTCTTGATACTATTGATGGATATGGCGGAGTTGTGCTGTATTTGGACGAAATTCAATATTTCAACAAAAAGCAACAGCAGATTTTACTTGAATATATCGAGCGCGGAGATATCACACTCATAGCGTCTACTACCGAAAACCCGTATTTCTATGTTTACGGAGCAATTTTGAGCCGAAGCACGGTTTTTGAGTTTAAAACCGTCACGGCAGAGGAAATCGTTCCCGCGGTTGAGCGTGCTTTTGGAATGATAGCAAAGGAGCGCGGCATAGAAATCAATGTAGGCGATGAGGCAAAAAAGGTTATTTCGTTCGGTTGCGGAGGCGATGTCCGAAAAGCAATGAACGCGGTTGAACTTGCCGTGCTTTCTGCCGAGACACCCGACGGCAAGGCAGAAATTACAGCCGAAATATGCCGCGAACTCGCGCAAAAGAGCGCAATGAGATATGATCGCGCAGGTGATGAGCATTATGATATTATATCGGCTTATCAAAAATCAATGCGCGGCTCCGATCCTGACGCCGCAATACACTATTTGGCAAGGCTTTTAGAGGCGGGAGATTTGCCATCTGCTTGCCGTCGACTTTTGGTTTGTGCAAACGAGGATGTCGGCCTCGCTTATCCGTCGATAATTCCGATAGTTAAGGCGGCGGTCGATACCGCAATGCAGATAGGTCTTCCCGAAGCACGTATTCCCTTGGCGAACGCAGTAATCCTTGTTGCAACCTCGCCGAAATCTTGCTCGGCATACAATGCCATTGATGCCGCAATGCGAGATGTTGAGCAGGGAAAAGCGGGCAAAATTCCGAGAACATTGCAAAACAAACACTTTGACGGCGAAGATGCGGCGGTTAAGGGGCAGTTTTACAAATATCCGCACGAATACCCGAACCACTATGTTGCACAGCAGTATTTACCGGATGAATTAAAGGATAAAAAGTATTATATATTCGGAGATAATAAAACTGAACAGCGTTTCCGCGAATATTGGGAAAAGATAAAATAAGCACAGGAGGTAATGCGATGAACGAATATCGGCTCACACCACGCACACTTTTACTTTGGCGGATACGCCTTTTTATAGGCTTTTTGCCGTTTTTTTGCTGTGCGGCGGTGCTTGTGTTTATATCTGCCGTGTTCTTTGCGGTGTTACTTTTTTTGGTGGCTGTTTTTCTGTTTGTTTTCTTTTGGTATTTCCCGAAACTCAGCGCGGCGTATAAAATAACTGCGACTGACGAATTTTTGTCGGTAAACAGGGGTGTTATAATAAAAACCGAAAGTATAATGCCGTCGCCTAAGATGATTTCGGCAAAACGGATATATACCCCGCTTTCGGCGGCATTGGGACTTTGCACCGTTGTTGTTTTCGCTGCCCGAAACAGAATTTTGTTGGCGGCGGTAGAAAGGGAAACAGCCGATGAAATTATAAATCGACTCGGCGAGGAAAACGGCGATGAAGACAGTTAAAGCCCACCCACTTGCGATCTTGTCGTATATTTATCCTTATCTGTTCGTTATGATAATACCGATTGCGCGAAATCTTATGGAACTCGTACTGGAGCGAAAGTTTACAAAACTCCATTTAGCGGAAATCGTGATAGTTGCGGCGGTATGCCTTAATGCTGTTATAAAATGGCTTGTCTGTCGAATAGAAATTTGTGACGACAGGCTGATAATGAAAAGCGGATATATAATACGTCACGAAACGGTAATAAAAAAGCGCAATGTTTCCTGTGTTACAAAAATTCGCACACCGCTTGACGTTTTGGCAAAATCGGTGACGGTACAGGTCGACTCCGAGGCGGGACGCCGCGGCAAACCCGATTTTCAGGTTAAAATATTTGAACGGGACGCCGCGCGGCTTTTAGAGTTTGTAAACCGTGAAAAAACAAATATAACACTTAAAATTCCACTTAAAAAAATCACCCTTGCGGCAGCGGCAACTTCTTCTGCCGCGGTCGGCGCACTGCTTGCCGCGCCTATTATAAACAAAGCGGGCAAACTTTTTAATGTCGGTCTTGCGGAGTTGCTGTTTTCAAGGGTAAACGATGCGAGCAGGCGTTTTGGCGGTGTAATACCACCTATCGTAAACGCCGTGTCTATTGTCTTTTTGGCACTTTATTTTGTTTCTTTCCTTGTGGGACTTGTGAAAAGCCTTGCAATGAAAATTGAACAGACCGACAACGAACTTTCGGTTGCACTCGGCGTGTTGTTGCGGCGACAGACCCACTTTAAAAAGGCGTCGGTCAACAGCGTTATTCTCGACCAAGCACTCATAATGCGTATTGTGCGAAGGTATTTGCTTAAAGTGAGTATTGCCGGATACGGCGGTGAAAAGGGCGAAAACCAAACCCTTGTGCCGTCGATATCAAGGGGCGAGAGCGATGCCTTTGTTCAAAGTTATTTCCGCGTTTACCGACCGACCGACAGGCTTATTACCGCAAAAAAAGGCACGGAAATTCGGTTTGTTCGATGGTATCTGCTTTTATTGCTTTGTGTGCCTGCAGCGGCGTATGTGCTTTGCGTGCTGTTTCCCGCTTTTGATAATCTGATTATCTTTTTGGCAGCTGTTGCGGCGGCGGTCGTTGTGTATGCCATATCGCTTGCCGAGCATAATTTTAAGCACGGCACACTTTGCTTTGAGTGTGATTTTGTCTTTGCTCACGCCGCAAAAGGGCTTTCGGTGCGCGAGATGTTTATATACCGTGAGAAAATCGGAATGATAAAAATACGGCGATACCCCGTCGATTTTAAGCACAGCACTTGCAATGTTACACTGACTGAGAGGAGCGAAAGCGGCGAAAGCATACGAATAAAACATATCGATTACGTCAAAACAAAGGAATATTACGGCGATAAAGGGCAACACTAACCGTAAAAAGGGGAGTTTTAATGTTGCTTGACTGTTTGTATGCTTTTTTTGTCGGAGGAGTGCTGTGTGTCATAGGTCAACTGCTGATAGACTACACAAAACTTACACCGGCGAGGATACTCGTTTCCTATGTTGTTGCCGGCGTTGTGTTGACAGCACTCGGACTTTACGCACCGCTTGTGGAGTTTGCGGGTTTCGGCGCTACCGTTCCTTTGACCGGCTTCGGTTACAGTTTGGCTTTAGGCGTCAGGCGCGCGGTTGCCGAATACGGACTTCTCGGCGCGTTAACGGGCGGAATAACCGCAACGGCAGCGGGAATAACGGCGGCGGTTCTTTTCGGCTGGATTGCGTCGCTTTTTTCAACCGCAAGGGCAAAATCAAAATGAAATGTTCCACGTGGAACAAAAAAACGGCACCGAAACGAAACTTTCGGTGCCGATACATTTTCCTTTACAATCAAGTCGGAAGGATATATAATATAAACAGAACATCCTGTTGGAGGAAATATGGGAAAAATAATTTCAATTTTCAATCAAAAGGGCGGCGTCGGAAAAACGACAACCGCCGTTAATTTAACTGCGGCACTCGGACTTGCGGGAAAAAAGGTTTTGCTTTGCGATGTAGACCCACAAGGCAATTCGACAAGCGGTCTCGGAATAAACAAACAAAAGACGGAAGGCTCGTCCTATGAGGTTCTTGTCGGAACGCTTGCCGTTTCGGATGCCGTTATAAAGACTGAGTATAAAAATGTTGATATAATGCCCGCAAAAAGCGATTTGGCGGGAGCGGAAATCGAACTTGCCGACGTTGAACACCGTGAAAGCAGGTTAAAAAATGCCCTTTTACCGCTGAGAGAGCAGTATGATTACATATTTATCGACTGTCCGCCGTCGTTGGGGCTGATTGCGATAAACGCTCTCAACGCAAGCGACAGCGTCCTTGTTCCGATTCAGTGCGAATTTTTCGCAATGGAAGGACTGTCACAACTAATGGCTACGGTACGTCAGGTTAAGCGTCTTTATAACCCGATGCTTGAACTTGAGGGTGTCTTGCTCACAATGTTTGACGGTAGACTTAATCTCACACAGCAGGTCGTTGGCGAGATTAAAAAGTATTTTGCCAAAAAACTTTATTCAACCGTAATACCGAGGACTGTACGGCTTTCGGAAGCGCCGTCTTTCGGTATGCCGATACAATATTTTGATAAACGCTCAAAGGGAGCGGAGGCCTACGGAAAGTTGGCAAAGGAATTTTTGAAAAACAACGGAAGGTGAAAAATATGAAAAAAAGCGGACTCGGACGCGGTCTTGACTCGCTGTTTGATCAAAACAGCACTGATAAAGACAGCGTACTTAATATAAAACTTTCGGAGATTGAGCCTAATAAAAATCAGCCGAGAAAAACCTTTGACGAAGCCGCAATAGCGGAACTTGCGGAAAGCATAAAAGAACACGGCCTTTTACAGCCGATATTGGTGCGCCCGCTTGTAAACGGCACATATCAGATTATTGCCGGCGAGCGTCGTTGGCGTGCCTGTCGCGCGGCCGGACTTGATACCGCGCCGGTAATCGTAAAGGAGATGGACGACCGTCACACAATGGAGGTTTCCATTATCGAAAACCTTCAGCGTGAGGACTTAAACCCCGTTGATGAGGCTGTCGGTTTTAAAAAACTTATCGACACCTACGGTTTGACACAGGAAGAAGCGGCACAGCGTGTCGGAAAATCGCGTTCTGCCATTACAAACGCACTGCGACTACTTTCGCTCGATAGCGAGGCGCTTGAATACCTGCGTGACGGTGTTATAACCGTCGGTCACGCAAAGGCGATACTTTCCGCCCCCGAAGAGCGCAGAAAAGCGCTGTTACTGCTTGCCGCAGAGGGCGCATCGGTGCGACAAATCGAACAACTTGCCAAGAAAAAGGAAACCGAGAAAAAACCGGCAGTACCGCAGATAAAGAATAAATATTATTCCGAGGTCGAACTTGCACTCAAAGGCGCACTTCACCGCCCTGTTAAGATAAACGCGACCGATAACGGTAAAGGAACTGTTACGATTGAGTTTTATAACAAGGATGAACTGAGAGACATTGCCGAGCGTATAGCCGGAGAAAATTGGTAAACAAAAACCCCGCAAAAGCGGGGTTTGATTTTTTTGATTTAGTTTATTTCCGCCGCACCGAGCGTGGCGAGTGTGCTCTCGGCGGTGGCGGCATTGGCGGACATTACATAAATTACCATATCATCAAGCCGCATAAGCAAAAAATAATCGTTTGCGGAAGAGTTGTTTTTCATAGCGGCAAAAGAAGCGGCGGAGTTCGCACAGTAGCGTTTTATTCCGTCGATAACCGTGTTGGTATCGTCGGTGTTTTTTAGTTTGAAAACACCGTACTCGCAAGCGCTCTCTTCGGAAGAGTTTATCATAACGGAAAAATCCGAAAGCAGTGTAGCGTCAAAACCGAAGTAACCCTCAAGTTGACGGTCATCAAGCGATATTAAATTTTCCGTTTCGGAAAAGGCCTTGCTGTCAAGCAGAGCGTGCGAAATATCGGCAACACTTGCACTCTTATTGCCACACGCAAAAAGACAGAGCATAAGCGACAGACAGGAAAGCATCGCAAGCAATTTTTTTATAACCAAACAAACACCTCAATTCCCATTGAAAAATCTGAACAAAAGGAAAACGTTTTCTGTATACATTATACATTATAATTTGCAAATAGTAAACAGTAAAGTGTGCAAAAGGACGGGCATTTGCAATGTTGTAACTTAACATAATGTTTGGGTATGTGTTATTATTCTTTCTGAAACTGTTAAACTTATTCACAGGGTTATTAACATTATTGGAGCGAAAAACGCGATTAAATCGTTTGGAAAACTGCAAAAGTGGGGATATTTCGGTGGAAAAGTTGAATAACTTAACAGGTTATACAGGTTCACATAATCTGTATTTTTTTGGCAAAAAAGTTAATTTTTTGTCATTTTTAAAACCGAAAAAACCGACACATTCAAAATGTTTGTGTCGGTTTTTCCGTGTTTATGTGCAAAGTCTTTTGATATAACGCTTTTCCCTGAGTGTGATTTTGCCGTCGTCGTCGGTGGACTTTTTCGAAACCCAGACAAGTGCCGAGGGGGTATCGGTTGCGTTGTCAGCAAAAAGGCGGTCAAAATTTAGAAGACCGTCTTCGGCGGAAGAAAAATAGGAGAGTACGTGCTTTTCGAGGTACTCATCGACTTCCTTTATTATAATTGTGTCCTGTATCGAATATTTAACCTCGCCGATATTACCGTTTCCTGAAATAAGCATAACGCAGGCAAGCATAAAGCAAACCGCAAAGGTGATAATTTCCCACATCGTTCCGTTTGCTTTACAGGATTGTTTGAATAGTGCTTTACTGAACATAATTTTCACCTGTTAACCGTTCTGTTGATTTGAAAACAAAATATTTTTAAAGTGCATTTCGAGTGTGTAGGGCAGTTCCGAAATAAACTTAACGTTATAGTCCTTCAAAACACCCAAAAGTGCGGCAGTTATACTTTTGATAGTGGGACTTTATGTGGTTGTCGCTATCAGTTCTGCGATGTATGCGCGAGGACTTATCGACGGCATTGCGATATAGTACGCAGAAAAGCGTATAAAAAAGGTTTTCGGCACGGCTTAGCCGAGGTGCGATAACGAAGTATTTATGTAAGGTGGCGGTACAGCGAGAG
>CAZMHU010000007.1:0-25044 GCA_964566175.1 uncultured Eubacteriales bacterium
ACCCGAAATTGTTATGTGGCTTTCCGACTGAGTCCTATTATATCACGCTCATCCGATTTAAATTCTATCGCAGGGGAAACCATTGCGTTTGCGAAACCCGTTATGGGTACTAAAGTTCCCGCACCGGTATGCTTTGCGATATTGTCAAAGAGGTGAAGTGCCGTGAAGAGTGCCGATAGGAATATCAGAGATACCGTTACAAGCATTCGTGCCATTTCGTCTATCGCCCCGAGCCGTGAATAAAGTTCATAAAGCAACTGCCCTAAAACGCAAATCGCTCCGCCGCTCAAAAACGCACAAACGCAATTTTTCAAAACAGGCGACGGCGGTGATGCCTTTTCGTACATTTTTTTATATTCCGCTTCGGTTATGTTCATTATATATCATCTCCCGCAAATAGTCTTTGCATTGAAAGGACAAAAATACGCCAATTCACAAAAAATCGCTGTCGACATAGTATGTTATAGAAGTTTTAAACTTCCAAAACAAAAGGAGGCATTTTTTTATGGCGGAAAACAATAGTTTTAAAGAGGCAGTTTGTATCGACGCAGGCAGAGTTTACGATTCCTGCTGTGACCGTGACTGTCTTGAGGATTTGAGATGTTATTTTCTACCTGCCGACCAAACGCTGATACAAAAGGCTTTGAGCGTACGCGCACGCTCTGCCGAAGTGTTGAACGTTTACATTGATGTTGAACCGGTAAGTTTCAACAGAGGATACTATTCCTGCGATTTGACATTTTTCTTCCTCGTTGAATTTGACCTGTTCATAACTCCGCACGCCGCACCAACAACCGTCAGAGGCATTGCCTATTTCAACAAAAAGGTTATACTCTTCGGCAGTGACGGCAACGTTAAAGTTTTCAGCAACAACATAACTCTTGAAGACGCAATGGATACACAACTCGTACGCACCGCAAACACGCCGAAATGCGTTGTTCAAAGCGTTGACCCGATACCGCTTTCGGCACGCATAGGCGAAATCAGAGATTGCTATGAAAGCACCTGCTGTATACCAAACTGCATTTGTCAGTGTCTCGGCGGTCAGGTAGTTACCGAACTTGAAAACGGCACTCCCACAATTTTCGCAACACTCGGACTGTTTACGATAGTTCAACTCGTTCGCAATGTTCAAATGCTCATTCCGGTATACGATTTTTGCATACCCGAAAAACAGTGCGAAGATACAACCGATCATCCCTGCGACGTATTCCGCAAAATACAGTTCCCGACCGACGAATTTTTCCCGCCAAGACAGTGTGAAACGCAAAGCAACTTCGGATGCGGAACGGGCTGTTAAAATACACGGCACTGCGGCCGCACAATGACCGCAGTAATACATAATGCCGAAACGGCACATTTCGGAGGGAGCCGTATGGTTATAAACACACGCAACCGTCAACTGAGAATTACGCTTTCTGCCGCCGAAATATGCGATTATTTCGGAAGTTATAAAAACATACGCCCCGACAGCGCACACGCGCGAGCCGCTATGAGCAGTATTTTAAAAACCGCCTCTGCCGGTGCGGGGATATCTTTCGGCGGAGAAAAACTCACCGTTCGTATTTTCCCTGCGGCAAGCGGCGGATGTACAATATGCTTTACCGCCGATTTTGACAAAACAGAATATGCGGTTTACGAATTTGCCGACTGCGAAGATATGCTCCTCGCCTGCGAACAACTCTGCCGTCTGACAAATCAAAATATGCGGCTCTCGATTTTTCAAAAAGACGGAAAATACCGAATAATGGCCGACAAAGAAATCCCCGCCTACACTTTTTCACTTATCTCTGCCGAGTATGCCGAGAAAACGCTCAAAAGCCAAAAGGACGCCGAAAAAACAAAGGAGCACTGGCACTGCATTTGCGTCAATACTCCTATAGATCAAATTATAAATTTTTAATCTCGCTTATAGTTTCGGGGAGATTTTGCGAGCCGAAAACATAACTTCCCGCTACCAAAACATCCGCACCTGCGGCAACCGCCAAGGGTGCGGTTTCTTTGTTTATACCACCGTCAACCTCAAGCAGTATGTTAAGACCGCGACGCTTTATCTCAGCACGCAGACGCTCGAGTTTTGAGAGTGCCTGCGGCATAAATTTTTGTCCGCCGAACCCCGGCTCGACCGACATTACGAGCACCATATCGCAAAGCGGCAAAAACGGAAAAATCTCTTCCGGTTCAGTACAGGGTTTTATCGTAAGGCAGGATTTTATTCCGTGTGAGCGAATTTTCTCAAGCGTTTCCGCAACGTCGCTTCCCGCCTCGTAATGAAAGCCGAGTATATCCGCACTATTTGCGAAAACATCAATATATCTGTCGGGACGGTCAATCATAAGATGCACGTCCATAGGAAGATTTGTGTGCTTTTTTACAGCCTCGATGAGCGGTGCACCAAACGAAATGTTGGGAACAAAAATTCCGTCCATAACGTCCATATGAAGCATATCGACGCCGCATTTTTCAAAATCGTCCAAATATCCTTTAAGTTCCAAAAAATCGGCAGTCAGCACCGACGGTGAAACCATTGCCATTAAAAACACAACCTTTCTTGCCTATTCTAAACCAAAAGCCGCAAACTGTCAAGTAAACCGATATCCGATTATCCGATATACTGCCTGTTTATCCGGTCTTCGGGAGAACAATCAAACATATAAAGCACCAAAACAAAAACCATTCCAACGGTTTCATAATAAAATATACAACATTCGAACTTCTTGCCGTCGTTATGTGTTTTGATATCGGCAATCCGATTTTATCATAAACGTTACGCACAAACCTGTGCAGTCTAGGTGTCCTTTCAGCAATCAAATCCTCAAAAGCGTTGGCAACCAAAAGTTGTCTGTTCACAACAATCAGCCGACCTCTGCGCTTTCCGGCACGCAACGGTTTCACAACACTTTTATCGCCACAGGCGGCAACGGTGCAAAGATAGTGTCCGTCGTAATCGAGTCGCAGGGGCGGGATTTTTGAGAAAGTGTCCACTCTGCCGTTTCTGTAAACGCCTTTATAACCGAGTCGGGCTGTTGACCGAACAGGCTGAGCACCGCTATTGTCAAAAGTAAAATCGGCACCGACCAAAAAAACAAAAAAGCAGTAAAGCCCGGCGGACTTGCTCAAAAAAACGTTTACAAAAATTAAGAAAACGGTTTTTATATTCGGTTTCGGCAATTTTAGCGGAATAATCGGCAACGGTTTTTCTGATAACCCTGACAGAACAGATTATATAGTTAAGCGGAAAAAGCAAGAAAAGCAGCACACTGCTTAAATTTGCGGAAAGTTGTACTGTCAGTACCGCAAACAAAGCATATCCCAAAAACATTCCGCCGTAGCAAAGCGAAGCCACAATCGGCGGCAAGGCGTTCGGCAAAAAAACACAAAACAAGATATGCCACCACAGCAATGGAGCAGAGAACAATAAACGTCGGCAAATTTTCGAATGAAACAGGCGTGTACAAACGCCCGTCACCACGATAGAGTTGAACATTCCATTCGGCAAAGTCCAGGAAAATGGCGTACAAAACCGTATATCCTATACCGAGTCCGAAAATCAAAAGGTCGGTTACCGTTACAACTTTTTCTTAAATTTACTCTCGTAAACCAGTAACACAAAATTCATAAAGATCAATATTATCGGAACGCCTATAAAAACAAATGCTATTATAAGCAATACGGGTTCAGCATAACAGTCATCACCCATCGTTTGTTTTAAAATTATTGTATCATATTCCATTACCGCTTTCAATATAAACAGAACCAACAATTCAGTCTTTGTTCACAATTAAATACTTGTGTTAAAAAGCGTTTTATGTTATACTACTTTAAAATTATGACTTATCGGAGGTAGGCTGTAATGGCTAATAAAATACTGCTTTCAAGCGACAGCACAACTGATTTAAGCGCCGAACTTATTGAGCGTTATAACGTACATATCAACCCCCTTTTGATTACAATGGGTGACAAAAGTTATATTGACGGCGTCGAGGCAAAACCCGATGACCTTTACGAGTTTGCCGCCCGCACGGGAACTCTCGCAAAGACTGCGGCGGTCGGTGTCGGCGAACATATCGAGTTTTTTGAAAACTTAACAAAAGACGGTGATGAGGTTTTATATTTCACCGTCAGTTCTTCGATGTCCGCAAACTTCAACAACGCTCGCCTTGCGGCAGAAACGGTTTCGGGCGTTTACGTTATAGATACCAAAAACCTTTCCACCGGTGGCGGACTTTTGGTGCTTGCCGCAGCGGACATGATTGAGAGCGGCGTTTCTGCGGCGGAAATAGCAGAACGCGTTTCGGCACTTGCCGACAATGTTGACGCCTCGTTCGTTGTTGATGACCTTAACTATCTTGCAAAGGGCGGCCGTTGCTCTTCGGTTGCGGCGCTCGGAGCAAACCTTTTGAAACTCAAGCCCTGTATTGTTGTTAAAAACGGCGCAATGGGTGTTGAAAAAAAATACCGCGGCAAATTCGCCGATGTTCTCAAAACATACATTTCCGAACGTCTGGCAGATGCCGACGATATCGACCTTAACCGTATTTTCGTAACACACGCCGGCGTTGAAAGTGAAATTCTCGACAGTGTCGTTGAGCAGGTTAAAAGTCTTCTCCCATTTAAGGAAGTTTTCGCAACACGTGCAGGTTGCACCGTTTCGGCACATTGCGGCAAAGACACCCTCGGCGTTCTGTTTATCAGAAAGACACCTTTGAAGTAACACATTTTCGAAAATCGGCATACGATATAGAGAAGGGGCGCCAAGGGATTCCCGCTATATCGGCGATAGCCATGACCTATCCGCAGACTACCGATTTAATGCCCCATTAATATAGAAAAAGCACCTGCTTTGCAGGTGCTTTTTGTTTTTACTGTGCGTCCGATTCGGGCAACAGCCTTTCGTCGGCAAAAACGCTTTCTTCATCGTCATATTTCGGAAGATATTCATCCGGAACATCAAGACCGAGTGCCAAACGCTTATCAATATCCGCGTCGGGATGTTCCTCGTAATACGGGTCTATCATGTATTTGCGTACAGCGTCGAATATACAAAACTGTATAAGCAATGAACGGAATGACGGATAAATAAATACCATCAAAACCATAACAACTGCGGCGCCGATGTGTCCGCCGTAGAGCGCGAGCAGTACAACAGCCACGCCGAAAAGAAGAAGTGAAAAGAAAATTATAAGATTACGCTTGAAGTTTATAAACACAAATTTAAAGCAGTTTTTATAAAGTTGTTTTCCTTTGAGCGAAAAGGTTATTATAAGCATAGGCATATAATACTTCATAATCGTGAAGACAAACAGGAAAAATGTTGATATGCCGGTAAATATCGAACTCACAAGGTTATCTCCCTCGCGCGGAAAGAAATACCACAAATCGAATATGAGCAACAGCGTTACAAAAAGATTGACAATACCGACAACCAATCCCTGTTTCCAGTTTTTCTTTATCGTTTCAAAAAAATCGGATGTGCCGAAAGAGTGCTTTTCGCGCGACATACTGCGTGTTACGTTTGCAAGGCCGACATCGGCAAGACCGTATGTAAGTATCGGCACGGAAATTAAGCAGTAATACAAATTCATCGTAACAAGTTTCCAGAAATTGCGGAAATATATTTCGAAAAAGCGGATAAAACCTTTTTTACTAGGCTCGTCCTTTGAAACACCAGGACCCTCTTTATCGTAGTTTATAAAATTGAAAAGCCCCATTATTTTTTCTCCTTATCTTTAGCGTAAATAAATCTGTCCCTCAGCGATATTTCATTATTGCCGCAATAGTAACCGAAAGAGCAGACAAGCGGCAGGGGGAGCAGCGTTACAAGCAACAGCAAAAATCCGCCGACCGATAACTCACCCGCCGTTTTAGCCGCACCGAATGCCGCATCGACAATAGGAAGCATATAATAGTTGAATGTTCGGTATACCGCACTGTATGACGGGATAAACTCGTGTATTTTATTTGCCGCAAGTAAAAGATAGAGAAGCAAAAACGGCACATCAGCCAAAATACCTATCTTCAGTCCGCGGAATTTATCACGCTTAATATGCCCGAATGCGGCAAGGTTGTTGTCCTTGTCACCGCGAGTCCACAACGAAGAATAAATCATGGCGAAGAACATCACAAGCGTAAACAGAAATGTTATAATTTTTACCAAGTTGTTAACGCTATCGCTCACCGTGGAACGGATGTTTTGAGTTTTAATCTCAACCCCCTGCGCCTTGTATTCCTCAAGGCGGGTATCGTCACCATCGGAATAATAGTATGTGTAAAGTTCTTCGCTTGTTCCCTCGCTGTTCACCGCATAAGCAACATAACCGATGTTTTCGGTGGAAACGCCCACCGCTATTACCGTGAAAGAAAGAAACAGAAAAAAACTCATAAAATCGACAAGCAGAACCGACAAAAAACTTTTTGTCGCCGCCGACATATTTTCTTTCATATTTGCACATCCTTTTTTGCAGATATTATCAGTATATATAATATATTGACGCTGTTTGTTAATTTACTGTAAACTTAAAGCGCATCACGAATCATATATGCCGCTTTGTATATGTCGCCGCCACCCATCGTGATTATTAAATCGCCGTCGTTTGCAATATCGCATATATGCTTCGAAACCTCGGCAAATGTATCGATAACACAGGCATCCGGCAAACTTTTTGCTATGTCCTGTGATGAAATTCCGTAGGTATTTTTCTCACGCGAACCCATTATCGGAGTGAGTACTACCTTGTCCGCGTGGGACAGAGCCTTTATAAAATCATCCTTTAGAAGTGCTGTGCGCGAAAACGTAAAGGGTTGAAATATCGCAACAACACGTTTTTTGCCCAGACTCTTTGCGGCACGCAGAGTTGCGTCAATCTCGGTCGGGTGATGTGCGTAATCATCAACAAGGGTCACTCCGTTTTTCTCACACAAAAACTCAAACCGTCTGCCCGCACCCGTAAAGGTCTGCAATGCTTTGTCAATATCCGCCGGCGCAACACCCATATCGTATGCAACGGCAAAAGCGGCAAGACCGTTATAAATATTGTGTTCCCCCGGTATACGCATATGAAGGCGTGTTAAACATTTTCCGCCCTTCATAACGTCAAACTCATATCCGAAAGTGCCCGGTGTGATATTTTCGGCATAGTAATCGGACGAGGGGGTAAGACCGAAACGTACTACCTTTGCGGAAATTCCGTCCGACGCCTTGAGAACGAGTTTGTCATCACCGTTAATATACGCCGTATGCGACATTGAAATAAACTTTCTGAAAGACGCGGAAAGATTTTCCATTGTTTTAAAATAATCAAGATGGTCATCGTCAATATTCAGCAAAACCGAAACATCGGGCGACATCTGTAAAAACGTATCCACAAACTCGCAAGATTCGCAAACCATATTCTCGCTCTTGCCGCAACAGCCGTTTGTTCCGAGCAGCGGCAGTCTTCCGCCAATAACGGCAGTAGGATCGAGGTTGTTTAAATACAAAATTTGTGTTATCATAGAAGTAACGGTGGTTTTTCCATGTGTGCCACATACACCGATTACGTTGTCAAACTTGCGTGTGAGTGCACCGAGCAGGTGTGAGCGTTCCATTGTGGGAAGGCCGTTTTGCTTCGCGGCGACAAGTTCCGGATTGTCTTTTGCTATTGCGGCTGAATAAACAACGAGTTCCGCGCCGTTTATATTCTCGGCTCTATGTCCCATATGAACCTCTACCCCCAACGTACGTATACGTGCGAGCGGGTCGCTTTCGTTATTGTCCGAACCGGTTAAAAAATAGCCCTTGCTGTGAAGTATTTCGGCAAGCGGACACATACCGCTTCCGCCGATTCCTATCATATGAATATGCTTTACGCTGTCTATTATTTTATCTTCTTCTCTTTGCGGTTTCATAATGTTCCTCCCGTAGCAACCTAAAACTCAATACTATTATATTGCTTTTCACATAAAAAATAAACAAAAACTTTTTGGAGGCGATGTCTTTTGTGCATTTTGTTGCCCGATTATGTAAAAAAATGTATCAGCACGCTGAATAATGCAGGCTACGAGGCGTTTTGTGTGGGCGGGGCTGTGCGCGATATTCTTGCAAACGGCAGTACCCCGAACGATTTCGACATTGCCGTCAGTTGTCCGCCTGATGATGTTATGCGACTTTTCGAGCATACCGTACCGACTGGAATAAAACACGGAACGGTTACGGTCATTGTCGACGACATACCGCTTGAGGTCACGACCTATCGCACCGACGGCGACTATACCGATTCACGTCACCCCGATTCGGTAACATTTGTCGGAAATATCGGTGACGACCTTGCACGGCGGGATTTTACCGTCAATGCCATCGCTTATAACGAGCAAAACGGCATTTTCGACCCCTTTGGCGGCTGTGATGACATAAATAAAAAAATTCTGCGTACCGTTGGCGACGCCGACAGGCGATTTGAAGAAGACGCACTGCGAATTATGCGCCTTTTCCGCTTTGCATCGCAACTTGGTTTTTCTATTGAAGAAAGAACGGCAAACAGCGCGCTTTCACATCTTTCTCTCCTTTCGGATATAAGCGCCGAGCGCATTCAAAACGAACTGTGCAAAACACTCATCGGCGAGCATATCTCACTCGCTGCTCCGCTTTTCAAATCGGGCGGACTGAAGACCTTCGGAATAAATCCTTGTGATATCACACCGCTTTCTTCCCTGCCGTGCGATTTATATGTTCGCCTTTCGGCTCTTATAATACTTTCCTCTTCCGACCCGAGCGAAATCTGCCGTACCCTCAAAGCCGACAACGCACTCAAAAACGTCGTTCTTGCGATAACAGGTCTTTTTGCTATGCCACGTCCGAAAACCAAAGCGGACGTTAAACGAATGCTCCTATTCGGCAAGGCGGAAAACGTTCGACGATTTTCATCGCTTTTGTCCTTTTTCGACCGTGACTCTTCTGTCTTCGTAACCGATATGCTCTCGGAAATTGAAAGAAATGCCGAACCGTATACTCTTTCAAGTCTTTCGGTTAACGGAGCGGACGTTTCAGCACTCGGCTACCGCGGACGAGAAATCGGCACGGCACTGCAAAAGGCACTTGACGCGGTTATCGAAGACCCCACCGCAAACAATAAGGAAACGCTCATAAAATTACTTATAAAATAATCACAAAACCGACACAAAGGTCATAGGATGTTAATGAAAACATTCTATGACCTTTTTTTGGTGGTGCTTTATGGTTTTTGCGATAATCGGCGGCGACAGACGAATGATATACCTCGGCGAACGACTGAGTTCTGCGGGGCACACGGTACGAATGTGCGGATTTGAGCGGTATGAGCGGCATATTCCCTGCCTGCCGGCGGGCGATGCACTTTTCGGCGCACAGTGCGTAATACTGCCCATAGTTTCGACAAAAGACGGCAAAACGGTGTGTGCACCGCTTGCCGAGAACGAAATTTTGCTGAGCGATTTGCTTTCTGCGGCAAACGATAAAACTCTTTTTCTGACAGCGGGCGGGAAAATCGGTGCAGTGCGAGAATGTGACTATCTCTCGCGCGAGGAACTTTCGGTACTCAACGCCGTGCCGACCGCTGAGGGGGCAATAGAAGCGGCTATTAAAAACACCGAGCGCACCCTTTGGCACTCTTCCTGTCTTGTTATAGGTTTCGGCAGAATAGGAAAATTGCTCTGCCACCGCCTGTCCCCTTTCGGTTGCAAAATCACAGCCACTGCACGACGTCCGGAAGTGCACTCACTTATAAACGCATATGGTTATAATTCTTTGGATATCGGTAGACTTGAAAACGCCCTCACGGATTTTGACATTGTATTCAATACCGTACCCAAAACTCTTATAAAAGAGCGTGAACTTGAAAGCGTACGCCCCGACACGCTGATAATCGAACTTGCCTCCGCACCATACGGTATTGACCTGTCTGCCGCCGAAAAGCGCGGATTAAATGTCATAAAAGCATCGGGTCTGCCTGCGATAACCGCTCCTCGCACCGCGGCAGATATTATTTTTTCAACCGTCAACAACATATTGGAAGAATATTTTTAATACCAGAATGGAGATTTTTATGGAAGGACTTTCGGTAGGATACGCTATGTGCGGCTCCTTTTGCACACTGCGATATGCAGTTGACCAAATCAAATTATTACGGGACGCAGGCGCAGTCGTTACGCCGATAATGTCCCCTATCGTTTACACAACCGACACGCGTTTCGGAAAGTGTGCCGACTTTATTTCCGAGGTTGAAGAACTTTGCGGCAAAAAAATCATTCACACGGTAAAAGATGCCGAACCCATAGGCCCTCGCAATCTGCTTGACGTTATCGTTGCGGCACCCTGCACCGGTAATACACTAGGCAAACTTGCAAACGGCATAACCGATACCTCGGTCACTATGGCATTGAAGGCGCACCTTCGCAACGAAAAGCCGGTAGTGCTCGCCATTGCCACCAACGATGCCCTCGGCGCATCGGCAAAGAACATAGGACTTTTATTCAACAGTCAACACATATTTTTTGTCCCACTCTCACAAGACGACCCGAAAAACAAAGCAAATTCGCTTATTGCGGATTTTTCAAGAATACCCGAAGCAGTCACGGCGGCGGTAAACGGCATTCAACTTCAGCCTCTGTTTTACTGAAAAAGACCTCGGTAAGAGCCGAGGTCTTTTTATAACACTATGGGGTTTGCGAAAATGCCGAGTTGCGGCGGTAGAAAAGTCCAAACGCCGAAAAGAACACCTAAAACGGCAAACACTGCCGCCGATATGATATCACAAAGTGAATTTTTCGGTGTGTGATTTTTCATAACCACTCCCGAAACGGCAAAGGCTGTTATTACCGCAATATAAAACAATGCGATGTTAAACACGGCAATATCGCGACCTATTATTCCCTTTACCGTATAATAAAACACCGTTATCGCAAGCATTCCCGCAAGCGTGCCGATAAGTCTTGCCATAACAAAACCCTGTTTTTTTCCTTTTTCGAAAAGACATTGCATTGTAGTGAGTAAAACGAGCGGCCAAAACAAAAGTTTTAAGTGTTCCCACGTGCTCTCGTTCACTGCCGAAAAAACTCCGACAATCACATTTTGAGCGCTGAAATCGTACAAAAAATGCAACAATGTTCCCAAAACCGAAACAAATATCATCTCGATAACCGTCTTCTTTTTTATCATAAAATCCCTCCCCGATAAATTATATGCGAAAAGGACGGTGTTATTTTTGCGAGATTAAAAAAATATTAACAAACAGGTCATCAAACTTTACAAAAATCGACACAAGTAATGAGTATAATATTTATCGTAAGGAGTTGATTATTTATGTCTGACAGACCGGTACTCGCGTGTATTACGGCACAGCCGCATTGCACGGGAATAGTAAACGCCGCAAAACGTCTGGCGGAACAACTTGAATGTGAACTTGTTGTAGTAACCGTACAGCCACAAAAAGCCGACGCCGAAAGCCGTGCTGAAAGTGTAAAATGCTTAAAGAAAATATCCAATGAATGTGATGTTGATATAATAATTCGATACAGCGATAACCCGGCAGCCAGTATTGCAACACAGGCTGCCGAATGCGACCCAGTTCATATCTTTATGGGCGAGGACAACGGATTTTTATGTGAATTCAGTAAACTTTACGGTGTCGCACCCATAAGCATTGTGGCGGACAACGTGCTGTTTACGATACCCGCCGAATGTGATTTATTGCTCGCACGGTAATACATACGAAAACAGGCAGTAGTGTTTCCTACTGCCTGTTTTTTCAGTTTGCGGGAAAAAACGAAAAAGGTGTTACGTTTTCGTTAAGTATCGCAAAGGTATATCCGTTTTCAAAACCGTAGCGAATTATTTCCGGTATCGCATTTACCGTATGCGCTTTTATATCGTGCATTAGAATAATATTCGCAGTACCGCTTTTCAAGTTACTCTTGACCTGAGCGGCAACAGCGGCGGGTGTTGTATTATTTTCGGTATCCAAACTTCCCAAAGTCCAATCAAAGCCGACATATCCCGCATTCTTCATCTCACTGCTAAGCCGTGTCATTATTCCCGCACAGTGCTTTTGGCTGACGGTGTTTGACGTGCCGCCGGGGAAACGAAAAATCTTGCTGTACTGTCCGGTTTGATATTTTATAATTTCGTTCATCGCACAAAAGTCTTCAAAATAAGCGTCTGTGCTGTCATAAAGCGACCAACGGTGCGAATAGGTATGCACGCCTATTGCGTGTCCCTCGCTGTATGCTCTGCCTATCAGATTTTGATATCCGGAAAACTGGTTTGTGACGAAAAACGTCGCCTTTACTCCGTACTGTGAAAGAATTGAAAGCAACTGTTCGGTATACTTTCCGGGACCGTCATCAAAGGTGAGATATATGACAGAACCCGTCGGTGCGGTTGACGTGCTTTCATAAACGCTGACAATACGCTTTTTTTGAAAGGTATTGCCCTTTTTGTCCGCAACGGAATATATAATTTCATAATCGCCAACGGCGGAAGTATCAACACTGCCGCTGACAGTGACAGATGACGTTATATCTCCGTCAAGATTGTCAACCGCCGTATAGCCTGCCTCGGTGTATGTGCCGCCGAGTTTTACACACACAATCGGTGCACCGTTAAGCGCAAGCGCAGGCGGTGTCGTATCTTCAATAAAATTCACAAAAACGGTGTGCGTTGCCGTGTTGCCGGATGAATCGCTGACAGACAGCGTGAGTGAGTCTTTATTATCGGCTTTTACAACGCTGGCAGTCAAGTCACCGTCATAATTATCAATCGCGGAATATTCAATATCAAAAGCCGTAGTTCCGACATAGACGGTTATTTCTTCCGGTGCGGTTATCACAGGCGGAGCGGTATCGACGACACAGACAGTTCTGCTTGCATAGATACCCCTGTCTTCAACCGCCGTATAGTTTATTGTATATGTTCCGATTTTTGTCGTGTCAACCTCGCCGCTTGCAGAGCATTCAAGCGGTGTGTAACCGAATATCGGCGTTCCGTACTCGGCCATACAGCCCTCGTCATTATATTCCGAAAAGACCTCAACGATAACGGTTTCGTCACCGCAGAGAACTATTTTCGACGTTGGGAGCATAGTTTCGTCAAAAAACGACACTCCAAGTGCCGACGCGCAGACAGCCGCAAAAAACACCAATGTCCCCAAAGCCCTTTTAATCATTATTGCTTCCCGATTTCCTTAAAATCTTTAATAAAATCTTCAAAGCGGTGCATAATCATTTCCGTTCCGCCTTTTCTGTTGCTTTCGATATTTATCGGCATTGCGGGGTCGTGTACGCTCGTTCTAAAGAGTATCCACCCGTCACCATGTTCGGCATCCGCATTAACACGAACACCCTCACAATTATCCGCAACAATACTCCAGCCTTCTTGCTTTTCCGCAAAATCATAAAACTCCGAGAGAACCCTTTCGCCAACCTCTTTAAAGTTTTCGGCAAGTATGGAAACACGTGTTTCACGCGTTTCGACAGGCTCGGGCAATTTTTCAAGCAAATCGCCGATTTTTACACTGCGTTTGCCGAGTTTTGCCATGGCTATTATAATTTTGGTAACAAGATATGCTCCGTCGTCCAAAAAGTAGTTTTCTTTAAGTGCCGCGTGACCTGATGTTTCAATGGCAAGCGGACACTCGGTACCTTCGGAATTTAAACGAATTGCCTCGTCGATTACGTTTTTATATCCGCGTTTGAAACGCCTATGTTTACCGCCGAGCACATTTTCTACAAAGAATGTCAATCCGTCGGAGGTAACCGAATCGGTTACAACGGTAGCACCTGCATTATTTTCAAGCACTATCGAAGCCGCCAAGGCAATAAGCCTGTTTCGGTTGATTTCGTTTCCGTTGCTGTCTACCACCGCCGCGCGGTCAACATCGGTATCAAAAACAATGCCGAGATCCGAACCCGATTCGATAACAGCCGTGCGTGATGCGTTCATAGCCGCCGCGTTTTCGGGATTCGGAATATGGTTCGGGAACATACCGTCGGGTTCTAGAAAACGGCTTCCGCCGATATCCGCACCGAGGGGCGCGAGAACGTTTGTTGCGTAAAATCCGCCCGCACCGTTTCCAGCATCGACTGCGATTTTATATCCGCTGAGCGGGTGTTCTCGATCATCCGCGCCGACGCCCTCTATTATCATATCCCTCAAACGGCGCGAATAATCGGTCATATAATCTGTTTTTGTTACACTGCCGCTCTTTTCGGACAGGTGTTCGCCGTTTTCGGCAAGCGCTAATATTTCGTCAAGTTGAGCGCTTTCTATGCCGCCGCTCTTTATAAAAAATTTCAGTCCGTTTCGATTAAAGGGGTGATGACTCGCGGTAATTTGTATTGCACCGTCACAAGCAAGATCAACCGTTGTCATAAACATTGACGGAGTTGAGGAAAGGCCGCAATCAAGCACCGAAAAGCCCCTGCTTTTCAGCACATCTATAACACACGTCCTTATTCTGTCTGCGGAAATTCTCGAATCGTGTCCAACCGCCAAGGTCATTTCGGCGGGTTGCTTGTTTTCAAGATTGCAAAGCCAAACCGCAAAAGCATTTGTTATTGCCGCAACCGCCTCATCGGTGAGGTTGATGTGTTCGCCTTCTACACCCTCTGCCGCTACACCACGGACATCGGTACCGCTTTTCAATTTTTTCAATGAAACAGACATTTTTTGCCTCCTAAAGATATTACTTTAATTATAATACCATACTATACAAAAACTTTCATCACTTTTATTGAGAAAATTTACTCTGCAATTCTTGTTGACTTTGAATATATGCGGTGATAAAATTATTAACATTGAGGTGATTAATTTGACAAAACTCATATTAGTACGGCACGGCGAAAGCGAAGCAAACTTTGCACGTATATTCACAGGACAAAGTAATTTTTCGCTCACCGAAAAAGGTATGACACAGGCACGCGCCGCCGCAAAATACATAAAAGAAAACGAAAATATTTCGGCTGTTTTCGCAAGTCCTCTCAGACGCGCATATGACACCGGAAAAGCGATAGCCGAAGAATGCGCCGTCACTATAACTGAATGTGACGGTCTTATGGAAATCAACGCGGGCGACTGGGAAGGTCACCCTTTTGACGAACTTGAGGAAACATACACCGAAGGGTATGGAAAATGGCGTCACGACATCGGAAACGCACATCCGAACGGCGGCGAATCGGTTGCGGAACTCTACTTGCGCTGCACAAAAGCCGTTACCGAGATTGCAAAACAAAACGACGGAAAAAGTATTGTAATAGCAACACACGCAACACCCATACGTACCTTGACAGGATACTCTCTCGGGATAGACGCAAAAGATTTATCAACCGTTCAGTGGGCGGCAAACGCTTCACTGACTGTAATAAACTATGACGAAGAAAACGGTTTTTCTCTTGTTGAGCGTGATATTGTTACCCATCTTGACGGAATTTTAACAGGTTTGCCGTCTAATGTATAAAAACTGTTGACAAAAGCCGTATTATGCTATATTATAATATGGCTGTTACGGAGGCATAGCTCAGTTGGTTAGAGTACTTGCTTGACATGCAAGGGGTCACCGGTTCAAGTCCAGTTGTCTCCACCAAAACTCCCTTTCTCTTATGAGAATGGGAGTTTTACTTTTTGTATCAAAAAACGCCCGCTGTTTTAACAGCAGGCGTAATTTTTTAAACCGATTCGATTTTTATTGTGTTGGTATTGCCCGATGCGCCGTTTGTCATTCCGCCGGTTATTACCATTCTGTCTCCACTTTGTAATCCCAAAACCGAAACTGCCGTGCGTTTTGCGGTATAAAAGAGAACGTCGGTAGAGTCATATCTGTCACACATAACGGGAATAACGCCCCAAGACATTGCGAGTTTTCGCCACGTTTTTTCATCTGTGGTAAGACCGATAACATCCATAGGTGAACGGAAACGCGAAACCATTCGCGCGGTCATTCCGGAAAGTGAGCAAACAACAATAGCCTTTGCGTCGATATCAATCGCCATACCGCAGGTTGCGTGGGAAATTGCATCAAGCGTATTTTTGATTTTAAATTCGCTGTTGTGGAAACGCTTGCTGTAATGAATATTATCTTCTGTGTGCTGTGCTATTGTGGACATAGTTTTCACGGTCAATACAGGATATTTTCCCGCGGCAGTCTCGCCCGAAAGCATAATAGCACTTGTTCCGTCGTATACCGCATTGGCAACGTCGGAAATTTCCGCTCTTGTCGGGCGGGGATTGTGAATCATCGATTCGAGCATTTCGGTTGCGGTTATAACGCGCTTGCCGAGCAAACGACACTTTGTTATAAGACGTTTTTGAATTGCGGGAACTTCCTCAAAAGGAATTTCAACGCCGAGGTCACCTCTGCCAATCATAATGCCGGTACACTCATCGCAGATTTCTTCGATATTATTAACTCCGGCGCGATTTTCTATCTTGGCAATAAGGTCAATACCGTCTGCTCCGTTTTCATAGAGAAACTTTTTAACGTCAACCAAATCCTGTCGGCAGGAAACAAAAGAACAGGCTATGAAATCAACATCATTTTCTATTCCGAAAAGTATATCCTTTTTGTCCTGCTCGCTCAAATATATTTGACGAAGGTGTTTGTTCGGGAAACTCATACTCTTGCGATCGGAGAGTTCACCGCCGATTACGACCTTGCAGATTATATCGGTTTTTGTGAGTTTTTCAACCTCTAGTTCGAGCATACCGTCGTTTAAGAGAATTTTATCGCCGACATCAAGGTCGTTGGGAAGACCCTTATAGTTTACCGATACGTGTTTCTCGTCACCGACGATTTCCTCTGTTGTGAGTACAAAAGTATCGCCGCTGCCGAGGGTTATCTTTCCGTTTTCAAAAGTTTTAATACGATATTCGGGACCTTTGGTATCAAGCATAATAGCAATGGGCATATTAAGTTTTTTTCGGACGTTTTTAATCATCGTAATCTTGTTGAGGTAATCCTCATGAGTACCATGTGAAAAGTTAAGTCTTGCAACGTTCATTCCCGCAAGGCACATTTGCTCAAGCGTTTTTTCGTCCGAACAGGACGGACCTATCGTGCAGATGATTTTTGTCTTTCTCATATATTTAACCTCTTTTCAAACTTTTTCCCATTATGACATTTATTATATATCAAAGTCAATGAAAACGCAATAAAAAATTATGCTGTTGACGAAAAAAAACGAATGTGATATATTTATTTATAATGTTTTTACGGAGGCGATATAATGTCAAAACGCGCACTTATTGCTATGAGCGGCGGTGTTGATTCATCCGCGGCAGCGCTGCTTTGCATAAAGAACGGATACGACTGTGCGGGTGCTACAATGCGGCTTTACAAGGGTAACAACGACGAAAAAGCCTGCGGCTCGCTGAAAGATATTGAAGACGCGCGTGCCGTTTGCGAACGCCTTTCTATTGAACATTACACCTTTGATTTCGGATGCGAATTTGAAAAAGAGGTTGTTTCCAGATTTATTTCGACATATGAGGAAGGCGCAACACCTAACCCCTGTATCGACTGCAACCGACATATGAAGTTCGGTTATCTTATCGACAAGGCGGTTTCGCTCGGTTTTGATTACGTTGCAACAGGGCACTATGCTCGCATAGTCAGCGAAGGCGGACGTTTTCTGCTTAAAAAGGGCAGGGACGAAAGCAAGGACCAATCCTATGTGCTTTATTCGCTCACGCAGGAACAACTCTCCCACACGCTATTCCCCTTGGGTGGTTTCAAAAAAACCGAAATACGAAAAATCGCCGAAGACAGCGGTTTTGTAAACGCCAAAAAGCACGACAGTCAGGACATTTGTTTTGTTCCGGACGGCGATTACGCCGCCTTTATCGAAGAATACACCGGTCGACATTATCCGTGCGGCGATTTTGTAACGCGTGACGGCAAAAAACTCGGCACACACAAGGGAATAATACGCTACACCGTCGGTCAGCGCAAAGGTTTGGGACTTGCGCTTCCCGCACCGATGTATGTCTGCGAAAAGGATATACTTAACAACCGCGTTGTGCTTTGCAGTAACGAAGAACTTTTCGAGCGTGAGTTTGACGCCGCCGATTTCAACTGGATTGCATTCGACACACCGCCGCACACACTCCGCTCCAATGTTAAGGTTCGCTACAAGCACAGCGAACAACCCGCAACCGTTACCGTTACGGGAGAAAACACCGTACACATCGTTTTCGATACACCGCAAAGAGCAATAGCAAAAGGACAATCCGCCGTGCTTTATGACGGCGATACAGTGCTCGGCGGCGGAAAGATAATATAGCATAAAAAAAGACGCCGATTTTCGGCGTCTTTTTTATTTATATTACTCTCCCAAATAGCAACCGTTTTCTTTGAGTTGTGTGCGAAGAGCGTTTACGTCAATATTCTGTACCGCTTTATTGCTGTCAAGTGCGAGAGCACAGGCGGTTCCCGCAGCCTGTCCCGTTATAACGCAAGTACCCTGTATTCTGGTGCTTGAATGAGCAACGTGGTCGGCGGAAATACATCTTCCGCAAACGAGAAGATTTTTAACGGTTTTGGGCGTTATCGCACGGTACGGAATACCGTAACAGTCACCCTTAATCTCACCGCCTATCGCCATACTTCTGCCGAACGGGTCGTGAATATCGACCATATACGAACCGCAACCGACGTTATCCTCAAAGTGGCGGCAGTTTATCGCATCGGCACCGTTGATAACATACTGTCCGACAAGACGGCGTGTTTCGCGGACACCGAGTTCGTTTGCCGACTCAACCAAACAACTGTTTTCGAAACCGGGAACATAACGTTTTAAGAAATCGACAATATACATAACCTGCAGTTGTGCCTTTACCGATGCGTCGGACAGTTCCTCGGCGTCGGTGGCATCAACGTGTGTAACACGTGACATATTTGCAAGCAGTTCGTTGGGTCTGCCTGTTTTTGTGAGGTGAATACGTCCCTGCGGAAGGGGGATAAAGTCACCGTTATCTTCAAAGCCGGGTGTTCCGTAGTACGGCAGTTTTTTAAATTCTTCGGGGTCTATGCCCAAATCTTCATATTTGAGTCGCTTGTTGGTGTATTTCCAAGGCTCTTTCGAATAATCGACATTACCCATTGTGAACATAATGGAAACAGGCTGAACCGCGTGGACATCGTTCGCATACTGCGGAGTATAACATTCAACCTCTTCGTCACAGTGCATACGTTTGAGCCCCGCATCTTCGAGAATTTTCTCCGTGTTTGCTTCACAGCCCATAAAATACTCTTCGCCCGAAAAGGCTATAATATCGCCGTCACCGGTTGCATCGATAAACATCTTTCCGCAAACGCCTTCGATACCCGATTTTGTATGTATCAAAAGATATTTGATTTCATCCTCTTCCCTGACGGCATCAAGCAATTCCGCATGGAAAAGCACCTTAACGCCGCTCTCAACCGCAAGTTTCAGCAAAACCCACTTAAAAAGATGCGGGCCTTCCCTCTTCATCGTGCTTTCGGCATAGCCGTAAAGGCGTTGTGCGTTGTCCATCTCGTCCAAAATTTCCTGTGCAATACCGCCAAATGGTTTTCCGCTTTTTGAATGCGTCGCATCAAAGGGTGAAACATGGCCGTTTGAAACCGCACCACCCAAACAACCTGTGCGCTCGATAAGCAAAACGCTTTTTCCTTTGCGTGCCGCCGCAACAGCCGCACCGACACCTGCAACACCTCCGCCCGCAACAACAACATCGGCAATGTAGCGAACATTAACGTCTCTGTTAAGTTTAATACTGCTCATAAATACACTCTCCATTTAAACTTTACTGTTTTTCTTGTGGCGGAGAAAATCCTCAAGAATGATGGTGGCCGCCACGGCATCCACAACATCCTTGCGTTTTTTGCCTCTGGTATCGGTATAGTTGAGAGCCGTGTGGGCGGAAACGGTAGTACAGCGTTCGTCCCACAGCGTCAGCGGCAAAGAACAGAGTTCGGACAATCGTTTTCCGAGTTCCTCACACTGCTGTGCCTTAAAGCCGACAGAACCGTCCATATTTTTCGGAAAACCCACAACCAAATGCTCCGCGCCGAGTTCCCTTGCCTTTGCGGCGAGTTTTTCGAGCAATTTTTCCTTGTTATATTCGTGAATGACGCCTTTCGGAAAAGCAAAACTCTCACCGCTGTCGCTCACAGCAACACCGGTGCGTGCATCACCGAGGTCAACCGACATAATAACCATATCGCACCTCTTTTTTTTAATATACCTTGCCTCATCATTATGCAACATTGACAATATTATTGTCAAGCCCTTTTAAGTATTTTTTGTAAAAAAGACATTATATCTCTCGGTGCTTGACAGCACATTTTTTCGACACTATAATAAAACTATATACATATTTTGTTTGAGGTGTTTTTATGAACTATTTGAAAAAATATCTTAACCGCGTTTTTATAGACGGCCTAACCGGTATGGCGCTCGGATTGTTTTCCACACTTATAATCGGCACCATTATTGCCCAAGTCGGCACGCTTTTGGGTGGAACGGCGGGAGCATATCTCGTTGCCATAAGCAAGGCGGCAAAAACCGTTACCGGAATAGGTATCGGTGTCGGTGTTGCCTGCAAACTCAAGGCATCACCTCTTGTCACCGTTTCTGCGGCTGTTGCGGGTCTTGTCGGTGCTTTTTCCGACACTGCACTCGAAATGATAAAACTCGGCACACCGGGTGAACCTCTCGGCGCTTTCGTTGCTGCATATGTCGCGGTTGAGGCAGGTATGCTCGTTTCAGGCAAAACCAAGGTTGATATAATCGTAACACCGCTCTGTTCTATTATCCCCGGCGCAATCGTCGGATATTTGCTCGGCGCGCCTATCTCATCTTTTATGAAATGGCTCGGTATGCTCGTAAACATAAACGTCGAAAAAAGTCCGATAATAGGCGGTATTGTCGTTTCGGTGCTTATGGGAATTATACTCACTCTGCCGATAAGTTCTGCTGCAATCGGCGTTTCTATGGGACTTTCAGGACTCGCCGCCGGTGCCGCAACTATCGGCTGTTGCTGTAATATGGTCGGCTTTGCGGTAGCGTCATACCGTGAAAATAAGTTCGGCGGTCTTATAGCGCAGGGTCTCGGAACATCAATGCTCCAAGTTCCCAATATTGTAAAAAAGCCTATTATATGGTTGCCCGCTATTTTATCAAGTGCGATACTCGGTCCTGTTGCCTCGACACTGCTTAAAATGACAAGCAACGCAACAGGTTCGGGAATGGGAAGTGCCGGTCTTGTGGGACAGTTTATGGCGTATGACACAATGGTTGCAAGCGGCGTTTCTCCTGTTGTCACCCTTATCGAAATTGCCGTTATGCACTTTATTCTCCCCGCCGCCCTCACTCTCGCAATATCCGAAAGCATGAGAAAAGCGGGACTTATCAAATTCGGTGATATGAAGTTGGATATATAATATGACTAAAAAAGAAAGAACTCTTCTCGCGACAGAGCTACTGAAAAGTGCCCATCCCGACGCAAAATGCTCGCTCGAATACGATACCGCGTTTCAACTTCTCATTGCAACGCGTCTTTCCGCACAGTGTACCGATGCACGTGTTAATATTGTCACACCCGCGCTTTTTGCCCGTTTTCCCGATGCAAAAGCCTTTGCAAACGCCAATATCGGCGAAGTTGAAGAACTTATCAAAACCTGCGGACTTTACAAAACAAAAGCAAAAGACCTTATCTGCATCGGAAAAGATATTTGCGAACGTTTCGGCGGAAAAGTCCCCGACAATATTGAAGACCTTATAACCCTTTCGGGAATCGGAAGAAAAACCGCAAACTTAATATGCGGCGATATTTACGGCAAACCCGCCGTCGTCACCGACACACACTTTATCCGCCTTTGCAACCGTTTGGGACTTGTGAACACAACCGTTCCGCAAAAGGTTGAAAGTGAGATGCGCAAACTGCTGGCGCCCGAAGAGTCAAGCGATTTTTGCCACCGTGCCGTTTTGCACGGACGTGAAGTTTGTACTGCAAGACGCGCCTTTTGCGACAAGTGCGTGCTTTGCGACATTTGCAAAAAAGTTTTAGGGGATGATAAAAATGCAAAAAAGAGCAGCGGTAATAAATGATATTTCCTGTTTGGGACGATGCTCGCTCACCGTTGCGTTGCCGATAATATCCGCCGCAAATGTCGAAACCGCCGTAATACCCACGGCACTGCTCTCTACCCACACGGGCGGTTTTGAAACCCCATTTTTTCAAAACTTAGGCGAGGAAATTTTAAAAATCGCCGAACACTGGCACAGAGAAAAAATACACTTTGATGCGATTTACACAGGATATTTGGGTTCGGCAGAACAGATTGACTCTGTCACAAAAGTGTTATCCCTTTTAAAAAGCGACGATACGGTTATAATAACCGACCCTGTAATGGCGGACAACGGAAAACTTTACAAAAACTTTTCGCCCGACTATCCGCAAAAAATAAAGAGGCTTTGCGCCGTTTCGGACATTATTATGCCCAACATAACCGAAGCCTGCCTGTTGCTCGGTGAAGACCGTTTTGACCGTCCACACACCGAGAATTATATAGACAGTCTGCTTTCGGGACTTAAAAAACTCGGTGTTAAAACACCCGTGATTACCGGCGTTTGCCCCGACAGCATACACATTGGCGCTGCCTGTCTTAACGGTAACTCAGTAGAATACGCCCTCACAGAGCGGGTAGACGCCGTTTGCCACGGCACAGGAGATATTTTCGCAAGTGCCACAGTGGGCGCATATTTACACGGACAAACGCTCGAACACGCGCTGAAAACAGCCGCCGTTTATACACGCGAATGTATCACAAGCACCGACCCCGCCTGTGAGCGGCGTATGGGGGCTGCTTTTGAAACGGCTTTACCGAAATATATTAAACTTTTGAAAAATTGAACAAGCGGGGACAGAAATGGAAATTTACGAACGCACCGACAATTTAATAGGAAAGGCAAACCGAGAAAAACTCATACGGACACACGTTGCCGTTTTCGGAATAGGCGGTGTCGGTTCGTACACCTGCGAAGCACTGGCACGCGCGGGTATCGGAAAACTAACACTTATAGATGGTGATACCGTTACGCTATCAAACATCAACCGCCAGTTGATAGCGCTGAAAAGCACTCTCGGCAAAAGCAAGGCGATTGTTGCGGCAGAACGCATACACGATATCAACCCCGATATTGAAGTTGTCGCAAAAAACATTTTTTACTCCGAAGACAACCGAACCGACATTGACTTTGCCGATTTTGATTATGTTGTTGATGCTATCGACACGGTAACCGGCAAACTTATCATAATAGAAAACGCCAAAGCAGCAGGTGTACCGGTTATCTCTTGTATGGGAACGGGAAACAAACTAGACCCTTCGGCTTTTAAAATCACAGATATTAAAAAAACCTCAGTCTGCCCGCTCGCACGCGTTATGCGACGCGAACTTAAAACAAGGGGCATAGCAAATGTTAAAGTTCTGTTTTCGACCGAAGAACCTAAAAACGTCTGCGGCGGCAGAACTCCCGCAAGCATTTCGTTTGTGCCGTCGGTCGCCGGTCTTATGATAGCGGGTGAAGTTGTGCGTGATATTATTAAAGAAAACTGAAAAAAACATAAATTTGATGTTGCGCTTTACTGCGGAAAAGTGTATAATAGAAAAATAAAATTTTTTACGAGGTACGGTATATGTATAAAAACGGAACAGACGGTCTTGAAATTTTCGGAAAAGACATTCGCTCTGCTTACACCGTAAAGCAGGGTGAAGATATTAAAAAAGGATTGCGTAATTCCGACGGAAGCGGCGTGCTTGTAGGCACCACCGCTATCGGAAGCGTGCAGGGATATATGATGGAAGATGGTCAGCGCGTACCGGTTGAGGGCAAACTTTATTACAGAGGTATAAACGCGCTTGACATTATAAAGGCACACCGAGAGGCAAACACTTTCGGCTATGAGGAAGTAGCGTATTTGTTGCTTTTCGGCAAACTTCCACGTAACGACGAATTTGAAAAGTTCAAAGCGGTTATTTCTTCGGCTCGTTCGATGCCCGACGGGTATAACGACGATGTACTCCTACGTGCTCCTTCAAAAAACATAATGAACCAACTCTCGCGCGGTGTCGAAGCACTTTATTCATACGACCACAACGCAGACGATACTTCACCCGAAAATCTTTTGCGCCAATCGGTTGAACTTGTTGCACGTTTTCCGCTTATCGTGGCAAATGCCTATGCTGTTATGCGCCACCGCTATCAGAACAAGTCGCTTTATTTGCACAATCCGAAACCGGAACTTTCCCTTTCGGAAAACTTTTTGCGTATGGTTCGTCCCGACAAGAGTTATACCGATGACGAGGCAAAATTACTCGACATTATGCTTATGCTCCACGCAGAGCACGGCGGCGGTAACAATTCAGCCTTTGTATGCCGTGCGGTTTCTTCAAGCGGAACTGATACATACAGTGCCGTTGCGGCGGCAGTCAACTCACTTAAAGGGCCGCTCCACGGTGGCGCAAACGCAAAAGTTATGGAAATGATTCGCCTTATAAAGGAAGAACTTCCCGATTACACCAACGAGGCTAAACTTAAAGCACACCTTGAAAAAATGCTTGACGGTACGGTAGGTGACCGTTCTGGAAAAATATACGGTCTCGGTCACGCGGTATACACCCTGTCCGACCCGCGTGCAGGCGCAATACGTGAATGTGCGGCAGACCTTGCCGAAAAATACGGAAGACTTGAAGAACTGCGTTTGCTTGAAAATATTGAAAAAATCGGTTGCCCGCTTATTATTGAACGCAAGGGGTTGACACTTCCCGTTTGTGCAAACGTCGACCTTTATTCCGGCTTTGTATACGATATGCTCGGCATACCGTATGACCTTTATACTCCCCTCTTTGCCATTGCCCGTGTTGCGGGTTGGTGTGCACACCGTATGGAAGAACTTATCTCCTGCAAGCGTATTATGCGTCCCGCATATCGCGCAGCAATCAAGAAAGTTCCCTACACTCCACCTCAGTACAGATAATATTTTCGGTTTTAAAATCG
>CAZMHU010000007.1:25144-74767 GCA_964566175.1 uncultured Eubacteriales bacterium
TAAAATCGTATAAAAAATATGCGGAGGTTGCATATGTCTTTGATTAAAATTTATAATGACAAGCCGGTACAAACCGATTTTTGGGGCAACGGTGCAATTTTTCACGGTTTCGCCGGAATGCCAGACGATGCCGGACGAATATATTCCGAAGAACAGTGCAAACTTGAAGTAAAACGTGCGGCGGATATGCGCCTCAAAATCGCCCGTACCTTTTACGGTTGGTACGCTTGGGACGAAAAGACCGGCGAGTGGAACTGGGAAAACGAAAAAATGCAGGTTTTTTACCGCTGGCTCGAACGACTCAAAAAAGCCGATATCGATGTTGCACTCAACACAGGTTGGTGTTCCCCCGGCGATATAAACTCGACCGCTTGGAACGGAAAAAGTCCCTTTACCGTTGAGGGCGATTGGAAAAAAAGTGTACAAAATTATGCCGATTGGGTCAGCGAAACGGTTCATCAACTCATAGAACTGCGTGGTTTTACTAACATAAAAGTTCTTGTGCTTTTTACAGAACCGCAGTATTACAGCGGCACACCCAACGATAAAAACCAAACAACATATGATTTATGGCTAGACTCCGCCACTGCGGTTCACAATACACTCGTTCGCGACGGAAGACGAAAACTTGTTTCTCTTATGGGACCGAACGAGGGTTCGACTTCGACAAGCAAAATGTTAAAATGGGCGGCTGAAAATGCGGGTGATATAATTGACCTTTATTCGAGTCACAATTATCAGTGGATACCCGCTGTTTCGAAAGAAAATATCAAAAACGGTAAAACCTCGCTCACGCTTATGGAAAAATTCGCCCGTGCAAGCCGAAAAATTTCTCTTAAACCCAACACCGAATATACCGCTGTTTTGGATATTAAATATTTGTCCGATTTCAAGCAAACAGGCGGATACGTTTTCGGGGTTTACGAATATGACGAGGGCGGCGATATTGTAACAACGGGACTTCTTCCCGCTATTGCCGACAATAGCCTTTTAACACTTGCAACTGCCGATATTCCCCGCGAATATACTAAGTTTTCGGTAAAATTCAATTCCGGCAATAAAACTGAGGCGCTTTTAGGTATTTTCTGCGGCATTAATCCACCTGCCGAACTTGAGGGCAAAACACCTGCGCTTTCGGAATACAAAGGAAAATTATCCGGCATGGCATATATTAACAGTATGGAAATTTTTGCTACCAAAACAGGCGAAAAGATAACCGAAAACGGTGATTTTTCGGATTACTATGACGGCTGGTGTCTTTCGAGTAATGCGGGCGGTCTGCCCGAACCTTATTATGATTGGCAAAAATGGGTCGGCACGGCAATGCAATATATTCCGGGCGAAGAAAATTCAAAACCCTACTGTTTCGATGAGTACAACATCTGCTATGACCGCGACAATTCTCGCAAAACACTTGGCGCAGAACTTGTAAGTGCGGCTGTTTCGCTTATGAACAGCGGCGTACGCTGCTCAATGCTTTGGACACTCTTCGACCAACAGTGGCCCGACAACCACACCTTTAACGCCGACTCGTTTATCGACGGCGACCACCGTTGCGGTCTTATGCCGAATTTGCGTTTTTCGGAAATTCCACATTCGGCATACTACGCTTTCTCTCTGCTCTCACGCTATGTAGACGGCAAGGGCACGGCGGTTTATAAAGGTATCGGCGAAAAAGGAGTACAGGGCACAATGGCGGTTTCTCCCGACGGCGAAATAACCGTCGTCATGGTCAACACAAATGACTGCGAAACAGCCTTTACCCTTTCGTTTGAAAATGCACTCGTCTGCTCCCTTCACCGACATCGTTTCGACCCACAAACGGTTGTATGCGATGCCAATGCCGCTTTGATAAAAGCCGATAAAACTTTTGAAATTAACAACACTTTCCTTTGTGACAACATTGCTCCATATGGCGTAAATATTTATACCACACACAGGGATTAAACGCCCTGTTTTACGGATCTTCTTGCGGTATTCTACTGTGAGTAGACCCGTTTTTTAAAATTCTACCGAGCCGATTTTTTTAGTAGATACGGTAAATCATATAAGTAGATTGTAATACTATTTTGAAAGTATTATACTTGTTTTCAGATTTCACGAAGGGACTGACATTATGAATGGTTATACGATTTTTACCGATTCCGGTTGCGACATTCCAACCGCAACTTTAAACGAATGGGGCGTTAAGTGCGTAAACCTCACTTTTAAATTTACCGACAGCGACAAAGAATACTGCAATGACGATATGCCTCCGAAGGAGTTTTATCGCCTTATGCGTGAAGGCGCTTCTGCCACAACTTCTGCAGCTAACGTTGAAACATTCAAATCCGCTTTCCGCAGTGAACTCGAAAACGGAAATGACGTTCTTTACATCGCCTTTTCTTCGGGACTCAGCACAACATACAACTGTGCACGCTTAGCGGCGGGTGAACTTTCGGAAGAATTTCCCGACAGAAAAGTTTTGGCAGTCGACACTCTTGCGGCATCTGCCGGACAGGGTATGATAGTTTATATGACTATGCAAAAGCAAAAGGCGGGCGCGACGGTTGACGAAGCGGCAGCCTTTGCCGACGAATTTAAAAAAGGTCTTTGCCACTGGTTCACGGTTGATGACCTTAAATATTTAAAGCGCGGCGGACGTATAAGTCCCACAGTTGCTCTTGTCGGCACGTTGCTCGGAATAAAGCCTGTATTACACGTTGATGATGAAGGGCACCTTATAAATATAACAAAGGTACGCGGAAGAGTGACATCACTCACAACTATTGCCGAAAAAATCGCCGCCAACGCCGACGGCAAACCCGACAGTCCCATTTATATATGTCATGCCGACTGTGATGATGACGTTAATACATTAAAGTGTATTATAAAAGACAAGTTCGGTCTTGAAACCGATATGGTAGTTGATATCGGTGCTGTTATCGGTTCTCACTGCGGACCGGGAACAATCGCGGTTTTCTTTCACGGAAAGGAACGCTAAATTTTCCGGCAGTTGCGGTTTTCTACCGCAACTGCTGTTTTTATGCAGATTATGCGGTGTATTTTGCATAAAAGTACCCTTGTATGCGAATATTTTTAAAGAATCAGAATAAATATGCAAAAAGCGCTTGACAAATCAAAAAAGATAATGTATAATAGGCAACGTCATAAGAAATTTGACGGTTTGATGGTCGGGGTACACGGTTTTTCGGAATTGCGGTGCAGTGAATGCCGCCTTTGCTCTTTGCTCTGTCCGTTCCGTCTCGGTGCTATACCGAACCCGACCGTTTTCAGCCGAAAGACTGCCGTCGGATTTCAACTTATAAAAATTGAAAGGTTATGATTATTATGAAAAAATTATTTGCGATTGCATTGGCAGCAGTGCTCACACTCGCCTGCCTTGCGGGTTGCGGCTCATCGGGCACAACCATTGAAGACATTGAGAAAGCCGGAGAAATCGTTATGGCTACTTCTCCCGACTTCCCGCCATTTGAAAACATCGAAGGCGGCGAATATGTAGGTATCGAGATTGACGTTATGAAACTTGTTGCCGAAAAGTTGGGCGTTGAACTCAAAATCGAACAGATGGACTTCGACTCCATCATCACAGGCGTTAAAGCCGGAAAATACGATGTCGGCGTTGCCGGTATCTCGGTAACACCCGAACGCCAGAAGAACGCACTTTTCACCGACCCGTACTGCCTTGCGGCACAGTCTATTGTTGTTCCCGAAGGTAGCGCTATTAAGTCGAAAGCCGACCTCACCGGCAAGAAGATAACCGTTCAGACCGGTACCACCGCAGAAGAATACTGTATGGCAGAGAACTATGACATCAGTGCTTTCGCCAACAACAACGATGCACAGAGCGCTCTTACAACCGGCAAGGTTGACGCTTGGGTTATCGATGACCTTTCGGCAGCAGAGATGGTAAAGGCTTATAACGCCGAGAACGAAAACAAACTTGTTATTCTTGATGAAGCCATGACAACCGAGCCCTATGCTTTCGCGTTTGCACTCGGCAGTGATGAACTTGTTCAAAAGGTAAACGGAATAATAAACGACCTTGTTAAGGACGGCACTATTAAGGGCATTTTCGATAAGTATGATGCTCCCTACACCGCTCCCGAAGTTAAATAATTCTCTTTAAAAAACAATATTAAAGGATGCGGTTTTGCTCCGCATCCTTTTTCCTGTATTATAAAAGAAAGGAATTGATGATTTGAGCGCTTGGCTATCAAAACTTTATGAAACATTTATAGTGGACGACCGCTATATGATGCTTATCGACGGCTTCAAAAACACGGCAATAATAACACTCGGCGCATTGGTTATCGGCGTTATAATCGGAACGGTAATAGCCGTCGCGAAATATTTTTCGGAGGACGTTCCCGCTCTGAAACCCGTTTCGCTCCTCTGCGATACCTATACGACGATAATCCGCGGCGTTCCGGTAGTTGTTTTATTGCTCATTTTCTATTTTGTTATTCTCACCGCATTTGACGGTGTTTCGGTTGCGATACTCACCTTCGGTATAAACTCCGGCGCATATATGGCGGAACTTATTCGAAGCGGAATAAACGCGGTTGATAAAGGACAAATGGAAGCGGGACGCAGTCTCGGTATGTCCAAACTGCAAACTATGAGAAAAATCATTTTTCCGCAGGCAATACGCTATATTCTTCCCGCAATCGGCAACGAACTTATTGCTCTTTTAAAGGAGACCTCTGTTGCGGGTTATGTTGCTGTTGTTGACCTTACCCGCGCGGGCAACCTTATACGAAACAACACCTACGACGCCGTAAACCCGCTTCTTGTTGTAGGTCTTACATATCTCATACTAGTTGTGTTGCTGACACAACTGCTCGGCGTATTCGAAAGGAGGTTGGCTCGAAGTGATAAGCGTTAAGGGTCTTAAAAAGGACTTCGGTGAAACTAAAGTTTTAAAGGGTGTCACGGTTGAAATCAACAAAGGTGACGTTATCTGCGTTATCGGCCCTTCCGGCTCGGGCAAATCCACCTTTTTGCGTTGCCTCAATTTGCTTGAAAAACCGACTGGTGGAGAGATTATCTTTGAGGGCGATAACCTCACCGATAAAAAGGTTGACATTAACCTTCACCGACAAAAAATGGGAATGGTTTTCCAACAATTTAACCTTTTCCCGCATATGACCATACTCGACAATCTGACCTGTGCGCCGATTATGCTCAAAAAGATTGACAAGGCAACAGCAGAAAAGAAAGCGCTTGAACTTCTGTCGCGTGTCGGACTTGATGACCGTGCCGACTCCTACCCCAACCAACTTTCGGGCGGTCAAAAACAGCGTGTTGCCATTGTGCGCGCACTTTGTATGGAACCGGACGTTATGCTCTTTGACGAGCCTACAAGCGCGCTCGACCCCGAAATGGTTGGCGAGGTTTTAGACGTTATGAAAGAACTCGCTAACGATGGTATGACGATGGTCGTCGTAACGCACGAAATGGGTTTTGCACGCGAAGTTTCAAACCGTGTGTTGTTTCTTGACGACGGTTATATCGCCGAAGAGGGCACACCTGAAGAAATCTTCGGTTCTCCCAAGAGCGAACGCCTTAAAACATTTTTGGCAAAAGTTTTATAAAACGGTATTAAAAACCGAGTTGAAAGAATTAAACTTTCAACTCGGTTTTTTATTATTTATTAAGTTCGTCCAAGAAATATGCGTTTGTGTTTGCGTGTTTTCCCGAAAAATCGGTTACTGTAATTCTGGCATAATTATCATTTCCGCCGATATTAAACGTCGCATATGTTATCGGTGAACCCTGCTCATCGGCGTGTATCGCTTCACAGCGTCTGACACCGGTATTGAGTGCTACCGTTGCCGCTTCGGAACACTCAATGTAAAGTTTTCCGTCTTCGTACCACAACTCGAAAATCTCGGGCCCTTGCGACGCGTAAAACTTTCCGTCAACAAGTGCGCTCGTTATTGTTTCATATTCAAGTTTTTCAGCATTTATAACGGTAAATCCGCCGAATGAGTCAAGCACTCTGTTGTGGTTATCGTCGGCGGAAATGCAGTAAATGCGCTCACCGCCGCGGAGTATCTCATCATACACACGCTCGTTATAATCGGTGTATCCCGAATGCAAACAACTGTAATTGCAAATTTCCATTGCGTGCATACCGTGATAATTGCCATATTGGTCTTTGGTTTCAAGCGACCACGACGGATGATTGTAGGTAGTAAAAAAACCGTTTTTTCTGCCCTCTTCAAACATTTCGCTTATTCGCTTCGGTGTATACTCTCGAACAAAATCGGGTTTAGACTCATCATATTTAATATATTCTCTGTATTTCGGTGCATTGGCGAAAAGATAGTCCGAGCGGTGATAGCACGCCTGCGTCAAATTATCGGGAGAGAGCGCAATAAAGCACATATGACATGTCAGCGGGTGGTCACTCCACGCACCCTCGGCGTTGATTTCCATTTCGTAGCCGTTGAGCGCCAAAAACTCATCGTCGGTGAGATCATTATGGTCAAGCAAAACATCGTGGTCGGTATATGCCAAAACAGAATAGCCGTGAGATTTATACATCTCTTTAAGTTCTTCCGGCGTTTTTACGGCATCGGAAATTACCGAATGGCAATGCAGATTCGCTTTATAATAATTCTTTTCCCTGCTGAGCAAAACCGTTTTCATTTTTTCAACACCCCAAAAGCAAAGTTTCAAATTTTTGTATATTGTATCACATTCAAAAGGAATGTCAACCCCTTGTTTTTATACCTTTATGACATCTCCCAAGCAGAAAGAATAAAGAAGTTTTTCTTTAACGGGTTTTGAAAATATTCGCTCACACGCGGCGGCATAAATGTTGAGTTGCGCCGCATAGAGTTCTTTCAGTTGTTCTCCGTTTTTAACCCTATCGGTTTTAAAATCAAGCACCGTTATGAAGTCTTCTTCTTCGATAACGCAGTCGATAACTCCCTGAACAACAGTTTTCTCACTGCTTTCGATATCCGCTCCGTAAAGTTCTTTTGCCGAAAACTCGCTTAAAAAGCGCATTTCTCTATGAAGTTCAATACACCTCGACATACGCAAAAAGAGTTCACACGAGAAAAATTTCGCAAGTTCTGCCGTATCAACGGCGACGACTTCTGCTGTTGTCATAAATCCGTTTTCGACAAGGCGGTTCTTTTCTTTTTCCAAATCCTCTGCGGCAGCAAAATAATCCGCAAACTGCATAAACTTGTGGGTTGCAGTTCCGCGCTGTGCGGGAGTGAGTCCCGCCTTTGAGAGAAATGCGGGTTGTGCGGTAAAATTAGTTTCGGCAAGCCGCTTATGGGCGATTTCCGAAACTGAAAGTTTTGACTTGACAGTGCCGAGCGCCTCGAACGGATAGACATATTCAAACCGTTTTATGATTTCTTCGTCGTCAATGCTCTCGGTGTTAATCTCTTCCGCTGTCACCTCTGTGTTTTCGGCGGTTTCAGCCGCAGAAAGTACGGTTTTTATCTTGCATTCGGCATCGCATAAGTATTCTTCACCGATTTTAACGCCGAGCGCATCTCTGAGCGGTTGGTTTTCTTTCGACTTCAGCAAAGCATACAAAAACCAATCAAAATAACCGCTTGTCCCGAAAAGCACATCATCACCGTTACCCGAATTTATTTTTTCGGCAATATCGGCGGCGTGCTTTGCCGGATTTGAGGCTGATAATAACACCACAAGACGCTCTTCTGCACGCGTGAGCGCGACATACATTACGCGCAACTCTTCCGAGAGATTACGCTTTTTAACCGTACGTGCTATTGCCTCACGCGCAACATTATTGATATAACAGTTGTTTGCATTATCGGCGATTTTGAAGGCAACACCGAGTGTTCTGTCGATTAAAAGGTTTTTCTTAACATCGCTGTCGTTAAAGCGTCTGAAACAGCCGGCAATAATGCAAACGGGATATTGCAGACCTTTTGAGCCATGAAAACTGACGATATTAACCGCATCGCCGCCGTTGCCGGCGGGCGTTTTCACAGATACGCCGATTTTTTCAATATACGTCGCAAAACCTCGGCTGTCACCGCCGTCATTACCGTATGACTTCGCATAATCCAAAAGAAGTAAAAGATTTTTTCTTCTGCGTTCGCCGTCATCCATAGCACAAACACTGTCAAGCAAACCTGTTTCTTCATAAAGATAGGCAACAAGTCGCTCGGGTGACATCGTCACAGCCGCACGACGGTATTGTCTTAATCTTTCCAATAAAATTTTCGCCTTTTCATTGCCCTCATTTGCCGCTGTAACAACAGCACCGTAAAGCGTTGTACCTCTGTCGTACAGGCGTATTTCGGCAACGTCATCTGCCGAAAAGGCAAATACGGGCGACATCATACAGGCAAGCAACGGAACATCCTGTGTCGGGTTGTTTATTGTCTTCAAGAGTGATAACACTGTGGAAACCTCAACCGAAGTTATAAAACCGCCGACATCAAAACGTGCGGGAATGCCCGCCTTTTTCAGTTCTTCCATATATACTTCAGAATGTGTCGAGGGGGAACGGAGAAGTATTGCAAAATCGCTGTACCGCGCGGGACGAAGTGCCTTTCCATCCTTTAAAAAAGTGTCCTTTCCGACGTTGTTTTTAATATATGCGGCTATGTGTTTCGCCTCGGCAAGTTCAACCGTATCGTCACTGTCTGCGGCGGATATAATATGCACTTCGGTATCGGTAAACCCGCTGTTCGGAAAAGAATTGATGCTGTTTAAAACCTCTTCTTCGCCATATTCGACTCCGCCGAGTTTTTTGGACATAACAAGCGAGCAAAAATAATTTACAAAATCGCATATTCCCTTGCGACTTCGGAAATTTGAAGAAAGGACAATCTTTTTCCTGTCGTCAACTGCCGCATCGGCAAGGGGAATATATTCTTCCTTTTTTCTCACAAAGTTTTCGGGGTTTGCGCCGCGAAAACCGTATATGCTCTGTTTTACGTCACCGACGGCAAAAAGTTTTTTTCCGTAATCCGAAAGCAGATAAAACAGCGTATCCTGCAAATCATTGGTATCTTGATATTCATCAACCAAAATTTCGTCTATGCCCTCGCAAAGTTCCAACGCCTTTTGGGACATTCGGTATTCACAGTCCGAAACATCACACAAAAGTTCAAGTGCCATCTGCTCGGTATTGTAAAACGTGAGAGTGTTTTTCTCACGCATGAGTGAAAAAAGCGTATCTGCAAAATCCTCGGTCATTTCGAGCAGTGTCACAGCAAAGGGCGCTGCCGCTTTTAAATTTTGCATTGCCGTCAAATCGTCGGTATCCATTGCCGCCGCAAAATTTTTAGTTGCCGCTAGGAAAGCACTTCTCGCCCTGCGGACAACGGCAGCCGTTCCGTCACCGCTATGACCGTAAATCACCGGCACTGCGGCGGTTTTACAAAGCGAAAAAGCAGTATCGCGGTCACTCTCGCAAATACGCTCGGCAAGCGAATACGCATCTTTTAACTTTTCTTTATACGCCGTCGCCAGTTTTTCGTTTTCGTCGATAATCTCAAGGGCGTTTTTAAGTTGCTCTTTGGCAGAGATGAGTGCGGAATGAGGTTCTTCCAAGGCAAGTGCCCTACACTGCGAGAAAAAATCACTGTCAAGATTTTTATAACACTCTTTGCACCGTTTTAGCCACTGTTCGGGAAACGGCAGATTTCTGCTGTATTCGAAAACCGAAAGAATCGCATCGGTCAGTTTGCTGTCGCCCCAAGTGCAGTTAAGCGCCCGCAAAAGCGACTCGGTTTCATTTTGTCTTGTCGCATAATACTTTTCAAGCACCCTATCAGTCGCCTCGGTATAAAGCGGTGCGAGAGATGCACCGTCACCTATTTTAAAATCCGGAGTAAGAGAAAATGCGTCAAAGTTTTCCCTCACGAGGTCGATACAAAAGGTGTCAATCGTACAAATGCGTGCCGAAGGCAAAATCATAAGTTGGCGTGAGAGGTGTCGGTCATTTGGGTTTTCTTTGAGTTTTTCTATTATGCGCTTTTCAATTCGCATACGCATTTCCGCAGCCGCCGCTTTTGTAAAGGTTACAATAACAAGCCTGTCTACCGATGCGGGATTTTTCTCTCTGCAAAGCATTTCCACCACGCGCTCAACAAGTACCGCCGTTTTGCCCGAACCCGCGGCGGCTGTTACCAGCACACTGCCGCGTGTGATTATTGCTTTTTCCTGTTGTTTTGTCGGCTCAAACATTTTCTTGCTCCTCTCTCATTGCGGTTATTACCATTTCGTTATCCGCTGCGGGAACTTTTCTGTGTGGACGATTTTCAATACCGCAAACACAAGCATAATCGCAATATTTGCAGGCTTCTTTATCCCTGCCGTCGGTAGGCGAAACCGAAATATCGCCATCTAAAAGAGATACATTCATTTTCTTCAGCAGCCGCTCTATATGTGCGAAAACATCGGCAAAATCCTCTTCTCCGATATAATCTTTGCTCTTATAAAACGTACCGTCCTTCTTCTTGCGAAGTTTCGGCACAAAGCGTCCCTCGTTTTCAGGCTCCATCGCACCGTGAACCTCTTCGTTATTTGTGAGCAGTCCGTTCATCGCAAAGTTGCTGTCACTGCCTAAATGCTTTGATGTTTCGAGGTATAATACACCTGCGGGAATACAATCGGAAAACCGCTTGCTTTGCATAACGGCATAAAGATATATCAACATTTGCATATTAAGTCCGTAAAGCACGTCTGGCAAGGCAAATTTTCTCGAACCTGTTTTATAATCGACAATACGGATATAAGCACCGAATTTGTCCACACGGTCGACAGCACCGCGAATTGTGACAGACCCCGCAGTGCTTTTTATAACCGCCTGTTCAATATCTGCTTCGTCACCGCCGATTTTGAGTTCACAACTTTTCGGAACAAAACCGCTTTGGGCAAATTCATCGCGCAGGTGGCAAACCACCTCGGCCGTCAACTGTTTTATGCAATCCACAAGATACATAAATCGGTTATCTTTCAGTTTTTCAATTCCCTGTATACGTGATAAATAGTTGTCGGTTATCTCGCTCGTCTTTTTGATAATTTCATCATCGTCGAGGCGCGAGAGTTCCGCACCGTATTCGGTTATCAGTTTTTCCAAAACCTCATGGACTATCGTTCCGCGTTGCAAAACGTCTATCTCTGCGGGTTTTATCGTTTTCGCACCTATTCCGTAACGACAGAAATACGAAAAACCACAACGGAAGTACGTATCAATCCCCGTTGCCGAAAGCCGCATATCCTTTCCGAACAGCCGCTCGCTCACCTGTGGTGAAAGTCGTTCGCCGTTTCCGCCGTTTCGGATTTTGACCGCCGCCAGACGCTCACCGTATACGGGACTTTCTGAAAAAATATCAGAAAGCGCATTACAAAGCACACCGCCGTCGAAGTTACGCATAAGTCCCGAAAAAGCCGAATTCTCGGTTTCTATACGGTCTAGTGAAAAACTTTTAGCACCGAAACGCATTTTTTTGCAGTTCGGAAATGCCGCCTCTATCCGTTCGACGATTTGTGACGGTTTAGCCTCTGCGCCCGTGATATCGCTCTCACAGTATGAAACATAAACCTTGTCTCTTGCACAGCAAAGACTTGTATAAAGCAAATATTCCTCATCAACAGAAAATCCGATTGAATAATCCGTTATGGGTAAATCAATATTTAACAGTCGCATACGCTCGCTTGCGCCGATTACTCCGCCGTTTGACGGCACAGCGGGAAAAATGCCCTGATTTGCACCGAGTAAAAAGACAACTTTCGGCTCTCTCGGCTTTATTCGGTCTGCCGCCCCGAAGGTCACTTCATCTAACATCTGAGGTATTATTCCGACCTGCGTTTCGACAGCCGCAAGCGTGAAACATTCAATATAATCCTCGGGGGTACAACTATCTCCGAGAGTATGCACAAGACTGTCTAAAATTTCCGTCACTGCATCGTATGACTGAATGTTAAGTTCCGCTTCCGCAGTCGGCATATCGGCTGTCAATGCCGAAAGTCCCGCCTTTACATCGCATTCACGCATAAGTTTCCACAATGCAAGTGAACGGTTTTCCGCACCACCGACAAAATTTTTCTCGAAAGAGAGCAACGGCGTAACGGCACGAAGGCGCAACGCATTAAGCCTTGCGAGTTCCCTCTCGTCCGCCTCGTCGAATTTATCGAAACCTGACGGACTCATATCCCATTCTTTTTTCCAGTCCGCGCGGTCGATTTTCCACATATATACATAATTTTCGAGGGCATTTACCTCATCAAAGGCAAGTCCCGCAAGTTCGGTTTTCAAAAACTTTAATATGCTCTCGCTCGAAAAACTTCCCGCCGCTTCCATAGCCGATTTTAAAAACACCGTAATCGGCATACGGGAAATATCATAACGCCTGTCCGTAAAGCAGGGAATATTATATTTTCCGAGCATATGTTCAACGGCGGTCATATATTGTCCGTCATCACGCGCTATTATTACAAAATCGCGGTATCGGTAACCTTCCTGCCTAACAAGCCGGTGTATTTCGTTAGCGGCAAATTCCGCCTCGTCATAAATTCCCTCTGCCGCACAAAGCGTTATGTTCTCGGCATCGCCGTCATAAACATTGCCGCTCTCGACCGTGAGTGCCCGCTCCAGTGCCGAGAGTTCCCCATTTGAATAAAAACTCTCCAAAAGCGTAAAAGGTTTCTCGACCGAAACGCCGCACCGCTCGGCTATGGAAACGATTTTTTTCACCGTGTCGCCCACGTTGAAGAAAAGTCCGGCAGCGTCGGAAAGACGCTTATCAAAGCAAAAACTGAAAACGACATCGTCGGCTTGACGGATTATTCTTTCGAGTACTTTAAGTTGTGCTCCGGTGAAATTTTTAAAAGCATCGACCAAAACGGTTTTTTCGGCAAAATAGGCATAATCCCCCAACATACCGTAAAGCCTTTGCATATCGTCGGCAGGGTCGATAAATGTGTTTTTGATTATTCCGTCATACACATCGGACAGCAAAGCAATATCCAACAGTTTGCTTTTAAGCGTTCCGTTCGGCAGTTTTGCGGATTTTTCTTTCAGCATTTCGCTGTCTATTCCGCAGCGTTTAAATTCCGACAGCGTATTTATTACACTCTCGGTAAAACCGATGTTTGATGTGTATTTTCCGAAAATTTTAAGTTCGCTTCCCGCAATACGCACGGCACGATTCATCAAAACTGTCCTGTCGCAGTCCGACAGACGCTTTCCGCAAATGCCGCCGCACAAACGTCCGACCTCGTCCAAAAGGCGAGTGAAACTCAACACCGGAACGGAAGTGAAACCGCCATCCCCCAAAATATGTAACAACGATTTTTCATAATCAAAGGACGCCTGTTCCGGAACGAGCAATAAAACGTTTTTGTTTCCGTTCTCGGTTTCCCGCTTTATTCTGTTAAGCACTTCGGTTGTCTTGCCGCAAAACGCACGGCCGAAAATAAATTTTACCACCCTTTATACCGTCCTTTTAATAATTTTTGCCTTCACATTTCTTTTATTATACAACAATCAAAGCACGAATAAAAGGACTTTATAATCAAAAAATTAATCGAAGCAATAATAATCCTACAACGCCCAAAATACCGCCCGCCGCCGAAACGCCGACGGAATATGGATTTATCGGAATGTGTATTCCCGTGAAATCATCTGTAAAGTTGAGTGCCGCCAACAGTGCTATTCCGCAAAAAGCCGTAAAAATTATCGTTCTGAACGGTTTTTTACAGAAAAGTGCCAACATTATGTAAACTAAAAAATATATTATCGCTACGGCTGTCATTACGGTTTCAAAAGTTTTCATACCTCTGCTCCTTTTTTTTAATTAACATTAAAAAATATGAAAAAAGGCATAAAAAAAGACCGACGAATTTCGTCGGTCTTAAAATACAATAAAATTATTTGCGAAGAGCAATAGCGTTTGCAATGATAACGAGAACAAAGAAAGCAATGGCAATATACTTTGTCCAACGTGCAAGTGAAGCATCGAGTGTTCTTGCCTTGTTTTTGGAAAGGAATGTGTCCGCACCGCCGGAAATAACACCGTTAATACCCGAACGACGACCCTGCTGTAAAATAACAACAAAAACAATGATAAGCGAAACGATAAGCACGAGTGCTCCTACGATAATTTCAAAAACGTTCATATAAATAAACCTCCAACAGTTTTATCATCTAAAGCAAATGTTATAATATCATACATCGGCATAAAATGCAAGCATTTTATTTATCACAGCAGCAACTTTTAAAAAGAATATCTATATCAAGCAGTTTTTCGTCACGGCTTTTCACGAATTTGAGTTTTGAAAGCAGCGTTTCGTCTACTCCGTCGGTGTAGTACGCTTGCTCCAAGCCACGGTTAGCCGCAATGTGAAGTGTGCTTCTAACCAAGCCGTCAAACAAAAGCGCATCTTCTCCCGCCTCTACCCGCTCGAGTATGAGTGCGCCGTCACGCATGCTGAAAACGGTATAGCCTAATATTTCGCCGCTGTCGTCCGCCGCCATAACACTGCGCTCGGATATAGGCGACAGACCGCACTCATTACAGAGTGTTTCCGTTTTTTTCCTGTCGCTGACTATCTTAATTTCAAGCATTTTCAACTTCCCTCTTTGCCGAAGTAATACCCGTTAAATGACGCATTTCCTTTTCATTCAGCGGACGCCACTTTCCCTGCGGAAGCATACCGAGTTTGACACCGGCTATTTCGGTGCGTTTAAGACGCAACACCTCAAGTCCGACAGCCTCGCACATACGCCTTATCTGGCGGTTTCTGCCTTCGTGTATTGTAAAAATAACAACGGTGCGGTCAGCCTTGCGTTCCGCTACGAAAACGTCGCATGGCATTGTTTTCTTGCCGTCCAGCATAATACCGGTTGAAAGTTTCACGATGGTTTCATCATCAACATTACCGCCGACCGTAACACGGTAGGTCTTGTTGACGTGGCTCGAGGGGTGTGTGAGTTTGTTTGCAAATTCGCCGTCGTTGGTCAAAATAAGCAAACCTTCGGAATTGCGGTCAAGCCTTCCAACGGGAAATACACGCGTTCCGACATCTTCGACAAGTTGTGCAACGCATCTGCGGTCGTGCTCGTCGTTTAGTGTTGTGACAAAACCGCGCGGTTTATTAAGCATTATGTAAACCTTTTCCTTTACGGCAACAACACGCTTTCCGCTCACCGTAACTTTATCACGTATCGGGTCAACCTTGTCACCGAGCGAAGCAACACGTCCGTTAACACGGACTCTGCCCGCCTGTATAAGTTCCTCTGCCTTGCGACGTGATGCTATGCCGCAGGTTGAAAGATGTTTTTGAAGTCTGACTTTTTCCATTATACCAATTCCTTAAACAGCAATATTAAATACTGCGTTATTTGTCGTTTGTTTTTATTTGTATCTTTTAGGGAATCCGCGATATATATCGGCGATGATGCTGCAACCGTTTCGTCGACAACATAATCAACACGGCCCACAGTATCGCCGTTATTCGCGCCGTAGAGAAAGCGAGGAAGATACACCCGCTTTTCAAGATTTTTATATTCCGCCTCACTGAGCGACAGGTTGACCGCCTGCGAGTTTATTTTAACCCGTCCTCCGTCGGCTGTTTCAATGCTTTCGGGCAGAAAATCCGGCTCGATAAAATATTTTTTCAACACCGAAAAGCCGTAATCGAGCATACGCCTGTGGTCGTTCCAATCGTCGGGGTCGCAAAGCGTTACGGCAATCAAAAATCCGCTATCACGCTCCGCCGCCGTTACAAGACAACGCCCTGCTTTTTTTGTATAACCTGTTTTAACGCCTATAAGTCCTTCATAACTGTCAAGCAGACGATTATGATTTTTTAGCGTGCGCCTATACGGCGGGTTGCCGAACGAGAGGGTTTTTGTTTTACTCGATGCCGCTTCGCGGAATTTCTCGTTTTGAAGAGCCGCTCGTGCAAGCAAAGCCATATCGAGCGCGGTAGAATAGTGATTTTCCGAGTCAAGTCCCGAGGGCGTCTCAAAGTTTGTGTTTTTAAGACCTATCTGTGCCGCACGTTTATTCATAAGTGCAACAAAGCCGTCCTCACTGTCCGAAAGCACATATGCGACGGTGTTTGCCGCATCGTTTCCCGAAGAAAGCATCATACCGTAGAGCAACGCTTCAAGGGAAACGGTGTCGCCCACAAGCAAACCCATTGATGAGCCCTCAACCGTAACATCGCGTTCCGTTACGGTAATTTCCCTTTCAAGATTTCCGCTCTCACAAAGCAAAAGCGCCGTCATAATTTTCGTCGTACTCGCCATTGGCAGTCGCCTGTCACTTTCGCTCTCCCACAAAACTTTGCCTGTTGTGCCGTTTATAAGCACTGCGCCCTTTGCAGAGCAATCCAGCGCCGCCGCATTTGTCGAAAACAGGAAAACGGCAACCGCAGAGAAAAGCACCGAAAACAATCTCTTCATACAATCCCCCTCAAGGTTTTATATGAAAAGAATACTGAAAACTACTGTTCTTTATTCTTTAAAGATTTAAATTTGTCAATTATTTCGGGTGCGGCCGCAAGTGCACGGTCAAAAGATGTGACCGCGTTGTTTATCGGCACAAACTTAACATTGCCGGCATTAACCGAAATAAATCCGAGCGGGTTTATCGAAACTCCCGCACCGCCACCGCCGCCGAAGACCGTCTTCTCGGTCTTGCAGGGAAAGTCAGAACCGCCCGTTGCAAGTCCGAAAGCGATTTTGGAAACCGGAATAATCGTTACGCCGTCTACCGTTACCGGTGTGCCGAGAACCGTGTCGGCATCGACCATCGCACGAAGTTTTTCGGTAGTAACGTCTATGATAGCCTGAATGTTATTTTCGCTCATTTTTTTCGTCCTCCGTTAGTTTTAAATATTCGCTGTAAAAACCGACAGCGGCTATTATCAGTATTATAGGTCGGGTTTTAAGTTTTATGTGAAGCCGTATGTCCGACTCTTTACTGTCAAAATCCGAAACAACATCAACCTGTTTCATTTTAAAATCAGCCTGTGTATAAAGAAAATTCAAAAAAGGATACAAAACGGCACAAACCGCACCGTATTCTATCGCAGTCATAGCGGCGTCACTGCCCGCAACACGTACGCAAAGGCGAAAATCACGAACGGAAATATGCGAAAGGATAAATCCCACCCTGTCGAAAACACCGCGCACAAAGGATATAAAATCGCCTATTGCCGTGGCAATTCCGCGTTCTTTGATTTTTGATTTAAAAAAGTTTTTCTTTTCTTCCTTTTTCGGCTTTTCTTCACTTTTTTGTTTCTTCTTTTTTTCTTTTCCGCCCGCAAGTTTAATCTTTATTCCGAAAATGCGAATATATGCAAACAAGTCTTCGTCGTAGTCAAGCACAAGCGACAGCGGGCAAAGCAAAAGAAGGCAAACAAAAAGCAGTATACCGACGGTAATATACAAAACTGTCATAAAAATTTTTATTCTCCGTCTTGCGCCGCTTCCTCGGCAAGTTCCCCAACCATAAGTTGTTCGCCGAGTTCCGGCACGGTTTCATTCTCTTTCCTCGGCAAAGGCGGTAAATCCGACAGCGAGGAAACGGAAAAACAACGCAAAAAGTTTTTTGTTGTGGAATAGAGCAGAGGTCTGCCGGGCAGTTCGAGTCTGCCACATTCCTCAATAAGATTTTTTTCGACAAGCGTGCTGACAACGCCCGAACAGTCAACCCCGCGAACCTGCTCGACAAACGCCTTAGTTACGGGCTGATTATATGCGATAACGGCAAGCACCTCCATTGCCGCCTGTGAAAGCGGCGCACGTCTGCGCATATCGAAAGCTGTTTTTATATTCTCTTCATATTCTGCCCGCGTTGCGAGTTGATATGAGTTTTCAAGTCGCAAAAGTTGTATTCCGCTTTTGCGTTCATCGAGGCGCTTTGAAAGTTCTTTCGCGGCAGTCTCAACATTCTCAGGTTCTGCCGAGAGAGCACGTGTCAGTTGCGTAATGCTTATAGGCTCACCGCCCGAAAAGAGTACCGCCTCAAGTGCCGGTATCATCTCGTCAACAGTCATTTTTTATCTCTCCTTAAAACAATCTCGGCGTCCGGCTTGTCCGTATTAAGTTCAACACGGTTGGACTTGCAGAGTTCAAGCACCGCCAAAAATGTTGCAACAAGTTCCGAACGGCTCTCACACGAAGAAAACAAAGCCGACATTCGCTGTCTGCCGTTTCCGACGAGGCGGCGCATAACATAAACAATCTTTGTCGATACCGCAAAAATCTTTTTCGCAACGATTTTCGTAAATGGTGCGGTAGGGGGCGGAAGTTTTCGCATTCCCCTGCCCGCAGCCGACATATATGCCGTATAAAGCGTTTCCGCATCGTGCACGAGTTCATACGTGCTGTCAAATTCGAATTTTTCGGGTTTGCGGACAAATGTTGAAAAACCACCCATCATAGTGCCGAGTTTCTCCGCCATTTCACGACAGAGTTTATATTCTATAAGTTCGCCTGTGAGTTCCTGTTTCAGTGTTTCAATCTCCTCGTGGCGGGGCAACAGACTCACCGTTTTCATATAGATAAGTCGTGCCGCCATTTCGAGAAATTCGCTTTGTATGTCCATATCGGCTTCGCGCATTGCGTCTATCTGAGCCATATACTGCTCAAGCAGTTCGGCAACCGGAATGTCGTATATATTAAGTTTGTTTCTCGATATGAGTTGCAACAGTAAATCAAGCGGGCCTTCAAAACATTCAAGTTTATACGAAAGTGCAGTTTCCATACTATCCCCCAAAGAATATAAGCGAAGAAAGCCTAAAAATCCCGCCGTATATTGAATACGCCATATTCGAAAGTCCGTTTCCCAAATTGAAAACATAGAACAACAGTATCATAATAAAGAACGAATAACGTTCATAACGCATTATCAGATAATAATATTTGTTAGGAAGTATTGCAGAGAGTATTCTCGAACCGTCAAGCGGTGCTATCGGTATTAAATTGAAAAGACCGATATAAAGGTTGAACATTACAAGATATTGCAAAAGGTATGTCAGCACAATCGCAATAAAATTCTGCGAATTATACGCCCAGTAAAATGCGGGCGCCGAGAAAATTCCGAAAACGAAGGCACACAAAAAGTTTGAGAGCGGCCCCGCCAATGCTGTTATTGCCATATCACGCTTGGGATTTCTGAAATTATACATATTAACCTGTACCGGCTTCGCCCAGCCGAAACCGAACAGTATTATCATAAGTGCGCCGACATAATCAATATGAGCAAAGGGATTGAGGGTCATTCTGCCCTGATAGCGCGGTGTATTATCGCCGAGTTTTATAGCGGCAAAACCGTGCGCCATTTCGTGCAGGGGTGAAACGATAAATATCAAAATAAGACTCGCGAGCAGTGAAGAAAGCAGATTGTAAAAAGAGAAACCGCCGCGCATAATTACCGAAAGCATATAACCACTCCATTCTATTCTTTTTATTATACACTAAATCCGCACATTTTACAACAACAAAAAACAGGGCGTAACGCCCTGCTTTTTACTGTTTATTATTTAATATTTCGGCAACGCGCTGTTCTATAACCGAACTGAACCAGCAGTAGATAGTTTCGCCGAGTTCTTGATATATCGGGTCACCGTCGTGCGAGCAGAGCATTGCAAAGGTCTGTCCAATGCGGCGCACCACATCCGCACCTCTGCGATAGGCAAGAAAATAAAACGAGAAAGCGCCCGTATCGGATGTGTAGGCAAATAGTTCCGGCGCGTCGCGCTTTAGAGTATCGAGAAAACTCTTTTGTGCAATGCCGGCAACAGACTCGTTGCCGCAAAACCGCTCAAGTCCCACCGTTACGGTAAAACTCAGTAATAAAAGTCTTTGCATTGTCATAAAACTGTCTTCCGTGTCGGTATCGGCAAAGGCGGTTTTTCCCGCCTTTACAAAATCCTCTGCCACAGCGTGTCCGAGTTTCTTTCCCGCGGCGTGGTCAACCGATGACAATGCGCCGACCGTGCTTGACTGCGCCTGTCGTCTTATCGTTTCCGAGGGTCTGTCCCCCGCAATTTTTATGTCCTTGTCTTCAAACAAGTTACTCACCCTTTGCTACTTCTCCTGCTCGGCTTTAATTTTTTTAAGTGCCGTTGCCAACTGGTCGGGACAGGAGGTACTTTTAAATCCGCATTTTATGTTTTCAAGTCTTGCAATAACGTCGTCTATTTTCATTCCCGAAACCAGACCCGCTATTCCCTTGGTGTTTCCGTTACAGCCGCCCTCAAAAGCAACATTCTTTACGGTATCACCCTCAACCTCAACAGTGATAGAGCGTGAACAAACACCTACTGTTTTATATGTGTAAACCATAATTTTTATTCATCCTTTCAATCAAAATGTAACATTTTCAAACCGTTCGCGCATATAACGGCTGACATCGGCAAAAACATCGCGGTAACAACATTCCCCTCTCGGATGTGTGCAACCGCCCTCGGTATGCTGACAGCGGTTGACAGCCAACGGCCCGCATATTGTTTCCACGACTTCAAGCAAGGTTATTTCCCCCGCCGGTCTCGCAAGAGCATAACCTCCTTGCGAGCCCTTGTACGAACGCACTATGCCGGCATCCATAAGCCTACGCAAAATTTTAAGAGTAAAACCCTGTGTAACACCCGTACTCTTCGCAACAGTGCCCGCATCGGTCTTGTCCGAACGCTCGGCAAGGCAGGAAACAATGCGTATTGCGTAGTCGGTTTCGTTTGTCAAAAACATAAACTATCTTTCCTTAAACTTATTACTGCGAACGGGGTGGCGAAGTTTGCGAAGTGCCTTTGCCTCAATCTGGCGTATGCGCTCACGCGTTACGTTAAACTCACTGCCGACCTCTTCAAGAGTGTGACAGCGGCCGTCCTGCAAGCCGAAACGCAGACGTATTACCGCCTCTTCACGAGGTGTGAGGGTACGCAAAACGCTGTCGATATCCTCGTTTGTGATAGTTTTCAAAGCGGCATCATCTGGAGCGAGTGCATCCTCATCACGTATGAAATCCTGCAAACGGCTGTCTTCCTCGGGGCCTATGGGGGTTTCCATCGATACCGGCTCCTGCGCAACGCGCATTATCTCACGCACACGCTCAACCGGAAGATTCATCTTCTCAGCGATGAGTTCTTCACTTGGTTCGTGACCGTTTTCGTGCAAAAGTTGGCTTTGAACTTTTTTAAGACGATTTATCGTTTCAACCATATGAACCGGTATACGTATGGTACGTGCTTGGTCGGCGATGGCTCTTGTTATAGCCTGACGAATCCACCACGTTGCATAGGTTGAAAACTTAAATCCCTTTGTATAATCGAATTTATCAACAGCCTTTATAAGACCGACGTTGCCCTCTTGAATTAAATCCAAAAAGTGCATTCCTCTTCCGACATATTTCTTGGCGATACTTACAACAAGACGCAGGTTCGCCTCGGTCAAGCGTTGCTTTGCGTATTCGTCACCCTCGGCTATCTTTTCAGCAAGTTGAATTTCCTCGTCGGTGGAAAGAAGCGGCACACGTCCTATTTCACGCAGATACACCTTTACGGGGTCATCAAGCGAAATGCTATCCATTGAGAGGTCGCTGTCGAGTTTGTCGGCGTCGAGTTCTTCAAGTTTCAAGTCATCTTCGCTCGGTTCCTCATCAAAATCGAGGTCGAGAAGCGGAGGCTCGGTTGTGAGTTCCTCTAAATCTTCCGGCGGTGTGCCGAAATCGTCATAATCGCGTTCTTCCTCTTCATATGCGTGTTCAACTTCGGGTTTTGCAACCTCGTTTGATGCAACCGTTGCCTTTTCGTCCTTTGTTTTCTTTGTACCCATATTTACTCTCCCTTTTTGTTTTGAACGATTTGCTGCATTTTCTTTGCCCAATCGTCTATCGACAAATCCTTGTCATTCTCGGCATTTTGCGTTGCATTCTCTTCTAATATTACCTTAATGCAATCGTTTAATACCGTTTTTGCGTTTTTTTCTGCCAAGACGCTGTTTTGGAGCGAAACGAGATAACCCATTTCGGCGGGGGAAAGCCTGTCCCCCAACAACGTTATATCCACAACAGGCTGACCGTTCTCCAAAATCGAGCAAATATCGCCCATTATGCGCTTGTTAAGCGGTGTCAGCATATCCTCGGCGGAAAGTCTGCCTTTAAGTATAGCGTAAAGGTCGGGGTGCGAAAGCAAAATCGCAATAACCGTTTCCTCAGCCTTTACCGCACGCGGATAGCGCCTGCGTTCGGGGTTGATATCCTCTTTATTGTAGCGAGGAGTAACAACTTCACGTATTTCCTTTTTATACTGCGCGCGTGCGTTTTGTTTTTTCAAAGTATCAATCTGCGATATGAGTGCCGTTTTTGAAACACCGTATTTATCGGCAAGTCTGCCGGCATACAAATCCACCGTGAGTGAGTCACCCACCGCAGCCAAAATTTCCGCCGCACGTTTCAAATACTGAAGTCTGCCGTTATCAGCCGTAACATCAATACCGTCCGCAGCCGTGAGAAGTTTATATTCAATATCGCTCACTGCACCGTCCAAAAGCGCGCGAAACTTTGCCGCACCGTTTTTCTTTATAAACTCATCGGGGTCTTTACCGTCGGGAATAATCAAAACGCGAATACGTATTCCGCTGTCTTTAAGTGTCTCGATTGTTCTGCGGACGGCTTTTTGTCCCGCCTCGTCGGCATCGAGCGTAACAACAATTTCCTTTGTATATCTTGAAAGCAGTTTAACCTGTTCCTCGCCGAATGCCGTTCCGAGTGCGGCAACAGTATTTGTAAAACCTGCCTGATGAAGAGAAATAACATCCATATTTCCCTCAACCAAAATCACCCTGTCGGCACAGTCACCCTTTGCAAAGTTGAGTGCGAAAAGATGTTGACTCTTTTTGTAAACAGGCGTATCCTGTGTGTTTACATATTTTCCCTGTGCCTTGTCATCATCGGGACGTGCACGTCCGCTGAAGGCGATACAGTTGCCCCGCAGATTAAAAATCGGGAACATAACGCGGTTGCGGAAACGATCAAAATACGTACCGCGTGAACTGCGTGAAATGACGTTCGCCTGATACATATCGTCAACGGAAAAACCCTTTGACTTTAAATGATTTAAGAGCATATCCCACGAATCTGGAGCGACGCCCAAACCGAAATGCTTTATCGTCGCCTCGGTTAGTCCGCGTCCTTTCAAATAGTCAAGCGCCCACTTTCCGCCCGACGACATAAGATACGAATAGTAAAAACGTGCTGTTTCACGATTTATTTCGTAAATGCGGTTTTTGAGTTCCTGCATTGAATTGTCGACGTTTGTTTCGGGGATTGTAATGCCGCTTCGGTCGGCAAGCAACCGCACAGCCTCCATATAATCCAAATTTTCAATAAGGCTTGTAAAGGTTATAACGTCGCCGCCCGCGCCGCAACCGAAACAGTAAAACGAGCCGTTTTCGGGATATACCGTAAAAGAGGGCGTTTTTTCGTTGTGAAACGGACAAAGGCCGACAAGATTTTTACCCCTGCGGCGAAGATTGACATACTGCGATATTACAGACTCAATATCGTTGCGGTATTTAATTTCAAGTTTAATATCTTCGGATAGTGTCGGCACGTGCTACACCTCCCAACATTTCGGGATAAAGATATCCGAATATGCGGTTATCGCATAATGGTCGGTCATACCCGAAACATAATCAAGCGCGGCACGGTGCACACCCTCACGCTCACGCACAAGAGCATACTCATTGGTGAGGCAATCGGGATTTTTAACAATATATTCATATATACCCGTCAAAACGCCGTCAACCTTGCTTTCCTCACCCTTTGCTTTCTCGTTTGTATAAACGTTTGAAAACAAAAACTCGTGTAAACGGTCAAAATAACTGCGGGTTTCGCCGTCCATTATTATATCGTCCTTGCTGTTACGAACGACCGACGTTACCATACTGTTTATGCGCTCGCTTTTCGTAAAGCCGAGTGCCTCTTTAATATCGCGCGGAATATCGTCCTCGGAGATTATACCGGCACGGACGGCATCGTCGATATCGTGGTTTATATATGCAATGCGGTCGGATATTCTGACAACCCTGCCCTCAAGCGTGTGGGGTTGTTCACCCTTTGTGTGATTGAGAATTCCGTCCAAAACCTCGTATGTAAGATTAAGTCCTCTGCCATCGCGTTCGAGATTGCGGCAGACACGCACACTTTGCTCATAATGCGTAAAGCCGTCGGGTGAACATTTTGCAAGTGCACGCTCACCGGCGTGTCCGAACGGTGTGTGCCCGAGGTCGTGTCCGAGAGCGATAGCCTCGGTCAATTCTTCGTTGAGTCTGAGCGACCGTGAAATCGTACGCGCGATTTGCGAAACCTCAAGAGTGTGGGTAAGTCTTGTACGGTAATGGTCAGATTCCGGAGAAAGAAAGACCTGTGTTTTGTGTTTTAATCTGCGAAACGCCTTGCAATGTATTATTCGGTCGCGGTCACGCTGAAACACCGTTCGCATATCGCAAAGCGGTTCACTTTTTTCACGTCCCGCCGTATTGACACTCAGCACGGCAAGCGGTGACAGTGTTTCGCGTTCGATACGTTCTGTGGTCTGTCTTATGTTTTCCACTGCTTCACCCTCCTCTTATTTATGTTATTAGCGTTTTTTTCGCAAAATACTTTATTTTTTTAAATTTTTTTCACAACGGCAAAATCATATCACCGGTTTTTTCCATTTTGTATCTTCCCATAAAGAGTTTGTCAAAAATTTTCAAAAACTCCGCTTCTTCGGGTTTCTTTATTGCAACATCGATCGTTACCTCAGCCCCGAAATCCGAAAACAATATTTTACCGAAGCATAAAACGGTTTTTTGAGCATAATCGAAATCGGAATAAGCACAACAAATTTTATACTGCGTGCAGGGTTGCATAAGGGCGGTCTGTGCGTTTTCCGCCGCAAGTTTCGCTGCAGAGGAATATGCCCGCACGAGTCCGCCGGTACCCAAAAGCACGCCGCCGAAATAGCGTGTTACCACGACGGCGGTGTCGTAAAGTCCCAAACCGTTTATGATATCAAGCATAGGTTTCCCAGCCGTTCCGTGCGGTTCACCGTCATCGCCGAATCGGGATATACCGTTTTGCAGGTTATAAGCAAAGCAATTATGTTTTGCGTCGTGATACCGCGCACGCTTCTGCGCTATAAACTCCGCCGCCTCTTCCTCGCTTTCAACGTGAGCGACAGCGGCGATAAAACGCGAACGTTCCACCGTTATCTCACCCGTAGACTCACCGCACACCGTTTTATAAAAATCCATTGCAACCTCCCTCAAAAAAGAAAACCGCACCCATACGGATGCGGTACTTTTCCAGCGTTAGTTTTCTTCAATGCCGAAACGCTTTTTGAAACGATCAACACGGCCACCTGTGTCTACCAGCTTCTGTCTGCCGGTGAAAAACGGATGACATTTTGAGCAGATATCCAAACGAATATTCTGCTTGGTCGATCTTGTCTCAAACTCAGCACCACAAGCACACTTGACAACTACCTTGTCATACTGTGGATGAATTCCTTCTTTCATACCGTCACCCCTTTCAATTCTCGATAACATACAGATGATAACACAATATAAGCGAAAATGCAAGAAAAAATTTAAAACAAAGCAATAATTTTTTGTTTTAGCGTCTCATATATCTCCACAACCTTGAATTTCACAACAAAATCAGTGCCATTTTGCGCGGTTTTCGCCGCCGCAGAGGTTGCGGTATCGGCAAGTTTTCCCGCCGAACCGACACATATATTTGGAAACAGCACACACCACCAGTTTCTACCCTCTGCCTTGCCGATTTTGATTTTCAAAGCCTTATAAACTCCGGCGGGTAATGTGAAATCGTCATAAACGCGGGTATCAAAGAAAGCATCGCCGACCGAAACCTCCACGTCGTAGTCAAAACCCCGCTCTTCAACCGTTCGACGCGCCACGGTTTCAATAAGCGCTATGTTATCGGTCGCTATATCCACCGCACCGTCATAATCGTCCGCTCCCAAAAAGAGCGTGCCCTCTTCACGAAGTACTGCATCACGCACGGCAAGTTTTAAACTTTGGTCTTTCTCGCTGTCCGAATTTGCGATTATGTGCAGACGGAATACATTCTCCCGCAAATTCTCACAACACGCTTCAAAATCGGTCATTCCGAGCAAAATCGAAAAAACAAGACCAGCCGCCAAAGAGATATTAAGTATTTTGATTTTTTTCATTTTTAAAACCTCCGCAAAGTGTTATCTTGAATATTGACGGAGATTTAAATAATTATTCAAATATAACAGCATCACTCACAGCATTGCAAAGAAAAACATTGCCGTATTTTTTCTCAAGCAGACACAGGGCTTTATTTGCGGAATTACTGTCGGCAAAAATCCCGAACACCGACGGGCCGCTTCCCGAAAGGCAAGCACCGAGCGCGCCGCTTTGCATTATATCCCGCTTTACGTTTTCACGGTCGCAAACGAGTTGAAAATCGTTAAAAAGCATACCAGACGCCGCAAAAATATCGTATTCTTCAAGTGTTTTTATAAACTTCAATACATCGCCTGCCGTATCGGCACGGTTTATTTCATCAAGCCTTGAATACATTTTTCCGGTTGAGTCCTTTTCGCCGTCCTTTATTATCAAAAGACTGCCCTCAAACGGAGCAATCGGCGAAAGAATTTCACCTCGTCCCATTGCACGGCACGTGCCGCCTTTGAGAAAAAACGGAACATCTGCACCGAGTAAGAGCGCCGCACGCTCCAATTCAGAGTCGCAAAGCGGATCCCCAAACAGTCGGTTAGCACCGAGCAATACAGCCGCCGCATCGGCACTGCCACCGCCGAGTCCCGCAGAAAGCGGTATGTTTTTCTCGATAAAAACATCAACACCGCCACAACTTGAGAAGAACATTGCCGCCTTGTAGCAAATATTGTCTTCGCCCTGCGGAGCATTATCCGATCGAACGGATATACCATCCGATTTCTTTATATGCAATCGGTCGAAAATATCGACCGTCTGCATAACCGAATCGATACTGTGATAACCATCGGCAGTGCGTTTGCCAACCGAAAGCACAAGGTTTATTTTTGCATTGGCACGTAAAGTCAGCATATCGGTATTCGGCATTACTTTGCCACCTCTTCGATAACACTGCGGATTTTTTCCGCACCGTCGCCATTATGCGCCGAGAAAGGTATGAAATTATCGTTGCCGAGTATTTCTCGCATACGCTCGCAAGCGGCGGCATACTCACCTTTGTTGAGTTTGTCGCTCTTGGTGAGAACAACGGTAAAGGGCACATTATACGCCTTTAAGAATTCTATCATATCAAGGTCGTAACTTGTCGGTTCGTGGCGCATATCAATAAGTTGAAAGGTCATCTTGATATTGCGGCCACTGTTAAAATATGTTTCCATTAAGTCTGCCCAGCGAAGACGTTCGGCGTCCGAAACCTTTGCATAGCCGTAACCCGGAAGGTCAACAAGACGCACGCCGTCAAGACGGTAAAAATTTATCGTAACGGTCTTGCCGGGGCGTGTGCTGACTCGGGCAAGACTCTTTCTTCCGAGAACACGGTTTATAAGCGACGATTTTCCTACATTGGAACGTCCCGAAAAGCAAAGTTCCGCCAAAGTCGACTCCGGCATTTGTTCGGCAGTACCGAACGCCGCCTCAAAACTAACGTTATTATAATTCATATCTATCTACCTTAAAATATATTTTTGTATTCTTTCGACTGTGCCATAGAAACATAATCGTTATCGGCAACTATTATATGGTCGATAAGATGGACACCTATCTGTCTGAGCGAAAGCGAGAGACCCTTTGTTATCTCAACATCTACCTCGGACGGAAGTGCAACACCGCTCGGATGATTGTGACAAAGCACAACATTAACAGCACCGTATTTTATGGCGAGTTCCAAAACCTTTCGGGTGCTGAGCCCGACAGATGCAATATCACCCTCGCCGACGATATCAAATGATATTATCTTGCCCGATGTTTTCAAAAACAGCACGGCAACATACTCTGTGCGAAGCGAAGTAAACTTTTTGAGAAAATATTTTCCCATATCGTTATAACTTTGAACAACATCGGTTTTATCACTGCGGTCAAGCGCTACGCGCCTGCTTATAAGTTTCATAACGCGGAACAGCGCTACCGTGTTTTCCGTTACACCGCTGATTTTCATAAGTTCGCTTTTCGGAGCGAAAACAACATTTTCAATACTGCCGAAATGGTTAAGCAACTCGTGCGCTATTATGTTGGTATCGCGTCGGGGAATTGAAAAATAAAGCAAAATCTCAAGCAACAGGTGCGGAGGTGTGCTGTCGCCGTAACTGTCAGCCAGCAGTTGTTCTTTTATTCTGCGGCGATGCCCCGTATGAAGTTTTTCAGCAGATTTATTTTCTTCTTTGCGGTTCATATTGCACAACCCTTCAAAATTTAGTATAATACACCGTGAAGAAAAAAGAAAAGTTTGGTGTTGTGTGATGAAAAGTTTTAAAATCGGTAATAACGACGCGGGACAACGCCTTGACAAATTTGTGTCAAAGGCAATGCCGTCGCTTCCGAAATCGTTAATGTATAAATATATACGTACAAAGCGCATAAAGGTCAACGGCAAACGCGCCGAAATAAGCACGAGACTTATCGAAAACGACACGGTCGATGCCTATATAGCAGATGAGTTTTTTGCACCTACAGAAGAAAAGTTTGATTTTCTTTCGGCATCGAAAAGCCTTGATATCGTTTATGAAGACGAAAATATTATTCTTGTCGACAAACGTCAGGGTGTACTTGTTCATCCGGACGAAAATCAATACACCGACACACTGATAGCGCGTATTCAGCGCTATTTATACGAAAAGGGCGAATACGACCCAAAAGCGGAGCATTCCTTTGCGCCCGCGCTTGCCAACCGTATTGACCGCAACACCGGCGGTATTGTCATTGCCGCTAAGAACGCCGAAGCGCTCAGAATACTCTGCGATAAAATCAAACTGCGCGAGATAGATAAGTTTTATCTTGCCGTTGTTCACGGCTATCCCAAAGAAAAGGAAGCGGTGCTTGACGGATTTTTGGAAAAGGACGAAAGCAAAAACCGCGTTTTCATCAAAAACCGTATGTCGTCCGACACAAAGACCGTTCGCACGCACTACCGTGTGCTTAAAGAAAAGGGCGGACTAGCCTTGGTCGAAGTCGAACTGCTGACCGGCAGAACACACCAAATCCGCGCACATATGGCATCAATAGGACATCCCCTATTGGGTGACGGAAAATACGGCAATACTCAAAACGATAAAAAGGCGGGATTTAAGCACCAAGCGCTTTATTCATACAAACTGCGTTTTAATTTTACAACAGATGCCGGCATTCTTAACTATTTAAACGGCAAAACCTTTACCGTTAAAAAAGTTTGGTTTGCCGAAGAACTTTTTTAAAGTTATATCTCTATATTAACTGTTTTACCCAAATGCTCGTACCGACGGTATTTTACACCCGCGGCATCGAGCATTTTTTTCGACGCCGTAACACCGTCCGTACCGTCATATTTGTTGTCGGCATAGATAACCTCACGTATTCCGCACTGAATTATCGCCTTGGCACACTCGTTGCAGGGAAAAAGCGTTACATAAAGTCTGCTTCCGCGAAGACGTGTGCCGCTGTAATTGAGTATCGCATTAAGTTCGGCGTGACATACGAACATATATTTTGTATCAAGCGGGTTGCCCTCTCGCTCCCACGGAAAAACATCGTCACTGCAGTTGCAGGGCATTCCGTTGTATCCGACTGACAAAATTTTGTTGTCATCGCTCACGATACAAGCGCCAACCTGTGTTGACGGGTCTTTACTGCGCTGTGCCGAAAACATTGCTATTCCCATAAAATACTGATCCCACGAAATATAATCTGTGCGTTTCATATATTTTCCTCCCTTGTCGCACGAAGCGATTTTGCAAAAAGTAAAAAGAAAGATATAAGCGGGAAAACGGTTGCAACAAGCAGCGCGATTTTAAGTCCGCCGAACCCCGCAACAATACCGACCGACCATGGGCCTAAAGAACAGCCCATATCTCCCGCCATTGCAAGCAATCCGAACATTGCATTCCCGGCAGAGGGAAAATATTCGATAGCAAGCGAATAAAGACCCGGCCACATAAAACTGACACCGAGACCGCAAACCGCACAGGCGATGACCGCCACAAGTCCGTTGTCTGCAAGCGATGCCACAAGGTAACTTGCCGCCGTTATCACACTGCAAATAATCAAAAGGTTACGAACACTGACTTTCTCGGCAAGGAATGACGACGCAATACGTCCCACGCCCATCAAAAACGCAAAAGCGCACGGTCCCAAAAGGTCACCTTTGAGTTTGGAAAGGCCGAGTCCCTGCTCCGCAAAGGTAGATGCCCACTGTGACATTGCAAGTTCAGATGCACCGGCAGAGAACATAATAAATATGAAAACAATAAACAGGCGTGACTGCAAAAAGCGCTTTACAGAGGGTGCTTTATCCGCTTGTGTGTCCTCAGCCATCGGAACACGCATAAGCAAAAAGGCATTTATAAAAGGTATTAACGCCCAAAAGACCGACGCCGCCTGCCAAACGCCACTGCCCGCTATGCGTATGAGCAGAGTAGTTACGGCAACGACCAAAATCTGTCCCCAACAGTAGAAAGAATGCAAAAACGACATTGCCGCTTTTCCGCTTCCTTCCGAAACACGGTCTATAATAGGACTTATTAAAACCTCGATAAGTCCGCCGCCTACCGAATAAAACAAAACCGAAAGGCAAATTCCAATAAATGCACTCGGCATTATGCGCGGCAGGAAAGACAAAAGCAAAAGCCCCGTTGCACACAGAAAGTGTGCCGCTATTACCGAACGCCGTGTGCCGAGTCGTGCGACGATTTTTATCGACGCTATATCGGTTATGAGTTGCACTCCGAAATTGAGCAGTATAACAAAACTTAACTGTGCGTATGTAATACCGTAATCAGTATTGAACATTACAAACAAGAGCGGCAAAAAGTTGTTTACTATTGCCTGTACTATATATCCCACATAGCAGGCTATGCGGGTTGCGCGATATGTCATTTTTGAAAATCTCCTACAATATCAACTAATTCGCTCGGTTTGTTTATGATATACCGAGCACCGTTCTCCCGAAGTTCCTTTTCGTCACGAAACCCCCACGTTTCCCCGACGGCAACGGCACCGCTTCTGACACCGGTTTGCACGTCTACGCCCGAATCACCGAGGAATATACATTCTTCCGGCGAAACACCGAGTTGTTTCATTACAAGCAGTGTGGCGGTCGGGTCGGGTTTTGCGGGAAGACCTTCCCGATTTCCGCAGACAACATCGAAAATATCACCGTAAAGTTTTAAAACGACCTCTTTTGCCACTGAGTCTTCCTTGTTGGTAACAACAGCCATTTTAAGACCCATTTTCTTTATTTCGGCAATAAGTTCCGGCACGCCGTCATAAACGGCGGTTTTATCACAATAATGCACATTATAATGCTCAAAAAAAGTTTTTTCAACAGCACTGAAGGTTTCCTCATCCGCCTTGCAGCCCGACGCACGCTCTAACATCTTTTTTATGCCGTTTCCGACAAACAGTTTATACGCATCGGCGGGATGCGGTTTAAAGCCGTATTTAACAAGTGCACGGTTTGCCGACTCCGACAAATCCAAAAGTGTGTTCGCCAGTGTTCCGTCAAGGTCAAAAATAACCGCTTTTATCACATTTTTCAACTCCCTTTTTCACTAAGCATTATATAGTAAAGCGTGCAACTGTTCAAGAAAAATTTAAGTTTTTAAAAAAACTCTTGCATTATGCCGTCATTTCTGCTATTATATTATGGCTATCGTGATATTAAAGGAGGTGCAGACACATGGCAAAATGTGATATCTGCAGTAAGGAAATTGCATTTGGTATTAAGGTTTCCCATTCTCACAGACGTTCTAACAGAACTTGGAAACCCAACGTTAAGCGTGTAAAGGCTATCGTAAACGGTACTCCCCGTCACATTAACGTTTGCACCCGCTGCCTGCGTTCAGGCAAAGTGGAAAGAGCCATCTAACAATTTTACCACTTAAAGCAGCCTTTTGGCTGCTTTTTTGGTTTTTAGGGGAAAACTTGTATAATAAAACCCGACTATCACCGCATATTATATCTTGACGGATAGTAATGCCGCAGATATAAAAAAGAAAGGTTGATAGTTTTGAACAGGTTTTGTCCGGAAGGTTGGTTAATAAACGAAACGGAAAACCGCCGTGCTTTCTCTTCGCCGCAAAGGCTAAACGAGGCTTGTGCGGCAAGCAGTGTACTTGAAGGAATTGCGGAGGTTTGCGACGCACAGCATAATATTTGGGTAAATCTCGGTTGTATGCGTGGCATTATTCCGCGCGAAGAAGGGGCAATAGGCATTGCCGCGGGCAGCACGAGAGATATTGCTCTGCTCTCCCGCGTGGGCAAGCCCGTTTGTTTCACCGTGACCGGCATAAAAACCGACCGTTTCGGCAAACTTTACGCCACCCTCTCACGCCGCAAGGCACAGGAACTTTGTGTCCGTTCATACATAAAAAATCTGCGCTCCGGTGATGTTATCGGTGCGAAAATAACCCATCTTGAAAATTTCGGTGCTTTTTGCGACATAGGGTGCGGTATTATCGCACTGTTGCCGATAAATTCAATATCTGTATCGCGAATATCCCACCCGCGCGACCGTTTTTCGGTTGGGGAAGATATCAAGACGGTAGTACGCTCGGTTGCACCCGACGGCAAAATAACCCTCACCCATAAGGAACTGCTGGGCACGTGGGAAGAAAACGCCGCACGTTTTTCACAGGGAGAAACCGTTTCGGGAATTGTGCGTTCGGTCGAAACTTACGGAGTATTTGTAGAACTAACACCAAACCTTGCCGGTCTCGCCGAACTGAAACCCGATGTATTCATAGGTCAAACCGCAAGCGTTTACGTTAAAAGTATCATACCCGAAAAAATGAAGGTCAAACTTATTATTATTGACAGTTTCGACGCGCCTTATACACCCGAAAGAGAATATTTTTTCACCGACGGCCGTATAAACCGTTGGCAATACTCTCCCGAATGCAGTTATAAAAGTATTATTACCGATTTTGTTGAAAAATAGAAAAAGTATGGTATACTTATATATTGCATACACAACAAGTACATAAAATTTACAGGTGATAAAAAATGACAGAAGAAAAAAAGTGTAACGAAGAAGGCTGCACGGGCGACTGCTCGTCCTGCGGCAAGGCAAACAACGAAATTCCGAAAGAGGCGGGAAACCCCTATAGTTTCATTGGAAAAACAATAGGTATTGTCAGTGGCAAAGGCGGCGTCGGTAAATCGCTCGTCACAGGTATGCTCGCAACCCTTATGAACCGCAGAGGAAAAAACGTAGGTATTATGGATGCAGATATTACCGGCCCGTCGATACCGAAAATGTTCGGTGCGAACGGCAGAGCCTACCAAAACGAACTCGGCATTCTCCCCGCATCTACCGGAACGGATATACGCATTATGTCCATAAACCTTATGCTCGAAAAAGAAGATACGCCGGTCGTTTGGCGCGGTCCTGTCATAGGCGGCGTTGTAAAACAGTTCTATAACGACGTTGTTTGGGGCGAACTTGATTATATGTTTATCGATATGCCCCCCGGAACGGGTGATGTTCCGCTCACGGTTTATCAGTCTATACCGCTTGACGGAATTATAATCGTAACCTCTCCGCAAGACCTTGTTTCGCTCATCGTCAAAAAGGCATATAATATGGCTAAGATGATGAACGTACCGGTTCTCGGAATTGTTGAGAATATGAGTTATACCGTATGCCCCGATTGCGGCAACAAGCACTATATTTTCGGAAACGGAAAAAGCGGCGCCGTAGCGGAAGAACTCGGCGTTCCTCTCCTTGCACAAATTCCGATTGACCCCGCTTTCGCCACACTCTGCGACAACGGAAAAATCGAACGCTTTACGGGTGACTTCCTCGATAAAGCCGCCGATACGGTTGAAAATCTTTAATATACAAAACGGAGCACAGCAGTTGGGCTGTGCTCCGTTTTTATCAATCAGTTGTATTTTGAATATCCTTTATATTTTCTGCTGCGACGCCGCTTTTTGCGGTTACGGTTCATAAGTATTACAGCAACGATAAACACAACTATCGCAAGCACGACAACAACAAGCGCAATCTTAAAGGCGGTTGAAGTCAGGGCGGTTTTGAAAAAACGTGCAACACGCAAAACAAAGTTTGCACTGCGTGAGTCGCCCGCTATCAAATTGACCTCGCCCAACTTTTCCTCCGCATAGTATATATCGGCCGTGCCCATAATATCGCCTTTTTTTATGGGCGCGTCAAAACTCTCGCTTGTCGGCTTTGTCCTTATCTGTACGGTTGAGGAATCGGCGTCTTTCGGCAGAATTGCGGAAAGTCCGCCCTCTATGAGAAGCGGAACATAATCGTGTTCCCAACAAAGTTCAACCTTTGCCTCTGCAACCGGTGTGCCTGAATCGACAACAGTCTTAAATTCAAAATTATTAAACGCCCATTCGAAAAGTGCCTGCGCCTCTCCAAACTCAACTCTTATCAAATTTCCGGCAGAATCATATGCGGGACAGTTCATCAAAATGCAAAGATAATTATATCCGCCCTTTGATGCCGTAGTGATAAGACATCTGCCCGCCTCGTCGGTAAAACCGGTTTTTACGCCGCCGGCATATTTATAAAAATAGTTCGGCGATACAGAATTGTGTCTGTCCTGCAAATATATTGTGGTAACAAGCGTTCTCGCGGGATTTTTATTTGTTGCGGGCATCTTATAGCGTGTTGTGCATACCGCCTCTTTAAAATCTTCAAACGAGAGGGCGTGTTTTACAAGCCTATACATATCGTTTACCGTAGTATAATGCTCGCTGTCGTGGAGTCCGTGCGGATTGGCAAAGTGCGTTCCTGTCATTCCGAGTTCTTTCGCACGCTTGTTCATCATTCCGACAAAGCCCGACACGGTACCGCCGTAATGTTCCGCAACCGCCATAGCGCAGTCGTTATATGACGATACCAGCAACATATAAATCGCCTGACGAGCCGTGAGTTGTTCGCCGTCTTTAAGACCCGCAACCGCCGCACCTGTTCCGTCGAGGGCGCGCACAGACGACTCGTTAACGGTTATTATCTCGCCGTCAAGGTCACTGCTGTTCTCAATCACGAGCAGTGCCGTCATAATTTTGGTGAGTGATGCGGGATAGAGTTTTTTATCGGCATTTTTTGAATAAAGCACATCTCCCGTTTCGTCCAAACTAACAAGCATCGCGCCTTCTGCCGTAATCTCAAACCCCGATATTTGATATGCAGATGCAGGAACGGAAAAGAGCGTTACCGTAATCAAAAACATTAAAAAAATTGCCAAAATACTTTTTTTCATAGCAATCCTACCTCAACTGTGTTATAATAACCTAAATTCTATAAACATTATATCCCATAACCGTATGGAATTAAAGTAATTTTTTGCAATTTAAAAATTTTTTAAACAAAGGTGACGTTAATGTATTATCTCACAGGTGATATGCACGGCGACGAGTCACGCATTTATGACAAGGAATGGTATAAACTCAAAGCCGGCGATACCCTTATTGTACTGGGCGATTTCGGCTATCTTTGGGACGGCTCGGAGCGTGAAAAACAGGCTGTGAAATTTCTTTCAACACGAAAATTCACCATTGCTTTTCTCGACGGCACACACGAAAATTTCGATATGATAAATGCCTGCCGCGTGACACGTTGGAAAGGCGGAAAAGTACACCGCATAGGGCAAAACCTCTATCACCTTATGCGCGGACAGGTTTTCAACCTTGACGGTTGCCGCGTGTTCACGATGGGCGGCGGAGAAAGCGACGATATCGATATCCGAAAAGATAAAAACTGGTGGAAGGACGAACTTCCCTCTCCCGCCGAACTTGCCGCGGGCGCCGAAGCGCTTGACGAAGAAAATCTCTCGGTCGATTACATACTGACACACGAGCCGCCCTCGCTTATCAAAAGCGCAATGCTGTTGCGTCAAGGCAGAGCCGACCGCGTTAATAAACTTAACGGCTATTTTTCCGAAATAGACCGCAGTTGCGATTTTCGCCACTGGTACTTCGGAAGTATGCACGAAAACCGTACCGTAACGCCTAAACACACCTGTGTTTTCAATAAAATAATTCCGCTTGACACAAAACCGTTGCTAAGGGAAGGAAAAGCATCAACCGACATTATGATGATAACAAATTAAACATTCAAATATACAAAAGCATCGGGTCGTTTATGACCCGATGCTTTTGTATTATAATATGAACACCTGTAACAATGCGCATACGCCCGCACATACAAGCCACAAAAATATAAAACCGATATCCTCACCGTCTATCTTGTTATATTTTCTTTTGTACTTTACGAGATGCTTGATATTATTAAGTATATTTATTGCCATAAGCATATAAACGGCTATAAAAACATAATCAACTATCGCATCGGCATATAAAAATCCGCATATCAATGCCAATGCTATTATTACAATTATACTCATATATCATCGTCCTTGCTTTTTCTGAAAAGTGATATTATTCCTCCTATTAAAGCACCGATGATCATAGGAGCATTGATAATCAAAACAAAAACAAGACCGAAACCGATAATATACGCTAAAGCACCCCAAGGAAAACCACTCATACTCAACCTCCCTATTTTCTAAAAGTTATATATCCGTAATCAGTCGAATATTCCAAATCGTGCAAAATAAGAGTGTTGTTCTTTTTTCGGTTATTTCCCAACTTCCCTTGACGGAATTTTTATTACCCAACACGAAAATTCCTACTACTGCCACAAGCACAACAAATATTGCCGTAAACGCTTTTTTATTTTTTCACAACAAACACCTCCCAAAACAAAATTTTCAATACATCGCCGGAAACTGCAAGAACAAAGCAACAAGCATTGCAATCGCCGCAATAACAGCCGACAGGATTGCTTTTTTCGTAATAGGCTTATTCTCTTTTTTCGCCATATGTCCAAAAGCAAAAAACAAAATTATGTGTGCCACAAGAATTATAATTACATACTTTCTTCCGCTCGAACTTATAACATAATAATCGTCCTGTGCCAAAAAATTATAAAACGTTATTGCTTCGTTGCTCACAAAACGTATCAATATGCTTATTACGCCTAAAACAAGCGACGTTAATTTTACAAGCGAATTATAACCGATTTTTTCGAATTGTTTTTTTTACGCTTGAAAGCAAGTCTGATTTTTCCGTTTCGCCGTTCCGGTTTTCGCAATATTGACAGAACTCGGCATCTCCTATGTCTTTTCCGCATTTTTTACAAAACATATAATTCCCTCTTTCTTTTTTGACATTCACTAAATGTCATTGATGATGTGATTATAGCATATACTTTTTAAAGTGTCAAGCACTGAATGTCAAAAAAGAGGGAAAACCATGTTTATAAATAAAACCAAAGACGGACTGAACAACATATGCGGAAAAAACGTTTCCATTCTCCGTAACAATTTAAAAATCTCACAACGTGAACTTGCCGACAGAATGCAATTAGTAGGAATAGATGTTGATAAAAACGCCATTCAAAGAATTGAATGCGGTAAACGATTTGTCACTGATATTGAAATTATCGCCCTTGCGAAAGTATTCGATGTTTCCTATGAAGAATTATTAAAAAGTGCAGATAGCGAGTAGTATCACTCACAGGATTTTAAAAACCAGATAAATAAACCCGACCTCACTTGTAAAAAGCGTTAGGTCGGGTTTGTTTTTCTATTTTTCAAGCAATCTGTCCATAACATCCGGACCGTGTTCTATGAAAATTCCGGTTTGTCTTGCGGAATTTTCCGCGAAACATTCCGCTCCGCTTTCTTCTTTGCGTGAATCGTATATCATAAAGGGAACGGGTTCCGAAGAGTGGGTGCGGGTTGCAAGCGGTGTGGGGTGGTCTGGCATTATGAGTATGCGGTAAGCGTCGCCGAGAGTTTTCAAATATTCAACCGTCGGGCCGACGATTTTTTCGTCGATAAGTTCGATAGCGTGAACCTTGTTTTCCGCCTCGCCCCTGTGGCCGCATTCGTCGGGCGCTTCAACGTGGACATAAACCATATCGCAACCGTCCGAAAACAGTTTTCTCGCCGCCTTCGCCTTGCCTTCAAAGTTTGTATCGATATATCCGGTTGCACCGTCAACATCGGGTGTTTTCATTCCGGCACATATGCCGATGCCTTTAAGCAAATCGACAGCGGAAATAATACCGCCCTTTATGCCGTTTTTCTCGAAGAAATTTTGCAATGCGGGTTTTCTTCCCTCGCCCCAAAGCCAAATTGAGTTTGCGGGGCGCTTGCCATTTGCAATGCGCGCAAGGTTTACAGGGTGGTCTTTCAGAACGCCGTAACTTTTTTTCATAAGTTCCAACAACGGCTGTGCCGCGTCGGCAGTACTCAAATATTCACCTATTGCCCTGCCCGAAATATCGTGCGGCGGGGTCATTGTGCCGAGTTCGGTCGTGCCGTTTTTAACGGTAAGGCAATGACGGTAGCTGACGCCGGTATAAAAACGGTACGTCTCGTTTCCGAAAGCCGACTGCACCGCTTTTATAAGTTCGTCAGCCTCGGCGGTCGAAATATCGTCCGCACAGTAGTCAACCATTGTTTTGTCGGCATAGTTCTCTTCGTCCGAAAGGGTTACAAGATTGCACCTGAGCGCAACGTCTTCCGGTAAAAGTTCAACACCGATGCTCGCCGCCTCAAGCGGAGAACGTCCGGTATAGCATACCGTCGGGTCATATCCGAGAACCGAAAGGTTTGCCACGTCACTGCCGGGTTTCAGTCCCTTTGCAACCGTGCGGCAAATGCCCACTTCGGATGCTCTGCAAAGCGTGTCAATATTAGGTTTTTTCGCCTTTTCCATTGGAGTCGCACCGCCGAGAATCTCGACGGGAGTATCTGCCATACCGTCGCATAAAACAACAAGATATTTCATTATGTATTCCCCCGATAAAAACTACTTTAAAAATGTTTGAAAATATTATATAATAAAAATATAAAGAAATAAAGATTTTTTTGGGTTTGTCAAGAAAAAATTTTACTCGGCAAAACCCTACTGAGGAGAAAACTTGAGTATTATAAAAAAAGAAATTGAAATTTTATCCCCCGTCGGCAATGCGGAAATGCTGGAAGCCGCTGTCCGCAGCGGTGCCGATGCGGTATATTTGGGTGTGCGTGACTTCAACGCACGCCGCAACGCCGATAATTTTGACAGCAGTACACTGTCCGATGCGGTAAAATATTGCCATATCAGAGGTGTCAGAGTATATCTGACGCTCAACACCGTCCTATCCGACAGCGAACTTTCCGATGCCCTCTCGGCGGCACGAAATGCTTATATCGACGGCGTTGACGCGGTAATAGTGCAGGATTTGGGTCTTGCGCGACTGCTCCACACCCACCTGCCCGCTCTGCCGCTCCACGCATCGACACAACTGACGGTACATTCGCCCTCTGCCCTTCCTGCCCTTAAAGAACTCGGTTTTGAGCAGGTCGTACTGTCGAGAGAGTTAAGCCGTGACGAAATCGCCGCCATATGCCGCGAGGCAGAATGCCTTTCGATGACGACCGAAGTTTTTGTCCACGGCGCACTCTGTATGTGTATGTCGGGTCAGTGCTATTTGAGCGCGATGCTCGGCGGCAGGAGCGGAAACAGAGGACTTTGTGCCGGCCCGTGCCGACTGCCCTTTAAATGCGACGGCGGAAACGGATACGATTTAAGCCTTAAAGATTTGAGCCTTGTCGAATACATAGACGAACTCAAAAATCTCGGCGTTAAGACGCTGAAAATCGAGGGACGTATGAAACGCCCCGAATATGTCGCCGCAGCAACCGCCGTTTGCCGAAAGACTGCCGACGGCGAAGACTGCACCGAACTCAAAGACACGCTTTATAAAGTTTTTTCCCGCAGTGGATTTACCGACGGATATTACTCAGGAAAACTCGGCAAAGAGATGTTCGGCATACGCACAAAGGAAGATGTTATACTGTCGGGCGCTGTTATAAACCGTCTTCACGATCTCTACCGCGCAGAGCGCCGCTCGGTGAAAATCAGTGGCTCGTTTTCCGTAAAAGGCGAAAGTATACCCGCTGTTTTCAGCGTATCGGACGGCGAGCACACCGTGACCGTCGAAGGTCAGGCGGCTGAAAAGGCAAAAACACGCGCCGCCACCCGCGAGAGCATATTGCCGCAACTTGAAAAAACAGGCTCTACGCCATTTATATTCGAAAACATCAAAACCGATATCGCAGACGGACTTGCCATAAGCGCTAGCGCGGTAAATGCACTGCGCCGACAGGCACTTGACGAACTTGCGGAAAATCGATATCAAAAGCGTACCGCCCCGACTTCTCTATACCGTCCGACGGAAACAAGAAAAACGCACGGCAAAAAGGCGCTGGTCGCCCGCTTTGCCGATATAACCCAAATCCCAAAAAATCTTTCGGGTGTTTCCGCCGTCGTGTTGCCGCTAGAGTGCAATTTTGAATCATACGACCGTGACGTTTTGCTCTGTCTTGACATTCCGCGCGGAATACAAAGCGAAAAATATATTCTAAGACGTCTTGACATCGCTGTAAAATTTGGTGTAAAATACGCTTTTTGCGGAAATATTGCCGCAGTAACGCTTTGCAAAAAAGCGGGAATTTTGCCGATATTCGATTTTTCAATGAACATCTTCAACAGCGAAAGCGCCTCCACGGCTGAAAAGTTGGGCGCAGTGGGAATAACCCTCTCACCGGAACTCACCTATACTCAGATAAATTCCGTTAAAAGTCCTCTCCCGACCGGATTTATCGGTTACGGAAGACTTCCCCTTATGTTGACCCGCAACTGTCCGCTCAAAAACGGCAGAACCTGTGCCGAATGTGATAAAAACGGCAAACTCACCGACCGCAAGGAAATATCCTTCCCTGTTCGTTGCCGCGCAGGTTTCAGTGAACTTTTCAATTCGCGCCCGCTGTGGCTTGCCGAGCGCACGGATGAATTTGCGACCGATTTTATGACCCTTTATTTTACATTTGAAACACCCGAAGAATGCGAAAACGTTATTTCCCGCTATCGGGACGGAAAACCCGCCTGCGGAGAATATACAAGAGGGCTTTACTACCGCGGTGTTGAATAAAGCGATAAAAAACCCCGACAGACAAAATCTGTCGGGGTTTAATTTTATTTAGGTCAAATCTTCAACATAAAGTTGACGTACGGTATTCTCGCCGTTTGCCTTTTCGTTGCGTTCTTTTAAGAACTTTCCGGCAACCTGCGGGAAGAGGGCATAACTGAGAACATCCTCTTCGGATTTTGCCAAGTCACCCGCCTCAACACGGTACTTTTCAAGTTCCGGCTCAAGCAGATCGGCAGGGCGGCAGGTAATAACAGCGTCGTTACCGATAGCCTTGCGACGAACTTCCTCATTAACCTCGCCCGGAACACGTCCGTATTCACCACGGAGAAGTCCCTTTGATTCCTTGGTTATCATCTTGTATCTCTCACCCGAAAGAACGTTGAGTACAGCCTGTGTACCTACAATCTGGCTTGTGGGAGTTACGAGCGGAGGATAGCCGAAGTCTTTACGGACATTCGGAATTTCGGCAAGAACATCATAAAACTTATCTTCGGCGTTTGCCTGTTTAAGTTGCGAAAGAAGGTTTGAAAGCATTCCGCCCGGTACTTGATAAAGAAGGGTCTTTGTATCAACGTTGAGTACCTTCGGGTCAAGTATTCCATCTGCTTTCAACTTATCGGCAACTGTGCGGAAGTGTTTTGCCGCCTCGGAGAGTTTTCCGAGATCAAGACCGGTGTCACGGTCGGTACCCTTTAAGGTAGCAACCATAGCCTCGGTCGAGGGCTGTGATGTTCCGTTTGCGAGCGGAGAAAGCGCGCAGTCAACAATATCAACGCCCGCCTGTGCCGCCATAAGGTTTGTCATATCGCCGGTACCCGTAGTGTTATGAGTATGGAGATGAATCGGAACGGAAACCTTTGCTTTGAGTTTCTTAACAAGCGAATAAGCGTCATAAGGAAGCAAGAGGTTTGCCATATCCTTAATGCAGATAACGTCAGCACCCATACTTTCAAGTTCGCAAGCGAGTTTTACGAAGTACTCTTCGTTGTGAACAGGGCTCTGTGTATAACTTATCGCAGCCTCGCATATACCGCCGTACTTTTTAATGCTCTTCATAGCCTGTGCCATATTGCGGGTATCGTTAAGAGCATCAAAAACACGGATAACGTCGATACCGTTTTCAATAGCCTTCTTTACGAAAGCATCGACAACGTCATCGGCATAGTGCTTATAACCGAGGATATTCTGTCCTCTCAAAAGCATTTGAAGTTTTGTGTTAGGCAAAGCCTTTCTGAGTGCACGCAAACGCTCCCATGGGTCTTCGCCGAGGAAACGCATACAAGAATCGAATGTAGCGCCGCCCCAACACTCAAGCGACCAATAACCTACGCTGTCAAGCAGTTCACACGCGGGAAGCATATCCTCAAGGCGCATACGCGTTGCCGCCTGTGACTGGTGTGCATCACGGAGTATGGTATCTGTAATATAAAGTTTGTTAGCCATTTAAAATTCCTCCTTATGCGAACAGCGAAATCAACACGCCTGCGGCAATAGCCGAACCGATAACACCGGCAACATTCGGACCCATTGCGTGCATCAACAGGAAGTTGGACGGATTTTCTTTCTGTCCTACCGACTGGGAAACACGTGCAGCCATAGGAACAGCGGAAACACCGGCAGAGCCGATAAGCGGGTTTATCTTGTTCTTCGAGAACAGGTTCATAAACTTTGCGAGAAGTACACCACATGCTGTGCCCATTCCGAAAGCAACAATACCCATTGCGAGAATCTCAAGGGTCTTTTCATTAAGGAACGACTCTGCGGTAGCGGTAGCGCCGACCGAGATTCCGAGGAATATTGTAACAATATTCATAAGTTCGTTCTGAGCAGTCTTGCAAAGGCGCTCTGCAACGCCGGATTCCTTCCAAAGGTTACCGAGCATCAAGCAGCCTACAAGCGGAGTAGCCGAGGGAACGAGCAATGCAACGAAGATTGTAACAACAATCGGGAAAACAATCTTTTCGGTCTTTGAAACCTGACGAAGAGCCTTCATCGTAATCATACGCTCTTTCTTGGTGGTAAGAGCCTTCATAATCGGAGGCTGAATTACCGGAACGAGCGCCATATACGAATATGCGGCAACCGCAATCGGGCCGAGAAGACTCGGATAAAGTTTTGATGTTGTGAATATTGCGGTAGGACCGTCTGCACCGCCGATAATACCGACAGATGCGGCGGCTTCCTGCGGAAAACCGAAAAGGTATACGCAACCGATAAATGTTACGAAAATACCAACCTGTGCGGCAGCACCGAGAAGCAAACTCTTCGGGTTGGAAATAAGGGGAGCAAAATCGGTCATAGCACCGATTCCGACGAAGATAAGGCAGGGATATACGCAGGTCTTAACACCTATATAAAGTACATCAAGCAAGCCGCCTTCCTTCATTATCGTACCGTAGCCGATGTCACCTGCCATAAACTGTGTCCACAAATCGCTGTGGTACATTTCCGCACCGGGGAGGTTCGTGAGAAGCATACCGAATGCGATACCGATAAGCAAAAGCGGCTCAAATTGTTTCTTAATGGCAAGCCATAAAAGCAAGAGCGAAACCAAAATCATTGTAAGTGTTTTCCAACCTGCAACGGCAACAACAGTACCGTCAACAACCGTGTCGGCTGTGAAGTTGGCAAACAGCATATAAAATCCGGTTGTTTTAAGAAATTCTATTATCTGTTCCAACATAGCATTTTTCTCCTGTTTTCGGGCATTACGCGATTACGCAAAGCATAGTTCCGGTTTCAACCGAAGCACCCTTTGTTACGTTAAGAGAAGCAACTGTACCGTCGCAGGGAGCCATAATTTCGTTTTCCATCTTCATAGCCTCAAGAATCATCAAAACGTCACCCTTCTTAACAGCGGCACCGTTCTGTACATTTACGGCAAGAATTGTTCCGGGCATCGGAGAAGAAACGGTTTCTCCGCCCGCAGGTGCTGCTGCGGCAGGAGCCGGAGCGGCTGCGGGAGCAGGAGCAGCGGCAGGAGCGGGTGCTGCAGCGGGAGCAGACTTCTTAACCTCTGCTGCGTCTACTGCTTCGAGAGTGATTTCATATTCGGTTCCGTTAACATTAACTTTATACATTTTCATAGTTTTCTACCTCACAGTTTTTTAAATGATGTAATTCTTATTGCAGAAACGTCCGTACCGAGTTCTTCCGCAACAGCGGCGGAAACGGCGGCAATAAGTTCCTGCTTGTTTGGTATGCTGTCGGCAACTGCCGGAGTGGCTGCGGCGACGGCAGGCGCGGCGGCTGTCTGTTCTTTCTTGCCGATATTGCAGAAAAGACCGACAATTTTACAGATTATTATCAAACATATAAGTCCGACAAAAACCGTGCCTATGCCCATTGCACACACAAAAGCATTTGAAATTGTTTCCATTGACTATCCCCCTTGATTTTATAGGCAGTATACGTGAAAATCCAAATTTCCCCTTATACTACTTTAAGATATGCACATTATATCACACCTAACTGCAAAATATCAATACACTTTTGCGTTTTTTCGGCGTTATTTTTCAATATTTTTTTCTAAAAGCAAATTTTTGTTGACAAAACGGTATGTTTGATGTGATAATAGATATACATATAGGTGGTGTTCTATGAGAGTTATAACAGGAACTGCCAAGGGCGCACGCCTTCGTTCGCTTGACGGCAACGATGTCCGTCCGACCGCAGAGCGTGTCAAAGAAGCAGTCTTCAGCATAATACATTTTGATATTGAGGGACGCAGAGTGCTCGACCTTTTCGGCGGTTGCGGACAACTCGGAATTGAGGCGCTGAGTCGCGGTGCAGAAAGCGCAACCTTTGTCGACTCATCGCCGGAAGCCGTTAAGGTGATAAATGAGAACTTAAAATCCGCGCGTCTGTCGGACAAAGCGTCGGTCGTAAAAAAAGATTTTTCACTTTTTCTCTCTTCCTCCTCAGACGTGTTCGACATTGCGTTTGTCGACCCGCCATATCACGCCGATTTATATAATACGGCGCTTTTGAAAACCGCCGAGCATATGAGCGATTACGGAATAATAATATGCGAACATCCCGCCGATGTTTCCGTGCCCGAACACACAGGCGATTTTTCCGCCGTTAAAGATTACCGCTACGGCAAGATATATATAACGGTATATCGCAAAGGAGGAAAAGCAGAATGACAAACTCGGTTGCGGTCTGCCCCGGCAGTTTCGATCCCGTAACGGTCGGACACCTCGATATTATACGCCGTGCGGCTAAAATGTTTGACAGGCTCATTGTGGTTGTAATGGTAAACCCAAAAAAGAATTACAGTTTTTCTCCACAGGAGCGTGTCCGACTTATACGTGAGGTAACGGGCGATATTGAAAATGTTGAAATAGAATATTATGACGGCTTGCTTGCCGACTTTGCAAGGGACAAGCACGCCGGTGTAATAATAAAAGGTTTGCGCGCTATGTCGGATTTCGAATACGAATTTCAAATGGCACTGACCAACAAAAAACTCAACCCCGATGTCGAAACGGTGTTTTTGACAACGGCGGCGGAAAATATGTATCTCAGTTCAAGCATGGTAAAACAGATTGCCAGCATGGGTGGCGATATTAAGGACTTTGTTCCCGAACAGATACACAAAGAAATTACCGATAGATTATACGGAAAGGATGAATTAAAATGAGCATTGACGAATTACTTGAACAGTTGGACGAAATACTTGACGGAGGAATAAAAATTCCCGGAAAGAAGACCGTTGTAGACGTTGAAAAACTTCGTGCAATCGTTGACGATATACGTCTTAACATTCCTTCTGAAATTAAGCAAGCACGCGGAATCGTTGCCGACCGCGCCGACATCATCACCAACGCCAAGCGCGAAGCAGACGGTATTATCCGCTCTGCCGAAGAGCGTGCAAAGGCTATGGTAGCACAGGAAGAAATCACAAAAATGGCACAGGAAAAGGCGGCTGAAATCATTGCCACCGCACAGGGCAAGAGCCGCAATATGCGCAAGGCGGCACAAGACTTTGTGGATGACCTTATGCGCCGTGCAGATGAGAGTTTGACCGCAAATCTCGCGGAGGTTCGCAAGACACGCGCCGCTCTCAAGCAGCAGGTTCCGTCTGCCGCTCCCAAAAACGAAGATTAGTTTTAAAAAGGGAGTCTTTTGCAGACTCCCTTTTTCGACCTTCTTTGCTTGACACAGAAAAAACTGTATAATATAATTTTGATTCTCGGAGGTAATAAGTGTGGATAAAAATCTTAAAACAGTCGCAACAAACAAAAAAGCGTTTCACGAATATTACGTTGAAGAATCAATCGAGGCGGGTATTTGTCTCACCGGAACGGAAATCAAATCTGTCAGAGCGGGCGGCATAAGCCTTAAAGAGGCGTGGTGTTCGGTCGACGACTGTGAGGTTGTTGTGAAACAGATGCACATAGCACCATATGAGCACGGAAACATTTTCAATAAAAATCCGCTCCGCCCGAGAAAATTATTGCTCCACAAAAGGGAGATTATGCGTCTTTTGGGACTTTGCAAACAACAAGGTATTGCGCTTGTTCCCCTTTCGGTATATTTCAAAGGTTCACTTTTGAAAGTGCAACTCGGTGTTTGTCGCGGTAAAAAACTTTACGATAAGCGCGCCGTTGCCGCAAAAAAGGACGCCGAGCGTGACATTCGCCGCGCCATCAAAGAACAAAACAGATAAACGGGGGCGTAAAGGCTTCGACAGGGATTTTGAGTTACAGAAAGCGAGTAGCGGTGCGGAACCGCTTTAAAATCCGCAATTTAAAATTAACTGACAACAATAAAGTTGCATTTGCAGCCTAATTAGGCTGCCATCCGACCCCGTAGTATCGCGGACGGGCAAGGGTGTCATTTAAGCGATGAACGTGAGTTGTCGGTCGCTCCTCCGACAACCATGACTTGGGGGCTTACCCACCGCGCGCCTGACGGGCGGCTCGCGGCTGCGGAACATCAGTAGACCGTCTGCACTCGGAGATGTCTGTAATGATAGATTTTTGGACACGGGTTCGATTCCCGTCGCCTCCACCATTAGAGTATAATCCGAACAAGGTGGGTTCGGATTTGGGACATCAACTTCCACCAAAACAAAAATCCGTTTTCGCAAGAGAGCGGATTTTTGTTTTGTGCTATTCGCTCTTCATTATTCAATATTCATCATTCATTCGTAAAAAGAACCGTTCAAAAAGTGCAAATATCGGTAAAATGTTTTCATCAAGTTATATAATAAAACTTTCGATTGACGGATATTACGGGCTGTGATAAAATATAGACGATACAATTAAAACTATTCGGGAGTGCTTGAAATATGCTTTTGGCTGTTGATATAGGCAACACAAATATAACGCTCGGCGTGTATAAGGACGACAGGCTTTTGTTCACTTCAAGGCTTGCGACCGATGTTCGCCGCACAGCAGACCAATACGCAATAGAAATATGCGACGTTTTGCGACTTAACGACCTGTCCACCGATGCGATAGAAGATGCCGCAATATGCGCCGTTGTTCCGGCTGTTTGTGCCGCCGTGAGCACCGCCGTTACAAAACTTTGCAACATCGTACCGCTCATTTTGGGACCGGGCGTCCGCACAGGCCTTAACATCAAAATCGACGACCCCGCACAACTCGGTGCCGACCTTGCGGCGGGAGCCGTGGGTGCTCTCGCAGAATACAAAATGCCCTGTGTCGTTATCGACCTCGGTACTGCCACGACGATAAGTGTGCTTGACCGCAACGGTTGTTTCCTCGGCGGGTCTATCGCCGCGGGTGTTCGTCTCACACTTGATGCTTTGACTACAAGAACGGCGCAACTCCCCGCTATACACATTGAGGCGCCGAAATCGGTTATCGGTAAAAACACGGTTGATTCGATGAAATCAGGTCTCGTTATGGGCACTGCCGCAATGCTCGACGGTCTTCTCGACAGAATTGAGGACGAGTTAGGCGAAAAGCCGACAATAGTTGCTACGGGTGGTCTTTCGAAAGATATAATCGTACACTGCAAAAACAGCATAATTTATAACGAAAATCTTTTGCTCGACGGTCTGCGTGAAATATATGAAAAGAACAGATAACGGACATAGCCGACCTTGTCGGTGAAAATATATGTCAAAATTTATGAACTGCACTCCCTGTGAGGCGGTATCGGAGGTAATTTTATGACAAACACAAAAAAGCAAACACAGAAACTGGTGCTCGGCGCTGTCATGACCGCACTGGTCATAATTTTACAGTTGCTCGGCTCGTTTATCAAACTCGGACCGTTTTCGGTCTCGCTGGTTCTCGTCCCAATCGTTTTGGGCGCGGCACTGTGCGATTATAAAATCGGTGCTTGGCTCGGTTTTGTATTCGGTGCGGTTGTGCTGTTGAGCGGCGATGCGGCAGCATTCTATTCGGTTGATGTTGTCGGCACTGTTATTACGGTTTTGTTAAAGGGCACGCTATGCGGACTTGCCGCGGGCATAGCCTATCGCCTTCTCTCGGGCAAAAACCGCTATTTGGCTGTTATTGTTTCGGCAGTGGTCTGCCCTGTTGTAAACACCGGTGTTTTCCTTTTGGGTTGTAAAGTATTTTTTATGAGTACCATTACGGAATGGTGTGCGTCTGAAGGTTTCGCAAGTGCCGCACAGTATATGTTCTTGGGTCTCGCCGGCGGAAACTTTGTTTTCGAACTTATTATCAACATTGTACTCGCACCTGTCATTTTGAGGGTACTGAGTTTTAACAAGAATATATAAATTTTCTCACACCGCACAGATTTTGTGCGGTGTTTTTGGTGTTTTTAACCTTTTTCGCCTCAAAAACAAAGATAATTAAAAAAAGGCTTTCTTTTTTTGTGAAAAGATGTTATAATTGAGTGCTGACCTTATACGGGCTTTGCGGACAAGCCTGCCCGTCTGAGGCTGAACTTTATCAGAAATGGCTATTGCCAAATTTTTTTAGGAGGTTGATTCGCTAATGAGTCACAAGTATGTATACCTTTTCTCAGAAGGTAACGCAACGATGCGTGAACTTCTCGGCGGTAAGGGTGCTAACCTCGCCGAAATGACCAACATCGGTCTTCCGGTTCCTCAGGGTTTCACCGTAACCACAGAAGCCTGCACACAGTACTATGAGGATGGCAGAAAAATCAACGATGATATTCAGGCACAAATTATGGAATACATCGACAAAATGGAAGGCATCACCGGTATGAAATTCGGTGACAAAGAGAACCCGCTTCTCGTTTCCGTTCGTTCGGGTGCTCGTGCTTCTATGCCCGGTATGATGGATACTATTTTGAACCTCGGTCTTAACGAAGAGGTTGTTGAAGTTATGTCTGCTAAATCCGGCAACCCCCGTTGGGCTTGGGACTGCTACAGAAGATTTATCCAGATGTACTCCGACGTTGTTATGGAAGTCGG
>CAZMHU010000008.1:0-60424 GCA_964566175.1 uncultured Eubacteriales bacterium
CACGCTCTCTCTCTTCGGGAGCCTTATCGATGTTTGCATAGTCCTCGAACTGTGCATAGCCCTTCAAAGAAAGGAACTTTGTGATAGCAGCAGTAAGGGTGGTCTTACCATGGTCAACGTGGCCGATGGTACCAATGTTTACGTGCGGCTTATTTCTTTCAAATTTTGCTTTTGCCATTGGGATTTCCTCCTTAAAATTGTTTTATTAGTAAATTCCAAGAGTATTGTACCAAAGATTTACTAAAAATTCAAGTGTTTTATTAAAGATTATGACTTCTTCTGTCTCGAAGTTACAATCTGCTCGGCGATACTCTTCGGAACTTCCTTATAGCCGTCGGGTTCCATAACGTACTGACCGCGTCCCTGTGTCTTGGAACGGAGGTCGGTTGCGTAACCGAACATATCGGCAAGCGGAACACGTGCGTTAATTTGCTTAACGCCCGAACGGTCTTCAAAGCCCTGAATTTCGCCACGGCGAGCATTAAGGTCACCGATAACGTCACCCATATACTCTTCCGGAACGATAACAACAACCTTCATTATCGGTTCGAGAATAACGGGAGATGCCTCCCTGCAAGCCTCTTTGAATGCCATAGAACCGGCAATCTTAAACGCCATTTCAGAAGAGTCAACCTCGTGATAAGAACCGTCATAAAGTGTTACCTTAACGTCAACAACAGGATATCCTGCAAGAACACCTGCCTGCAAAGCACCCTGAATACCTGCATCAACAGGTCCGATGAATTCCTTCGGAATAGCACCGCCGGTAACGGCATTGATAAACTCATAGCCCTTGCCGGATTCATTCGGCTCAACAATAATCTTAACGTGACCGTACTGACCGGAACCGCCCGACTGACGCTTGTACTTGGTTTCATGGTCAACCTTCTGACGAATGGTTTCCTTATATGCAACCTGCGGAGCGCCAACGTTTGCTTCAACCTTAAATTCGCGAAGCAAACGGTCAACAATTATCTCAAGGTGAAGTTCACCCATTCCGGCGATAATGGTCTGACCGGTTTCCTCGTCGGTATAGCACTTAAAGGTCGGGTCTTCTTCTGCAAGTTTTGCAAGTGCAAGACCCATTTTTTCTTGACCTGCCTTGGTCTTAGGCTCAATAGCAACACGGATAACAGGATCCGGGAAGTTCATTGATTCAAGGATTACAGGATGCTTTTCATCGCAAAGGGTGTCACCGGTTGTGGTATTTTTAAGACCAACAGCGGCGGCAATATCACCTGCATAGCAGGTATCAATGTCTTCACGGTGGTTAGCGTGCATCTGAAGAATACGACCCATTCTTTCTCTGTTGTCCTTAACAGAGTTATAAACGCTTGCACCCGCGTCTACACTACCCGAATATACACGGAAGAAACAAATCTTACCAACATACGGGTCAGTAGCAATCTTAAATGCAAGAGCTGCGAACGGTTCGTCATCAGAACTGTGTCTCTCCTCTTCCTCGTCGGTTTCGGGGTTAACACCCTTAATGGCGGGGATATCTGTCGGAGCAGGCATAAAATCAACAATGGCATCCAGCAAAGGCTGAACACCCTTGTTGCGGTAGGAGGTACCGCAACAAATCGGAACCATGTCGTTTGCGATTGTGGCGGCACGGATAACTCTCTTCATCTGTTCAACAGTCGGCTCTTCACCTTCGAAGTATTTCTCCATAAGTTCTTCGTCTTGCTCAACAACAGCCTCGATAAGAGCAGTACGGTACTTCTCGGCGAGTTCCTTCATTTCTTCCGGAATGGGCTCTCTGCGAACATCTTTACCGAGGTCGTCATAATAAATTTCAGCGTCGTTGTTGATAAGGTCAACTATTCCGCGGAAAGATGTTTCAACGCCAATCGGCAACTGAATCGGAACTGCATTACAGTTAAAGCGTTCCTTTACCATATCTAAAACACGGTAGAAATCAGCACCCAAAATGTCCATCTTATTGACATAGATCATACGGGGTACTTTGTATTCATCAGCCTGACGCCAAACGGTTTCAGACTGAGGTTCAACACCGCCCTTGGCGCACAAAACGGTTACAGAACCGTCGAGAACACGCAAAGAACGCTGAACTTCAACGGTGAAGTCAACGTGTCCGGGAGTGTCGATAATATTGATACGATGGTCATTCCAGAAACAGGTAGTAGCAGCAGAAGTGATGGTAATACCTCTCTCCTGCTCCTGATCCATCCAGTCCATAACGGCGGCGCCGTCGTGCGTCTCACCTATCTTGTGCGTTTTACCTGTGTAGAACAGAATACGCTCGGTGGTGGTCGTCTTACCGGCGTCAATATGAGCCATGATACCAATATTTCTTGTCTTTTCAAGAGATACTTTTCTTGGCATATTATCCTCCATTTAGGCCGTTTTTAGGCGGCAAAGACTATTACTACCATCTGTAATGAGCAAAAGCCTTATTAGCTTCAGCCATTTTATGGGTATCCTCACGCTTCTTAGCGGCTCCACCGATACCGTTAACGGCATCGAGGATCTCGTTTGCTAAGCGTTCCTTCATTGTTGCTTCCGAACGGGCACGGCTGTAGTTTGTGAGCCAACGCAAACCTAAAGTCTGCTTTCTTTCGGGGCGAACCTCGAAAGGAACTTGATAGGTAGCACCGCCCTTACGGACAGCCTTAACCTCAAGTTGCGGCATTACATTTTCCATTGCCTGATCGAAAACCTCCAGCGGATCCTTACCGGTCTTTTCGGAAATTATATCGAAAGCACCGTAAACGATCTTTTGGGCAACGCCTTTCTTACCATCAAGCATGATGTTATTGATAAGGCGAGTTACTATTTTAGAATTATACAGTGGGTCCGGCAAAACGTCACGTTTTGCGACAAAGCCTCTTCTTGGCACTGCACTTCCCTCCTTCACATTTATGATATCATAGGTACTCGAGTGACAAAATCCCGTGGTACCAAGCAAGGCGTTATATATATAACGCTGCCTGATATTGCAGCAGAGAAATCGTCGTTAAAATTATTTTGCGCTTGCTTTCGGGCGCTTTGCGCCGTACTTCGAGCGACTTTGCATTCTTCCGGCAACACCCTGAGTATCAAGTGTTCCTCTGATGATGTGGTAACGCACACCGGGAAGATCCTTAACACGTCCGCCACGGATAAGCACAACACTATGCTCCTGAAGATTGTGACCTACGCCCGGAATATAAGCAGAAACTTCAAATCCATTTGAAAGACGTACTCTGGCAATCTTACGCAAAGCTGAGTTAGGCTTCTTAGGTGTGGATGTTTTAACCGCCGTGCAAACACCGCGCTTCTGGGGAGAATTCTGGTCAACCTGCGTGCGCTTCATAGAGTTATAACTCTTCAAAAGTGCAGGCGCCTTTGCCTTTTTCTCGAGAGATTCGCGTCCGCTGCGAACTAACTGGTTAAAGGTTGGCATATTACACCTCCTAAAATATATTAATATCGCGCAGACGGACAGTGCTGTCCGCCTACGTTATATCCTTCTTTCAGAATACTATGCGTTAACATAATACCCCAACAATATGAAATTGTATCACCTAAAGTCAAATTTGTCAACAACAAATTATTTATTCGGCAACAATTTCGCCGTTTTCATCATAATTTATGAGTTGGTTTTCCTTCATGCCCGTACCTGCGGGAACGAGTTTACCGATAATAACATTTTCCTTGAGTCCGAAGAGCGGGTCTTCCTTGCCCTTGATGGCGGCATCGGTGAGGACGCGTGTGGTCTCTTGGAATGATGCAGCAGACATAAACGACTCGGTAGCAAGAGATGCCTTGGTGATACCGAGAAGTGTCGGTTCGTATGTTGCCGGTTTCAAATCGGTCTCGCCTGCGGCAATGCGCTCGGCAATCTCGTTATTGGCGGCATAAACTTCACCGCGTTCGTATGTTGCTTCGGGCAAAAGCGAAGTGCTTCCGGCATCGACAACACGGAACTTTCTCATCATCTGTCTTATTATGATTTCAATGTGCTTATCGTTGATGTCAACGCCCTGTGTACGATATGCACTTTGAATTTCGGCAATAATATAATCCTGAACAGCCTCCGGTCCGAGAACGGCAAGAATGTCTTTCGGGATTATTGCACCGTCGATAAGTTTTTCGCCCGCCTTAACGTAGTCACCGTCGTGAACACGGACACGGCTTCCGAACGGAATTTGTTCCTTAACCTCGGTTGCAGTTTCCTCGTCGGTGATTACAATAACGTTACTGCGTTTTTCCTCTACGATGCGAACGCGACCGCTAATCTTGCTGATAAGACCGCAGTGCTTGGGAGTACGTGCTTCAAAGAGTTCTTCAACACGGGGCAGACCCTGTGTGATATCTTCTGTACTGGCGATACCGCCGGTATGGAATGTTCTCATTGTCAACTGTGTACCGGGCTCACCGATTGACTGAGCGGCAATAATACCGACAGCCTCACCGACTGTGACGGGCTTTCCGGTTGCAAGGTTGACACCGTAGCACTTTTTACAAATTCCATGTTTGGAGTGGCAGGTTAGAATTGAACGGATAACGACCTTGCCGTCCTTCTCGCGCTGCTCGGTGAGTGCCGCCTTCTTCTCGGCTGCTGCCTCACGTGCTTTGCTTGTCTTAGCGGACGCAATTTCGGCATCAAGTTGTTCGATCTGCTCATCTATTACGGCAAGTTTGCGATTTACAAGTGACTGAATCTTGTCGGCATCTTCCTCGGTCATCATAACATCGTTTGAAACAACAACTTCGCCTGTTTCCTCATCAACAAAATCGTTGAGGAGATAACGTCCGACGAGACGTTCGGAGAGCGGCTCGATAAGGTGATTGCCGTCCTTAATATCGCCAACGGCAAGTCCCTCGGTTGTGCAACAGTCGTCTTCGCGGATGATAACATCCTGAGAAACGTCAACAAGACGGCGGGTCAAATAACCCGAGTCGGCTGTACGTAGAGCGGTATCGGCAAGTCCTTTACGCGCACCACGCGAAGAAATGAAGTATTCGAGAACGTTAAGTCCTTCACGGTAGTTAGCACGAATTGGAACTTCGATAACTTTACCGGCAGTATTTGCGATAAGTCCGCGCATACCGGCAAGTTGTCGAATCTGGCTCATAGAACCACGGGCGCCGGAATCGGCCATCATATAAATCGGGTTGAACTCATCAAGGTTGTTAGTCAAAGCCTTTGCAACATCCTCGGTAACGCCGTTCCAAATTTCAATAACCTGACGGCTACGCTCATCGTCGTTTATAAGACCGCGGCGATATTCCTTTGTAACGGTATCAATCTGTTTTTCCGCGGCGGCAATAAGGTCAGCCTTTTCGGGCGGAATAACAGCATCGATAACGGCAACGGTGATAGCACCCTTTGTGGAATACTTAAAGCCGGTAGCCTTGATTTTATCAAGAACGATTGCCGACTCGCTTGTTCCGAGAACACGTATACAACGGTCGATAATCTTTCCGAGTTGCTTTTTGCCGATCTTGTTTACTTCTCCGTTCGGCTTGTAAACGGAAATTTCAAGGTCAAGTTCGTGTCCCTCAACCGTACGGTCAACATAACCGAGTTTCTGAGGAATGGATTCGTTGAATATAAGGAATCCGACAGTAGCGTCAATAATACGAGATATAGGCGCACCGTTTGCGTTAACACCCTTCATACGAACCTTGATAGGTGCGTGAAGACCGATAACACCGTCGTTATACGCCATTATAGCCTCGTCCTTATCCTTGAATACCTTTCCCGCACCCGGTTCATCGTTCTTAACAATGGTGAGATAATATGAACCGAGAACCATATCCTGTGTAGGAACGGTAACAGGTTTACCGTCAGACGGTTTCAAAAGGTTGTTGGCGGCGAGCATGAGGAAACGTGCCTCAGCCTGTGCCTCCGCGGAAAGCGGAACGTGAACAGCCATTTGGTCACCGTCGAAGTCGGCGTTGTATGCGGTACATACAAGCGGGTGAAGTTTAAGCGCACGTCCTTCAACAAGAACCGGCTCAAACGCCTGAATACCCAAACGGTGAAGTGTAGGAGCACGGTTGAGAAGAACCGGATGTTCCTTGATAACGGTTTCGAGTGCATCCCAAACTTCGTTTCCGGCACGTTCAACCATCTTTCTTGCAGATTTGATGTTGGTAACGGCGTTTGTTTCAACAAGACGCTTCATTACAAACGGTTTAAAGAGTTCAAGTGCCATTTCCTTAGGAAGACCGCACTGATACATTTTAAGTTCCGGTCCGACAACGATAACCGAACGTCCCGAATAGTCAACACGTTTACCGAGAAGGTTCTGACGGAAACGTCCCTGCTTACCCTTAAGCATATCGGAAAGTGATTTAAAAGCACGGTTGTTGGGACCGGTAACGGGTTTACCTCTTCTGCCGTTGTCGATAAGAGCATCAACAGACTCTTGCAACATTCTCTTCTCATTGCGAACGATGATGTCCGGAGCGCCGAGTTCGAGAAGTCTCTTAAGACGGTTATTACGGTTTATAACTCTGCGGTACAAATCGTTAAGGTCGCTTGTAGCAAAGCGTCCGCCGTCAAGTTGTACCATAGGGCGGATATCCGGCGGAATTACCGGAATTACGTCGAGAATCATCCATTCCGGCCTGTTTCCGGAAAGTCTGAATGCCTCCAAAACCTCTAAACGCTTGAATATTCGTGCGCGCTTTTGACCTGTTGCGGTTTCGAGTTCTTCTTTGAGTTCGTCGCAGGTCTTATCAAGGTCGATTTCCGAGAGGAGTTTCTTTATTGCCTCTGCACCCATTCCGGCTTCGAAATCGTCCTCATATTTTTCGCGCATATCACGGTACTGCTTTTCGTTCAAAAGTTGGTTTTTCTCAAGCGGAGTGTTACCGGGGTCGGTAACGATATACTGTGAGAAATAAAGTACCTGTTCAAGCAATTTTGGAGATACGTCAAGGGCGAGACCCATTCTCGAGGGTATTGTCTTGAAATACCAAATGTGGGAAACCGGAGCGGCGAGTTCAATAGAACCCATACGCTCACGGCGAACCTTGGAACGTGTGACTTCAACGCCGCAACGCTCGCAAACCTTGCCCTTATAACGTATACGCTTATACTTTCCGCAGTGGCATTCCCAGTCCTTCGTGGGTCCGAAAATGCGCTCGCAAAAAAGTCCGCCCGGTTCGGGTTTCAAAGTCCTGTAGTTAATAGTTTCAGGCTTTGTAACCTCGCCGTGTGACCAACTTCTTATTTGGTCCGGAGATGCAAGTCCGATTTTAATAGATTCAAATTCAATATCTGCCATTTGATTGCCCTCCGTTAGTTATTTTCTTCTTCAAAGGTTTCGTCTTCTTCAACATCGACAATAGCATCGCCGTTTTCATCCTGAAGATTGAAACCTGTCAAGTCATCAGCAACTGTTTCGCCATCCGCTTCATCATAAACCGGAGTGGCAAGTCCGATATCGTCATCCTCATCGAAATTCTGCTTAAGATCGATTTCTTCCTTGTTGGCGTCAAGCACCTTAATATCAAGTGCGAGTGACTGAAGTTCCTTAATAAGAACCTTAAAGGATTCCGGAATACCCGCCTTGGGTACGTTTTCACCCTTAACGATGGACTCATAAGTCTTAACACGTCCTACAACGTCATCCGACTTAACTGTGAGAATTTCCTGAAGTGTATATGCAGCACCGTATGCCTCAAGTGCCCAAACTTCCATTTCTCCGAAACGCTGTCCGCCGAATTGAGCCTTACCGCCGAGCGGCTGCTGTGTAACGAGCGAATACGGACCGGTTGAACGGGCGTGTATCTTATCGTCAACAAGGTGATGCAGTTTGAGATAATACATATATCCTACGGTTACCGGATTGTCGAAAGGCTCACCGGTACGTCCGTCGAACAACTGTGTTTTACCGTCCTCGGAGAGACCTGCCATCTTAAGACATTCTCTGATATCGGATTCATGTGCACCGTCAAATACCGGTGTGCAAACCTTCCAACCGAGAGCCTTTGCGGCATAGCCGAGATGAACTTCAAGTACCTGTCCGATGTTCATACGTGAAGGAACGCCGAGCGGGTTGAGAACGATATCAAGCGGAGTTCCGTCCGGAAGGAACGGCATATCTTCGCTTGGGAGTATTCTCGAAACAACACCCTTGTTACCGTGACGTCCTGCCATCTTATCTCCGACGGAGATTTTACGCTTTTGAGCGATATAGCAACGTACAACTAGGTTAACACCGGGGCTGAGTTCCGAAGAATTTTCACGTGAGAAGACCTTAACATCAACAATAGTACCGTACTCACCGTGCGGAACACGAAGCGATGTGTCGCGTACTTCTCTTGCCTTCTCGCCGAATATGGCACGGAGCAAACGCTCTTCAGCCGTGAGTTCGGTTTCGCCCTTGGGCGTTACCTTACCTACAAGGATATCACCTGCCGAAACCTCTGCGCCAACACGGATAATACCGCGCTCATCAAGGTCTTTCAAAGCATCTTCACCGACATTGGGAATATCACGAGTGATTTCCTCGGGGCCGAGTTTTGTATCACGAGCCTCAAGTTCATATTCCTCAATATGGATAGATGTATACATATCCTCGCGGACGAGTTTTTGATTTATGAGAACGGCGTCTTCGTAGTTGTAGCCTTCCCAAGTCATAAATCCGATAAGAGCATTCTTACCGAGACTGATTTCACCGTTGCTTGTAGCCGGGCCATCGGCGATAACATCGCCCTTTTCAACCGTCTGACCGACATTTACAATCGGTTTCTGATTTATACAAGTTCCGTGGTTGGAACGCAAGAACTTAATAAGTTCGTATTCGTCGGTTTCGCCGGTATCCTTTGCGCGGATTTTAATTCTGTCTGCCGAAACGTAATCAACAGTACCCGCACGCTTTGCGAGAACAACAACGCCCGAGTCAACAGCCGCTTTGTATTCCATACCTGTGCCGACAATCGGGTTTTCGGTACGCAACAGCGGAACAGCCTGCTTCTGCATGTTTGAACCCATCAAAGCACGGTTGGTATCGTCGTTTTCAAGGAAGGGTATCATTGCGGTGGCAACCGAAACGACCATCTTCGGCGAAACGTCCATAAGGTCGGCACGCGAAGCCTCAACCTCAAGGAAGCCGTCACGGAAACGGGCATTAACCTTTGCTCTTGCAAAATGTCCGTTTTCATCGAGCGGTTCGTTAGCCTGTGCAACGATAAATTCATCTTCTTCGTCAGCTGTCAAATAAACAACTTCGTCAAGTACCCTGCCGGTTGCTTTATCAACCTTGCGGAACGGAGTTTCGATAAATCCGTAATCATTTATACGCGCAAATGTTGCAAGATAAGAGATAAGACCTATGTTCGGACCTTCCGGAGTTTCAATCGGACACATACGACCGTAATGGGTGTAGTGAACGTCACGAACTTCGAAACTTGCACGGTCACGCGAAAGACCGCCTGGTCCCAATGCGGAAAGACGACGCTTGTGCGTGAGTTCGGAAAGCGGGTTGGTCTGATCCATAAACTGTGAAAGCGGTGACGAACCGAAGAATTCTTTAATCGCCGCTACAACAGGACGGATATTTATAAGTGACTGCGGTGTGATAACATCGGTATCCTGTGCCTGAAGGGTCATTTTCTCTCTGACAACTCTTTCCATACGAGCAAAGCCCACACGGAACTGGTTCTGCAAAAGTTCGCCTACGGAACGAATACGACGGTTTCCGAGGTGATCTATATCGTCAACCGTTCCTATATCGTGTGCAAGACCGAGGATATAGTTGATTGATGCCAAAATGTCATCAACTGTAATATGTTTGGGAATGAGGTCGTCGATGCGGTTCTTAATAGACTCCTTAACGTCCTCAACCGATTCGTTACCCTCAAGAATTTCTTTAAGCACGGGGAAAGAAACCCACTCGCCTACTCCAAGTTCCGATGCGTCGAAATCAACAAAATCATTGATATCAACCATACGGTTTGAGAGAACCTTAACCTCGCTGCGGTTACCCTCGGCATCCATAACATCAAGGTATACGGAATCAACGCCCTTCTTCTGAATTTCAAGAGCCTTGTCCTTATTTATAAGTTCGCCTGCCTCGGCAATAAGTTCGCCTGTCATCGGGTCGGCAACGGGACGGGAAAGTGTCTTTCCGTTGATACGCAAAGAAATAGCAAACTTCTTATTGTATTTATAACGACCTACGCGGGACAGGTCATATCTGCGAGAATCGAAGAAAAGTTGCTCAAGGTGTGCCTTTGCGCCGTCAACGGTAGCAGGCTCGCCCGGACGAAGTTTCTTATAAACCTCGATAAGTGCATCCTCGGTGTTGCTGACAGTATCTTTTTCAAAAGTGTTTTCAAGTCTGACATCAACGCCGACAAGTTCTTCGATTTCGTTATTTGTGGCAAGCGGATAATTCGAAACGCCGCCGATAGCGCGTATAAATGTTGAAAGCGGGAGTTTTCTGTTCTTATCGATTCTAACATATATAACATCGCTTTGGTCGGTTTCATATTCGAGCCAAGCACCACGGTTAGGTATAATAGTAGCCAAGAAGAGTTTTCTTCCGCTTCTTTCCTCGCGCTTGAAATCAAAATAGGCGCCCGGAGAACGAACCAACTGAGATACAACAGCACGCTCCGCACCGTTGATAACAAAAGTTCCGGACTCGGTCATAAGCGGGAAATCGCCCATAAAGACCTCGCTCTCTTTGATTTCACCGGTCTCCTTGTTATAAAGTTGAGTAAGCACACGAAGCGGTGCCGCATATGTCGTGTCACGTGCTTTACATTCTGTAACGCTGTATTTCGGTTCCTCGTCAAAGCGGTAGTCGATAAATCTCAATTCAAGATTACCGGTGTAATCCGTGATTGAAGACATATCTCTAAATACTTCCTTCAGACCTTCCTCGACAAACCATTTGTATGAGTCCTTCTGAACTTCAATGAGGTTGGGCATATCGATAACCTCTTTGATTTTTGAAAAACTCATTCTCTCGTTATTACCGAGTTTTACAGGTTTAACCTCGACCATAGGCTTTAATCACTCCTTAGTATATTAAACGGAAAAAGCATCCTTTTTCTGTCCGAGATTGTGCCAAACAGCGTTTAATATGCTACAATAGGCGCATATTAACCCACTATTAAGCAGTTTATAATTATATCTTATAGTTTGTCAAGTGTCAAGGAAAATTTTTGAAAAATTTAAAATATCTTTCAAAAGTGCAGTTTTTCGACATTTTTTACTCTTTGGAAAAGCAAAACGCTTTCTGCTTTATTTTTATAACTAAATGTGATACAATAAAAATACAATCTCAAGTTTACGGAAGGACAGGTAGTTTTGGACAAGTTTGTTTTACATTCAAAATACAAACCGACAGGTGACCAACCGCAGGCAATAAAAAAACTTTGCGACGGAATTGAAAACGGTATGTCGGAACAGGTTTTGCTCGGCGTTACAGGTTCGGGAAAGACCTTTACCATGGCAAATATCATAGCAAACGTTAACCGACCGACGCTTGTGCTCGCACACAACAAAACCTTAGCAGCACAACTTTGTTCCGAGTTCAGGGAGTTTTTTCCCGAAAACGCCGTTGAGTATTTTGTTTCGTATTATGACTACTATCAGCCGGAAGCATATATCCCCGGCACTGACACTTATATCGAAAAAGACTCTTCCATAAACGACGAAATCGACAAACTTCGCCATTCGGCAACCTGTGCCCTTTCGGAACGCAGAGATGTTATAATCGTTGCCAGCGTTTCCTGCATATACAGTCTCGGCAACCCCATTGACTACCGCAATATGGTAATATCTCTCCGTACGGGAACGAAAAAAGACAGAGATGATCTTGTGCGAAAACTTGTTGACCTACAGTATGAAAGAAACGACATAAGTTTCACCCGAAACAAGTTTCGCATTCGCGGCGACGTTGTTGAAATTTATCCGTCTTATTCGAACGATACGGCAATACGTGTTGAATTTTTTGGTGACGAGATTGACCGCATAAGCGAAATCAACACCGTTACGGGACAGATTAAGGCTACTATAAAGCATGCCGCCATCTACCCTGCCTCGCACTATATTGTCCCGCCCGACAAGATGGGCGACGCACTCAAACAACTCGAAAACGAAATGGAAGAGCGTGTTAAGTTTTTCACCGACAACGGAAAACTCATTGAGGCACAGCGAATACGCCAACGCACCGAATATGATATTGAAATGCTGAAAGAAATCGGCACTTGCAAAGGAATAGAAAACTATTCGCGAGTGCTCTCGGGACGTCCCGCGGGCAGTGTGCCGTTTACGCTGCTTGACTATTTTCCTGACGACTATCTGCTTTTCGTGGACGAGTCCCACGTTACGCTCCCGCAGGTACGCGGTATGTACGGCGGTGACCGTGCAAGAAAAGAAAACCTTGTTGAATACGGTTTCCGTCTTCCCTCGGCGTTTGATAACCGTCCGCTGAATTTTGACGAATTTTATTCGCACGTAAATCAGGCTGTTTTTGTTTCCGCAACCCCCGGCAATTTCGAGCGCGACAAAGCAGAGCAAACAGCCGAACAAGTAATAAGACCGACAGGACTGCTTGACCCCGAAATATCGGTTCGCCCGTCGGACGGTCAGATTGACGATTTGGTATCCGAAATAAACCTTCGTACGGCACAGGGTGAACGTGTGCTCGTAACCACCCTCACAAAAAAAATGGCAGAAGACCTGACCGAATATCTTGAAAACCTAAATATCAGCGTACGCTATATGCACTATGACATTGAAACGATAGAGCGTATGGAGATAATACGCGATTTGCGTATAGGTAAGTTTGACGTACTCGTCGGAATAAATCTTTTGCGTGAAGGACTTGATATACCCGAAGTGTCACTCGTTGCCATACTGGACGCCGATAAAGAAGGCTTTTTGCGATCCGAAACGTCGCTTATACAGACAATAGGCCGTGCCGCACGTAACTCAAACGGCAAAGTAATTATGTATGCCGACAGCGTCACAGACTCAATGGAGCGTGCCATAACCGAAACACAGCGCCGCCGTGAAATTCAACAAGCGTATAATGAAGCAAACGGCATTATTCCGAAAACGATAAAAAAGGATGTTCACGATATTATCGAAATCGGTGCGGTTGGAGAAAATGTCAAAAAAGAAAAGCCCGGCAGTCATATGACCAAAGCCGAGCGCGAACAACTTATTCTGCGATTGACAAGAGAAATGAAACACGCCTCAAAAATGCTCGAATTCGAACACGCCGCATATCTGCGTGACAGAATTGCAAAACTGCGTGAAGAAAAATAATAAAAAGCCGTCTTTCGACGGCTTTTTATTTTATTTTTTCAAGGATTTTACAAACTTTACAACTTCACACATAACAAACGGTATTACCGAAAGACCGAGCACGATCATCCACTGTGAAAAACGGAGTGATGACAGCGAGAAAACCGCATTCAACGGTGTGAGCATTATAAACAGCAGCAGAGCAACCGAAACCGCTCCCGCTAAGAGCGCTGTTTTATTATTTTTTAAACTGAATACCGACGGTGCGTTTTCGGTGCGAGCCGAAAGCGAGAAGAAAATTTGCGACAAAATCACAACAGCAAAAACCATCGTCGATGCGACAAAAGAGTTAATGCTGTTACCCAAACCGAATGCAACGAGCGACAGCACGCCCATAACAACGGCTTGATAAGCAATCGAGGTTATCAGTGTTTTGCTGAAAAGTGTCTGTCTGCGTTGAGGTTTCGAAAGCATAACTTCCGCTTCGGGTGGTTCCATTCCTATCGCGATAACCGGAATAATATCGGTTATAAGATTTACCCATAAGAGTTGTGCAGCGGTAAGCGGTATATCCCCGAAAATTATAACACCAACGAGCATAAGCAAAAGTTCGCCTAAGTTACTGCTTATTAGATAATTCAAAACCTTGCGTATGTTCGAATATATCGCTCTGCCTTCTTTAACCGAGTTGACAATAGAAGAAAAGTCATCGTCGGTTATTATAATATCTGAAACGCCTTTTGCGACGTCCGTTCCCGTTTTACCCATAGCACAACCGACATCGGCAGCCATAAGTGCGGGAGTATCGTCAACGCTGTCTCCCGTAACCGAAACACAAGCACCGTTTTCCTGCCACGCCCTTACTATTCTCAAACGGTCGGCACTTGAAATTCTCGCATAGACGGAATATTTCTCTATATTCTCCGCCAACTCCTCATCGGTCATTGCATCGAGTTCGGTGCCCGTTATGAGTTGTGTATCGTCGGTTAAAATACCGAGTCTTCTGCCGAACGCCTTTGCGGTTGCAGGGTGGTCACCTGTTACCATAACTGTGCGTATTCCCGCCTTTTTACAGTCGTACACGGCACGTACAGCCTCGGCACGAGGTTCATCCGAAAGTCCTATAAGACCCATAAAATTCAAACTGTCCGCAAATTCGTCAGCCGAGGGGTTCGCGAGGACTTCATCAATCGGCTTGGCGGCAACGGCAATAACACGCAGTGCATCTTCTGCCATTTCGTTAATCGCAGAGGTATATTTTTCAAGACAGTTTCCGATGCAAAGCGGCAACAAACTTTCGGGTGCGCCCTTAACAATAGCAAAAGGCTTGCCGTTTATCATATTGACTGTTGTCATAAGTTTGCTTTGAGAGTCGAACGGAACTTCTTCCAAACGCGGATAGAGATTGTCAATATCGAGTTTGCTCTTTTTACATATATTAACGCAAGCCTCGGCAATGCCCATTCCAGTCGGATCGCCCGACGCCTCGCTTGAATTGTTGCATATCGTCGCAAGTTCCAATATCATCTTGATATCGTCGCCGACGTTTTCATCGAGTTCAACCGTTTCTCTGCCGTTAAACACCCTTACAGCGGTCATACGATTTTCGGTTAATGTGCCGGTCTTATCGGCACATATTACCGATACACAGCCCATCGTTTCAACCGAAGAAAGGTCTTTAACAAGAATGTCTTTTGTTATAAGACGCTGTGCGCCAAGCGTTATAATTACCGCAACGGCGGTGGGAATACCCTCGGGAATTACGGCAACAGCAAGCGCAATAGAGTCAAGGAAATTATCAATCAATGTGCGTGAAATATCGGGATTGCGGAAGTTGTATATCATGCTGACCGCAAAAACAACAAAACAGGCAACCAACGTAACGGTGCTGAAAATCTTTGCAAAGGCAAACACGCTCTCTTTAACCGGAATACGCCTTGTTCCGGTCTGTTCGAGTATGGTGCGTTCCTTTCCGAGTTCGGTCTCTACGCCGGTCGAAACAACAACCGCGGTCGCCGTTCCGTGCGTTACCGAGCATCCGGAATATACCATATTTGCACGCTCGCCCAATGGTGTTATATCCTCAAAAATCGCGTCGGCGTTTTTGCTCACGGGAACATACAGCCCTGTGAGCGGAGACTCGTCACAGCAGAGTGCCTGTGCGGTTACAAGTCGTGCATCGGCAGAAATATAATCGCCCTCTTTGAGAATAATAACATCACCGGGGACAAGGTGTGATGCGTCCACGACCTTGGTTATACCCTCGCGTATTACCGTTGCGGTAGGAGCAGAAATATCCTTCAGCACATCCGCAACATCCTCCGATTTGATTTCCTCATATGCCGTAACGGCGGCATCGATTATTACCGTCGCAAAAATAAGTATCGGCGGAAAAAATCTGCGGTCATCGGTTATAATCGTTACAACAAGCGAAACCAAGGCTACCGCCAAAAGAGCAATAACCGTAAAATTATTAAACTGTGCAAAAAATCTTGACGTGAAAGAAGTCACCTTTCCAAAGGAAAGCGAATTACTTCCGTATGACTGCAATCTCTCCTGTGCTACGGAATTTGACAGTCCTTTCTGTTCGTCGGTTTTAAGGCAAGCGGTTATATCGTTTAAACCTTCACTGTGCCATATCATAACAGCACCTCCTAATCATACACTCTAATTTTACTATATAAACCAAAATAAATCAAGTACAGTATAAAAATGTGTTTTACTATTTGCCGCCGATATGCTATAATCATATAAAATCAACTTATCGGAGGATAAAAATGGATTGGACGGAAATTGTAATAAGTGTTGCGGCAGAACATAGCGATACTGCCACCGCAATAGCCAATATGGTAGTACCGTACGGCATATATATCGAAGATTATTCGGATATGGAAACTCAAGCGCCCGAAATTGCACACATTGACCTTATTGATGAAGAACTTCTCGAAAAAGACAAAACACGCGTTAAAATACACATATACTTTGCTAAGGAGGAAAACGCAGCAGAGGCTGTTGCCTTTTTGAAAGAACGACTTCGTGCGTCGGGAATAGACTCAAAGCAGGAACTTTGCAACGTCAACGATTCCGATTGGTCGGAAAACTGGAAAAAATATTTCAAACCCACCGAAATCGGCAAGCGTCTTGCAATTTGCCCGAGTTGGGAAAAATATGACAACAAAGAAAAACGAAAGATTTTAAGCATTGACCCCGGTGCTGCATTCGGCACGGGAACACACGCCACAACAAGTATGTGTCTTGCAATGCTTGAAAAATATGTATTTGGCAAATGCACATTGCTTGATGTCGGTTGCGGAAGCGGTATTCTCGGTATAGCGGGCGTACTTCTCGGAGCGGCGAGTGCAATCGGCGTGGATATTGACGAACAGTCGGTAAAGGTATCTCGCGAGAATGCACAAATCAACAATATCGCCGACAAAACCGAGTTTATCTGCGGCAATCTCACCGACAAAATAAACGGCAAATTTGATATCGTCTGTGCAAATATCGTTGCCGATGTCATAATCGGTCTGTGTGACGGCATAAATGAATATATGAAAGAAGACGGTTTATTTATCTGCTCGGGCATAATCGATATGCGTGCAAACGATGTTAAAAATGCCCTCGCGGAAAACGGTTTTAAGATTTTGGAAGAATGCACGGTTGACAACTGGAACGCATTCGTGACACGAAAGGTAAAATAAAAATGCTTGAATTTGAAGAACAGAGATTAAAACTTGAGGGTATGTCCGACGAACTCAGAGATTTGAAAGACGCCCTCGCACTTGACAAAGCGGCAGAAGAAATTTCGGCTTTGGAGGCTGCAGCCGCGGCAGAAGGCTTTTGGGACGACACCGAAAACTCCCAAAAAGTCTTGCAAAAAACAAGCCGCCTAAAGGCAAAGGTCGAGCGTTACACATCGCTTGAGGGATTATACAACGACACTCTGACACTCATAGAACTCGCCAATGAAGAGGGTGACCTTTCCTTGCTTGACGAGGTCGTTGAGGGCGTTAACGAGTTTGAGGAACGTCTGTCGGCACAGCGCCTTGAAACACTGCTTTGCGGCGAGTATGACAGCAAGAACGCCATTCTCACCTTCCACGCAGGCGCAGGCGGAACAGAAGCACAGGACTGGAACGAGATGCTGGTTCGTATGTATACCCGTTGGGGTGAGCGACACGGTTTCACCGTTAAGATGATTGATTTTCTCGACGGTGAAGAAGCCGGACTCAAGAGTGCGGTTTTGCTTATCGAAGGTCTTAACGCATACGGCTATTTGAAGAGCGAAAACGGCGTTCACAGGCTTGTTCGTATCTCGCCGTTTGACTCTTCGGGCAGACGTCATACATCTTTCGCATCGCTCGAAGTTATGCCCGAAATCGATGACGATGCCGATATTGAAATACGCGAAGAAGACCTGAAGGTCGACACCTACCGTTCGGGCGGTGCGGGCGGGCAGCACGTTAACAAAACCGAGTCCGCAGTGCGTATAACTCATATTCCGACCGGCGTTGTCGTTGCCTGCCAGAATGAGCGCAGTCAGCACCAAAACCGTGAAGTTGCCCTTAAAATGCTCAAATCAAAACTTATCGAGATTAAAGAGCGTGAACACCTCGACAAGATTGAGGATATTAAGGGTGTGCAAAAAGAAATCGCTTGGGGTTCGCAGATACGCTCATACGTATTTATGCCCTATACCCTCGCAAAAGACCACCGAACCGGTTTTGAAAACGGCAATATAAACGCGGTAATGGACGGCGATATTGACGGTTTCATAAACGCATATCTCAAAATGCAATCGCAAAAGTAAATAGATACGCATAAAAAATTTACCCCGACAGAAAAAATCTGTCGGGGTGTTTTATTATCCGTATTTCGGTAAAAGCAAGGTGCGATTAAAACATTTCAGCCAAACGTTTATCCGCGGCTGCCAAATTTTTTATACCCTCGAAAACGGTATCGCTTGTGTATGAACGAAGATATGTATCGGCTTCAAGGGTCAAATATCCCGTATAGCCTATGTTTTTCAGTGCCTTTACAACGGCACAAAAATCAATATCCATCGAAAAAGGAATTTGATGAGAGTCGTGCCAACGGTCGTTATCGTGAATGTGAAGTGCCTGCAGTTTGTCACCGAGTGCGTAAATCATATTTGACGCGCCCGAACCCGAACCGCGCATTTCGGCATGGCCGATATCAAGACAGGCGACAAAATCGTCATCGTTTACGGCGTCCAAATGTGCCTTGAAACTTTCCGATGTTGCACAGGCGGCAAAGGTTGACTCGTCCTTGGCATCGTCCCAATTCCACATATTTTCGGTTGCGATTTTAACACCGTATTCCTTTGCAAAAGGTAAAAGCCCCATATACATTTCGGCATTTTCTTCGGGCGAATTGTTGTTAATCGGATGTATTACGCAGATTTTACCGCCCGCCTCTGCGGTACATTCGATAGCACGCTTTAAATAATCGGTTATGCCCGGCAGAGATGACGGAAACGGTGCGTGTGACTGATTGCAAACTATACCGTTATCCTCGCCGATTTTTTTAAGAGTTCTCGCAAACTTTAAATAGTCGTTATTCGCCAACGGATGACTGCTTTCAAACATTCTGCGATTATTCCAATCGTATTTACACATTAAAAACATTGAAAAATCCCAAGCGTCAAATCCCGCCTTGGCAATATATTCAACCGCCTTTTCTTCGCCTATGAGCGAGGCGGCGGAATTTATTTCGGTTGATGTCTTCATAAAAGTTCCCCCTGTTTTAATTTTACAACAAAACTTCTTCTGCCGTGTAATCGGGGATTGCCTCGGTTCTGGAAACCACAAACGCACTTATCTTGCTTGCGGTTTCAAGACAATCGGCAATGTCCGCACCCGACAGATATTTATACAAAAACGCGGCTGAAAAACTGTCGCCCGCACCGACGGTGGAAACAACCGTCACTTTCTTTGCTGCAGAGGAAAAGCCTTTTTCCGCCTTGCAATCATAAGCGTATGAGCCTTCCCCGCCCTTTGTAATAATAATGATTTTTACATTTTTATAAGCCGAACAAATTGCCTTTATAACAGAATTGCTATCAAGCACCTCGCCGAAGAGAACCCTTGAAAATTCCGACAATTCCTCGTCGCTTATCTTCAAAACGGTTGCGTTTTCGGCACACATCAAAATGCTCTCACGGTTTATAAACGGTTTTCGCAAATTGACATCGGCAAAAATATCTTTAAAAGAGCGGCTTTCGAGCAGTGCGGAAAGTTCTCGTCTGTTGTGTTCTGTTCGCAGTGCAAGCGTACCGAAATAGAGTACGTCAAAATCACCGCAAACAGTCGATGTATCGATATAATCATATGCCGACTCGCAAACGAGATTATACGTGGGCACACGCTTTTCATCAAGACTGACGAGGCATTTTCCCGTTTCCATTTCAGACAGCAATGGCACAAAGTCGCCTTTAACGTTTCGGCTTTTCAAAAAATCAAGTGCTCTATGACCCAAATCATCATCACCGAGAGCCGAAAGCATATATGCTTCCCCGCCCTGTTTGACAAAATGTGCCGCAAAGTTGAGCGGTGCACCGCCCAAACATTCTTTATCGGGATAGATATCCCACAGCACTTCTCCAAACGATAATATCCGCATTTAAACATCTCCGATGCACAAAACTTTATGCTAAAAATAATACAGCTTTCAGAGAGAAATGTCAAGAAGTGCAATGACTTTCAATTTTGACTTTAAGGAATATAAAGGATATTTACTTAACTTCAACCTCGTCAAAGCCGTAATATCCGTTACCTGTTTTGCACTCTTCCTTGAAACCGAGTTTTATCGGTGTTTCGCCCTCGAAAAGACCCACACAAAGGGTATATTTCCCCTGTGCGACTTTTGACAAATCAAACTTAACAGTTTCCTTTTTTACCGTTTCGGAGAGCCAATCCGTATTAACGCCGTCGCTAGAATAAATCTCATACTCTTCGCCGTTTTCGGAAATGAGTTTGAATTTGAGCGTAAAGGAATTATATGCCCTTGCAAAGCCTTTGTTTTCAAAATAAAAACTTGCAACGGCGGGAAGACCCGAAACAAACTCGGGCAACTCGGCACCATTTATAAAATACCAATATCCGAGTTTGTTGGCGATATGTTTTGAAAGATAGGGATATTTTTCCACCCACTCTTGCGGATAACAATGGAAACCGCAATAGGTCGCGTGGGCACGTTTGAGCGATTCATATATCGGCATACCGTCCTTGTATACATCGTCTTTAACCTGTTTCAAGTGGTCAAGTTCGATATCCACCGGCTCGTTTTCGGCAAACAAATCAAACATAAACGGTGTTCTCATTGTATCATAACCGCAGTTGCCGACAGTATTGCCGACCCAAAGAATAGAATCGTCACGGAAACCCATTCCCCTGCTAAGGCAATAGTCCAAAACGTGTTTGCGGTTTACAGAAGGGTTATACGATGAACAGTTTATCATATCGTCGTTGACTATAACCTTGGTATCGGTAAAATGTTTGAGATGAATGTTGATGTGCGCTTTATACATATCAATATCGTAAATTGCGTGTCCGGGGTTACCCTCTCCCCAAATGCCGATAGAGCCGACGTCAACATACTCAACCAAAGGATGACCGTTATAACGAGAGCCGAACTCACGCATAAAATTATCGAATTTTTCAAGGAATATCGGGTCGTCATATTTCGGTTGCCACGAACCGTTGCTCTCCGTGAAGCCCTCCGCACCCGCGTCTTTTACCCATTCGGGTGTTGCAAAACCGAAGTCGTCATGCAAAATCCCCTCATATGTGCATACTCTGAAAGCAAACTTATACCCTTGCTTGCCGTAACGGTCGAATATCTGCTCGATGCGAGACCAATCAAACACGCCCTCTTGCTTTTCGATATCGCTCCAATCTATACGCAAGTACAGATGGTGCAGACCTGGAAACTGTTTAATATCAAACTCATCTTCTGCGTCGCAGTAGGAATTGTGCCAACGTCCGTTATAATATTCACACCTTGTCATACCATTGTCGATATAGTGCCAATACCAACCTTTATGCGGATTATCCAGAACGGTAAACTCATCCTGCAAATATTTGTAGTCACGGTAATACTCGGGATCACCGTAAAAATAAGTCATAAAATTTCTTTTAACATCGCTAAACATAAAAGCGCCTCCCTCTTTATACTTCCGTTATACTTTTAATATCAACCTGCCGTTCGGCATTTTCCGGCAACACAAAGATGATATCGGATATTTTCTTATCGGGGAATTTCTTTTCTATAATATATTTACAATACACCTTGCCGTCCGAATATATCGGCATAGTAATGCCCGCTACCGAAGAAAGCGTTTGGTCTATGCGTACGCTGACCGCACCTGGGTCAGCATCGACCTTTTCGGCAGAAGAAATTTCGCCCTTGTCATACCAAGCGATATTTTCGTTTACAATATGCTGACCGTAGAAAATATCTTCTTTTTGAATAGTTCCGTCTTCATACTTGATTTCATAAGTGCCGACAAGATACTGACGTCTGAACTCCTCACCGTCGGGAAAAACACCGTCAACAAATTCCCTGTAACGCACCGAATAATCAGTCGTGTGAATGACCTCAACGTGCGGTTTTTTCAGCAAATCAAAGTTTCGGTAATTAAACAGCACCTCAAACATACGGTTTATTCTCTCGGCATATTCGCTCTCGGAATTATCGTCATATGTATCGTCCCAATAATATATTTCGTTATATACCATTGCGGCATAAATATTGTTCCTCTGGAAATAAACGTCATCAACGCCGCCCCAGTTTGAACACATACCGCCTATTGTATTATTACCTATACGCTTTTTAAAGTTCCTGAAGTTGCTCTGACCCCAGAAATTTCCGAACACAACGGGAAATTCTCTTATCTGCTCGTCATATTCCTCACCGAAAGACATATACCAATTCATACAAATTATGTCTTTGGGAATTTTATTTCTTGCTTCCCAAGTCGGTCTTATAATTCCCAAAAGGTCGCTGTTCATATCCCAAGCAAAATAAACATATGTGAGTGCGCCGCCGTGTCCGGCACCGCCCTCTACATTCATAAGTTTATCACACCAGAGCATCGTTTTAACATTACGGCTCTTCAGAAAATCATAAATGCGGTTTATATCCTCCGCCAACAGGTCAGCATTCGAAATAATACGCTTTCTGCAACGGTCACAAACGTTAATTGAATAATACTCATCGTGTCCGATATTGATTATCTCAGGTTTGAAAACATCAATAATTTCGTCCATAACTTCAAACAAAAGTTTATAAGACTCAGGATTTGAGGGACAAAAAGTATCGGGATATGGGTCTTCGCAGCGCTCTGCAAGTTCGGGGTGACGAATGAGCAAATAATCGCAGTGACTCGTTGAGGGAACTTCGGGTATTATCTTAATACTGCGCTCTTCACAGTATTTTATGAGTTCTTTAACCTCCGATTGCAACAAATACGAACCGCCGCCGTTATTGCAATGAATGGAATTTTTGCGCCACGGGAACGTAAACTCCTGAAGTTTTTTTGTTTTTCCGGAATACTCCGACATAAACTCACAGTATTCTTCCCAACCTTCGTTGATTTCGGGGTGATTTTTATACTCCATTGCTCCGCCGATTTCTATCATAAGAGTATTGTGTCTGAAATACACCATTGAATCGACAAAGCGCTTAAAGTTTTCGATTTCGTTGCGGGCAGGCATCATAATTTTCACACCCCGCATACTGCAAATCGGATAATCAACCAAAACTTCGTCGCAGAAACCGCCGTCGCAATCAAGCGACTGTAAAAATGTCGCAATGCCGTTTTGCATACCCGCATCGCTTGCGGCATAAACGGTTATGTTCTCGCCGTCATTCTTAATTACGAAACCTTCGTTTCCGATATCAAGTGTTTTATCGGTGCACGACTCCGCAAAAGCAATAACATCGGTTGTCAGCGGCTTTACCGACAGTTTTTTAATACCCTTTCTGTTTTCGGTTTTCTCACCCGCAAAGCGACACAAAACCTCAACAAGATGAGGCTTTACGCCATCATATTCGGTATCGGCCGTCAAATAAACCGTATAATCCGACTTTTTTGAATATTTCGGTGCGGTTCTGAACATATCAAACCCTCCACTGCAAATTTTATAAATTAAATATACTCTGCGAACGGGTGAAAACGATTTCATCCGTTCGGACAGTATGTTTTAAAAAGCACCCTGCCCCTGTTACACAGACGCAGGGTGCTAAACCGATATATAAAAGAAATTATGCTTTTTTCTTTTTAAGTATTAAAAGAACTGCCGTACTGCCGCCGATAACCAAAACAGCCGCCGTAACGATTATTACAATCAAAAGTACAGTATTTGCGTTGCCGGCGTTTGCCGATGCGTTAGCGTCAGCATCAACATCTGCCGTTGTTCTGAGCGGTCTCAGTATCGGCTTGTCATCATCGGCAACCGGCTCACGCTCGGTAATGCCGTTGTTTGCCGCCGCATCACTGTATTTCAAAAGTGATACCGGCAAAAGTTCACATTTTTCCGATGTGCCGAGTCCATACATTACCAACTGACCGCCGTCCACCGTTATTGCATCGTCAATTTCCAAAATCTTTTCGCCGTTAACGGCTACCCAAATGACCGAGCCGTTTGCGACAATTCTGACATCAGTGGTTTCCTTAAAACTGTGCTTTGCGCTTTTAATTGTCTTGGAAGCCCAGTTGTCATCGCGGAATTTTGCAATATCTACCCTGTTTTTGGAAATGTATATACGGTAACCTTCGGTGTGGTTCTTCATATCCTTGGCACGCAGACGTATCTGCAACGAGCCTGACGCACTATCCGACATTTTAAATTTGAAATCAAATACAAAATTTTGCTCGTCGGTAAATGCGGCACACTTGTTAGCGGTGTTTTCAATATTATTAAGAACATCACCGTTCAAGAAATATCCGCCGCTTCTTATAAGCGCATTTATCATCGCCTTTTGTGTCATAAGCACATCGGCACTTGTCTTTTCGGCAGGTTTTACACCGTCTTCTGCCTCGGCATCACTGTATACTCTGAGCGAAATCGGTAAAATTTCCGCACGTGTTTCGCCCGTAACGCCGTAGACACGAAGCGCACCATTCATCTCGGAAGTATCGACAGCATCGTTGATTTCAATAACCTTAACACCGTCAACCGCAACCCAAAGTCTCTTTCCGTTTGCCGCTATGCGAACATCGGTGCGTTTTGATAGGTCACAGTCGGCATAAGTAATAGGTGTTGATTTCCAACTGTCATCGTTAAACTTTTCAAGTTGAACTCGGTCTTTATAAAAATACAGTCTGTATCCTACCGAGTTACTCTTCATATCTGCCGAGCGCACTCTTATCTGAACATAATCGTCAAGCGAGTCACCAGTGAGCATAAGTTTAAAGTTAAAGATGAAATTCTGCTCCTCGGTGAGTGCGGCACACTTGTTCGGAACGCCGTTAATCGAAAGAACCTTGCCGTCCTTCAACTCATATGCACCGCTTCTGACAAGTGCATTTATTATCTCATCAGCCGTTTTAAGCGAAGAGGGGTCAACGGTAGGAACGGTTATTCCGTTCTCGGCAAGTTCCGCAGAGTAAACCGAAAGTGAAATCATTTTCAAAGTGCAGGTTTTTTTACCGTTAAATCCGTAAACCCTAAGAGCACCGCGGTTTACCGATGTATCAACTGCATCGGTAATCATAATTTGTTTTACGCCGTCAAGCGCAATCCAAAGGTCACCGCCGTTTGCCGCAATGCGAACCTTGGTCACCTTTGTAAAATCGTGGTCTGCTGATTTCAGCGCCGTAGACTGCCAGTTGTTATCGTTAAACTTTTCAAGCGAAATTCTGTCTTTGTAGATAAGCAAACGATAACCGAGACTGTGATTTTCTGTGTCGGCAGTTCGCAGACGCAGTTGGAGATGGTCGTTGATTTCGGACGCCGAATCAAAAGCCACTTCAAAATCGAAGACAAAGTTCTGTTCTTCGGTAAAGGACGCATTCTTTGACGCCTTATCCAAAACGGAAATCAAATTATCACCGCTTATGGTATATGCCCCGCTTCTGACAAGAGCGTTATTAAGTTCGTCGGCAGTCTTCAGTACAGACGTATCAACAACCGGAACGGTTATGCCGTCTTCGGCAATTTCGGCTGTATAGATTTTAAGCGCAATCATTTTAAGAGTTAAAGTTTTCGCACCGTTAAATCCGTAAACTCTAAGAGCACCGCGGTTTTCCGATGTATCAACTGCGTCGGTGAGTGTTATTGTCTTAACGCCGTCAAGCGCAATCCAAAGGTCACCGCCGTTTGCCGCAATGCGAACCTTAGTCGCCTTTGTGAAGTCGTGGTCGGCAGATTTAATCGCCGTAGACTGCCAGTTGTTATCGTTAAACTTTTCAAGCGAAATTCTGTCTTTGTAGATAAGCAAACGATAACCGAGACTGTGATTTTCTGTGTCGGCAGTTCGCAGACGCAGTTGGAGATGGTCGTTGATTTCAGATGCGGCATCAAGCGTTACCTCAAAATCGAAAACAAAGTTCTGTTCTTCGGTAAATGTTGCGTTCTTTGCCGCCTTATCCAAAACTGAAATCAAACTGTCACCGTTCAAGTTATATGCGCCGCTTCTGACAAGAGCATTATTAAGTTCACTTGTTGTTTTGATTACAGTTGTGTCGATAACAGGAACATATATTCCCTCGTTGGCAACACTGTCGCTGTACTCCTGTAACGATACGATTTTAATCTCACTGCTGTAACTGCCTACCGTTCCCATTACACACAACTGTCCGTTTTCCGCAGAGGTATCGACCGCGTCGGTAAGTGTTATTGTTTTAACACCGTCAAGCGCAATCCAAAGGTCACCGCCGTTTGCCGCTATTCGAATGTTTGTTGTGTTTGTAAAATTATAATCGACCGATTTTAAAACAGTTGACTGCCAGTTGTTATCGTTGAATTTATCAATCTGTATTCTGTCCTTGAAAATATAAAGCCTGTATCCGAGACTGTGGTCAGCCGCATTAGCGGTACGCAAACGCAACTGCATATAGTCTCCGCCGTCCGAATTTTCGTTTATTTTAACCTTAAAATCAAAAACGAAATTCTGCTTATCGGTGAGCATGGCAGAACACGCGCCCTTGCCAACAACCGATTTAATAACATCACCGTCAAGGGTGTAACCATTCGAGAGAACAAGTTTTTTGTTTAGTTCGTCAAGCGAGGACAAATCGGGAACACTCGGTGTGGGTGTCGGTGTGGGAGTGGGAGTAGGAGTTGGTGTAGTCGTGCCGGCATCGGTCGCAGGTGCTCTCAAGGAAAAGCCTTCAAGCACAAATCCTGCCGCATCTGTTCCATAGAAAAGAACCGTGCCGTTATTAGCCGAAGTGTCAACAGCATCGGTTATTTCAATAGCCTTTGCACCGTTGAGTGAAATTGTGATTTTACTGTCTTTCGCGTTTATCGTAACTTCGGTTTTTGTGCCGAAATTGTGAGTATAACTTCCGACTTCGGTCGAACGCCAGTTGTCATCGTTAAACTTTTCAAGACTAATCTTGCCCGACGATACAAGCACTCTGTAACCGACGGTGTGGTTTGTGAGGTCACTTGCGCGAAGTCTGATTTGCAGACTGCCCGAAACTGTTGCGGGTATCGTCGCACTGAACTTGAGTTCAAAGTTCTGCTCGGTCGTGAGGTTTGCGTTCTTTCCCGCCTTGCCCGCGACACTTGTGAGCACACCGCTGTTTTCGGTGTATGATCCACTGCTTTTAAGTTTTTCTGCAATTTCTGCCGATGTTAAGATATCGGTAGTTGCGGTATCCGCCACAGGTTCTCTCAAAGAAAAGCCCTCAAGCACAAATCCTGCCGCATCTGTTCCATAGAAAAGAACCGCGCCGTTATTAGCCGAAGTATCAACAGCATCGGTTATTTCAATAGCCTTTGCACCGTTGAGTGAAATTGTGATTTTACTGTCTTTCGCGTTTATCGTAACTTCGGTTTTTGTGCCGAAATTGTGAGTATAACTTCCGACTTCGGTCGAACGCCAGTTGTCATCGTTAAACTTTTCAAGACTAATCTTGCCCGACGATACAAGCACTCTGTAACCGACGGTGTGGTTTGTGAGGTCACTTGCGCGAAGTCTGATTTGCAGACTGCCCGAAACTGTTGCGGGTATCGTCGCACTGAACTTGAGTTCAAAGTTCTGCTCGGTCGTGAGGTTTGCGTTCTTTCCCGCCTTGCCCGCGACACTTGTGAGCACACCGCTGTTTTCGGTGTATGATCCACTGCTTTTAAGTTTTTCCAAAATCTGTGCCGATGTTAAAATATCTGCCTGTGAAGTATTTACGGTAGGCTTATTCAAAGAAAAGCCCTCAAGCACAAATCCTGCTGAATCGGTGCCGTAAAAACGCAACTCGCCGCCGTCTGCGGAAGTGTCAACAGCATCGGTTATTTCAATAGCCTTTGTGCCGTTGAGCGAAATCGTAATTTTGCTGTCTTTTGCGTTTATCGCAACTTCGGTTTTAATGCCGAAATCGTGAGTATAACTTCCGACTTCGGTCGAACGCCAGTTGTCATCGTTAAACTTCTCAAGGCTAATCTTGCCGTTCGATACAAATACTCTGTAGCCGACGGTATGACCTGTTACATCCTTTGCACGCAGTCTGATTTGCAGACTGCCCGAAACAGTTGCGGGTATCGTCGCACTGAACTTGAGTTCGAAATTCTGCTCGGTTGTGAGACTTGCGCTCGCACCGGGATGACCCGCTAAACTTGTCAGCACACCGCCGCTCTCGCTGTATGCACCGGTACTTTTAAGTTTTTCCACAATTTCCGATGACGTTAAAATCTCTGTCTGTGTAGCCGCAAGCGGTTTAAGATCCAAAGAAACCGTTAGCGTACTCAAAAGAATCAAAACAGAGCACATTATTGCCGTGAATTTTTTCAAATCTCTCACCCCTTATCACTTAATTGTAACTTTAATAAGTTTATAGCCGTCGGCTACCACGCGGTTACCCTTTACTGTCGGCTTTTCGGATTCAGCAATCCACTTTCCGTCTTCAAAAGCACCGTATTCGGCATTTTCTACCCTCTGTGTACCAAAGGCAAAAGCCGAACCATCTTCGTTTGTCATACAGACAAATTCCTTTTCCGAAAGCCAGAACGCCAAACCGTAACCCTCCTGTTCGGCAATAAATGTAACATCCAAATCACCGAATTTTCTCGTTACGCTGACATCCTCTTCTTCGTGTTGATAGTTAAATGCCGCAACACATTTCTTGGCAACAGCCTCAGCAAGTTCGTCTTTACACTTGTTTATGGTGTGGTTGAACTTTCTGACAGATTCTATCGAATTTCCCGATACGGGGTTGATTGTAAACAAATCCTCATCGGTAACGTAATAATATCCGCCGCCGTAACCGGCAGTATCAAGTTCGTGAGTAAAGTTATAGTTGTTGAAAGAATAACTTAAAAATCCGTAACCCTCTGCCAAGAATTTTATAACGGTATAAGAATGGTCATACTCGGTTGAGGCTTCGGCAAAGTGGAAAAGATTGCCGTCGTTGAGGTGTATATCGTTCATATTATCAAACCAAGTTGTTTCATAAACATCTATACCGATTATATCAACGCCGCTTCCGCTAAGCAAAACATCGGTTATGTCTCTGCCGACCTGCCATGCGTCGCTCATTATATTAACGCGCGTAACGCAGTTGTAATCACTCTCGTGTATAACGTCGCCGAGTTTGCTTAAATATTCGGCAAGAGCATACTGCTGGCCACCTGCCCAACCGTATTTATAATACGCTTCTTCGGTTTTATACCAAGTGTCGGTGCCACCGTCAAAGGTAGGCCCGCCGTGGCTTACCTCGTTATCGACCTGTATCATAACGCAACGTCTTTCGGTGTCTCTCTCTGCGATAAATTCCATAAATTTGCCGAGCGCGTTTTTCTCACGCTCCAGCGTTGCCTCACAGGTAAAATCATAATAAAGTCCCGACGGAGAGGGCTTTTTAACATATTCGTCCGACTCTTTCATATAATTGGGTGTGCATCCGCCCGCTCCACAAACCTCTGTGCCGAACCAAAGCCACTGAACTGTGAGATCATATTTATATACAGCCTGATAATAAAGTTCTACGAGGTCAAAGTTGAAGATATCCTTTTTAGGTTCAATCTGATACCATTTTACGGGTATGACAATCGTATTAAAGCCGTCTTCTTTGACCTTGGCAAACATTGTATCAATAAGAGAAGTATCCGAACTGTAACGTTCACGAATGTTATCTATTCGCAACTGTGTACCGTAAAAAAGATACGGCTTTCCGTTATGCTCGATATACATACTTCCGTCTTCGTTCGTTACAACCCTTGAAACGACTTTGCTGTTATCGGTATCGGTGTTTTCTTTGTTCGCCGTCTCGATATTTGACGAGACGGCGTTCGATGAGCCGAGGTCGGAAGATGTGCCTTGCGGGGCGCACGCCGTTAAAAACAGAAATAGCGTCGAAAAAAGCACTGCCAATAACCTTTTTCTCATTTTATCACCTACAAATCCTTCAAAAAAATTTCAATCCGCACGCCGGGGCTGAAAGTTTTATGCCTCAGCGGTAATATTACAGGACTTTATTACTCAGCACTTAAAGCGTCGTCTATAATAGCCTGAAGTGAGGGTGAGTAACTTGCAACAGAAGAACTAACGGAGAGTCCCTTTGTTATAATATCATTATAAAGTTTGCTCGAAACGGTATCCATAAAGTTCGGATAGCCCTGTGACGGCATACAAACAGCATAAGGAATCATATCCTCGATAACCTGTTTCTGCTCATCAGTGTAGCCGCCTTCCCAATATTCGTCGGAGAACTGTGACTGCTCATACCAATCGGCATATGCGGGTGCCCAATACTCTTTAAGGAATACTGCTGTTGCTTCGGCGTTTACGGTGTTAGAGAGTATGGAAAGACCGTCAACCCAATACATATAACGTGTGTCACTTGTATTGTCGGATGAAAGCGGGAACGGAACAAAATCTATCTCATCCTCAAGTCCCTGAGCTGCGTATTCTCTCACGTAATATGTACGCTCAGCGCACATAGCAAGTTTACCCTCGATAAAAGCGTTACCCGGGTCACTTGTCTGTATGCTCTTATCGTTAAAGCCCATTTCCTGCAAGAAATTCATAGTATTGGTAAACTTGGTATCGGTGAATGTGAGTTTGTTATCACTGCCGATGTAGTCGGCAAGACCCGCAGAACAGATAAACGGATGCAAATACCAACTTCCGAAACCGTACTGATCGGTTTTACCGTCATTATTAAGATCCTGTGTCATTGTTTTTGCAACGGCTCTAAAAGTATCCCAGTTCCAGTTGCCCTCTTTGTAATAATCCATAGGTGTTTTTTCACCGTTGTTTTTAAAGAGAGTATTGTTATAGAGAATTACGAAAGGAACGGAACGGCACTTCTGAGCGAAGCCGTATGTCTTGCCGTTAAAAGAATATGCCTGTGTGCTGAGGTGCTTGGAGATATAGTCCGTATCCTCAAGATATTCGTCTACCGGCAAAAAAAGTCCCTTCAGCGGCAATGTCGGGCAGTCCTGTATTGTAGAGCAATAGCCGTCAAGTTGTGAAGCCGTTGCCGTCTTTACGGTGAGATTACTGTATCTTTGGTTCCAGTCGGGACTCATAATATATGTAATCTTTCCGCCGGTTGCCTTTTCCCAGTTTTCGCCCGCTACTTTTGCAACTTCTTTTATTGTTTCCTCGCCGTCTGCGGCACAGTACATAACAAGGTCTACACCTTTATATGCCGATGTATCGGTTTTCGCGGCTGCACTGCCGCCCTTATCGGAATCACCGTCACCTGAACAGCCTGCGAGTGCGGACAGCATCACAGTTGCCGCCAACGCCATACAAAAACCTTTTATGAAATGCTTTTTCATTATAAAAAACTCCGTTCTGCCGTAATAATTTTTTTCGGTTTCAAATAAGCCACGGCTATCAAATTTGAAACAAAAATGTTTTTCCGTTCACCCCCTATTTAATTGTATAACGTATATAAAATTTTTCATTATTCAACCATTCCTGTTCTTTCAACGCTTTCGACAAAACTCTTCTGTCCTATAAAGAAGATTATGAGGAGCGGAAGTATGACCATCAGGCAACCTGCCTGCACGCAAACCGAGTTTGCCACGGGGTCGGATGCAGTGCTGAACATCGTTTGTGCCGTTGTGGGCAGAGATTTCAGTGCTACGGCAAGCGTAGAACCACTGCCCATAAGCATACCGGCATAGTAATAATCTCCCCAATGCCATACAAGCGAGAACAAAAAAACCGTCACAAAAGCATTAAGAGCGTTCGGCACGATAATACGAAGATAGCACTTCAGTGCGGAACAGCCGTCAATTTCCGCTGCCTCTTCGATAGAGCGTGGGAAACCGCGGAAAGTCTGCATAAAGACTAGAATGAAAAGTCCCGAACGCAGTCCGCTCGCAAAGAATGACGGCAGGAAATATACCCAACCGGTGTCGGTGAGGTTAACGCTCATCTGCACTCCGCTTATGAGTTCAACAAGACTGCCGATACCGAAAAAGTCGAAAAATCGGTACTGCTCATAAAGCGGAACGATTATTGTTTGGTTCGGAACAATTACTGTTAGAATAACACAAAGCAAAACCAGGCTCTTTCCCTTAAACTTAAAACGCGCCAAGCCGTAGCCGGTAAAGGCACACATAACCGCCTGTATGAGCGACGCTCCCACAGAATAAAATGCGGTTTTGAAAAGCGTGTTCCAATAATCAAGTAACTTTGCGGCATTCTTGAAAGAATCAAGCGAGTAGTGCAAGGGCAACCAAACGACCATAGGATTATAGTAATCTTCCGACCCTCTAAGTGCCGTACTTATCATAAAGATTATCGGATAAAGAATGATATAACCTATTCCGATTATCAAAAAGGCTCTGAAGAGTACCCAAGCAGTGTTGACAATTCGGTTTTTCGCCTTAATGCGGTTATATTTATTAACGTTTTTTACTGCTTCCATCTTCATTCCTCACATTTCCGAATAACTTATTCTCTTATTCGCTACCAAGAAAACCGCCATAACTATTATCATAACCAATACAAAATAAATCATTGAAAGCGAGGATGCCTCGGCATACTGCATATTGGTAAAGAGCGAAGTTATCTTCATCATAACGTTATTTGTACTCGATGTGAAACTGTCGATAATGGTATAAATAATGTTTATCAACAAAAAAGGTCCTACCATCGGGAAAGTTACAAACCAAAACGATTCCCAAGCAGTTGCACCCTCCACCTTCGCCGCCTCATAAGACGAAGAGGGTATGCTTTGCAGAGCGGAAAGGAAGAGTATAATCTGCATTCCCGAACTCCAAACCATATCGAAAATATTGTTGACAATACTCTCGAAGAATGTCACTACCTTTTGCGGTAATCCCGCCTCACTTAAAAATTTAAGCGCATCGGTCGCTTGAAAGATTGCTCCGGTTGATTCAACATCCATATTCTGCTGTAAAACATTTTGCTTGAGCAGAAGGATTATAACGCCGGAAGAAATTATTATCGGCAGAGCAAAAATCGCTCTCACAATTCCGCGACACTTAAACTTTTGGTTCAGAATAATCGCAATAAACAAGCTGAATATTACGACAACAACAACCGTCGCAACCATACTGCCGATAGACGTAATTATCATACGCATATTATCGGCGTCTGTAAACAGGTTATTTTTGTAATTTTTCAAGCCTACCCACTTCAAATCAAATCCGTTGCTCGTTATTTTGATTGATGAAAACGAATAGAATACCGCTTTCAAAAACGGAATAAAGAAGAAATAGACAAAACCTATTATCCAAGGCAGTACAAAGCAAAAACCCGTTACCGCTTTGCGATGTTGATTAGTCAGTCCGGATTTTTTCAATTTTGCCCACCTCCGCAAACATAATAGTCACTTGCTTCTACAACGCCGTCTTCGGTCTCGAAAGGCGTATCACCGTAGTTTACGTAAATCACAGTACCGTTGGAATATTCCGTTCTGAATACATTTTCAGATATTTCGGAGTGATTTATAATTTCGCTGTCCGAAACATCTTTGAGGACTGAATATACTTCATTGCCCGTTGCAACTGCGGTATCAATCCAATCCTTCGCATAAACGCAATTCAGTTCGTCATAGCCGTCGTCGATAACCTGCGAATATTCGGTTGCCGAAAGCGAATAAAGCAAACTGCTGCCGGTTTCCACCGCCTTCAATACTGCCTCGCGGTTATCGGGAATCGAATTGAGCGACCGTGTGGAATATGACACGATACCGTGCAAAATCATTTGATAAAACGGAACTGTTCTGTCCTCAATATCATAATTACTGCTATCGTCCGGAGCGGCAATTATACAATCGGCATATCGTGCGGCATATATATACGGTGATTCAAGCATTAACTTTACATCACTACCGCAAAGTTTTTCAAAAGCCTTTTCGTATATTTCCTGTGTTTGAGCGCCGAACGAAGTATCACTGCCGTAATCCGACATCATCGTGTTTGAAAGTGTCGAAACTGACAAACAACGTGATTTTGTCTTTAAAAACGATTTTAAAAATTTCTCAACCGCCTTCAAGGTTTTCTGCGGCTTAAGCGCATATTTCAGTGTGTCTGAATTAAGTTTTGTGCCGGTGCTGATATCGTAATCGTAAAACAGTGCATTCTTTTGGCGAACATCCTGAACAACATTGCTCGGCTTGAAAATCGAATTTGATGACTTGCGAAGATATATAAAATCCTCGTCCGGATAGAAACCGATACCGTTCTCCTCCAAATATTCCGCCAATGTATTAAACCCTTTTTTACCGCCTATCTTGCCCGAAACACCAAACTTCGTCGGAACATTCTTATTGTAAAGCCCGACACTGCTTATACCCTTATAGCGAATGTTTATATTCTTTATTCCGGACTCTTTCATTTCGTTGACAATTTCTCTGACCTCGTCAAAATCCGTCAGGCTTTTGTTGACTTTGGTCGGAAAGCCGAGGAATGTATCCGAAACGAGGGCGCTACCGTATATATCCAGATAAAGCGGAACATAATCATCATTTACCTCGGCAGACATTCCGCCGTTCTTTTTCAGATATTCACGGTATGTATTTGCCATACCACTGTATCCTTTATCACTGTCGGATATAGGACAGTAAAGCACCGAAAAGTTCTCGCTGTCCACACGTTTTTTCGAAACAAATGTTACATCCAAAGGATACCACGTTTTTGAAAGCATCTGAACAACGGAAGTTTTTCTGAATGTAAACTCAGGGTAAATATAGTTAAACGGAACATTTGCATTGCTGACAAACGCATAAAGTTTGCAAACCGTGCTTCCGCCCTCAATAACCGCAAGTTGCGACTGTGTAGTTTTATTAATTCCGAAAACGGGCATATATACCTTTTCACTAACGGTTATATGTGTTGTTTCGTTCATCAATTCATCGGCGTTATAAACGGTCTGCTGATAACCGTTAACCGCCTTGCCGTTATTAAAATCAATCAATGCACCGCTACCATCCGGAACAAGAAAATATCCTGTTTCGGCATTTCCTGCAGCGCCCCAATAAGGCAGAAGTGCTATTTTGCTTATCTGATTATCGCCGGTTTCTTCGATTTTGCTGTTAAGAATTTCGGCTTTCATTCCGTCGCCCGTTAAACTGTACTTAACCGGAATTTTAAACTTTTCATCCTTAAAATCGTAACATACCGAAACCGAGCCGTCAGCGATGCTTACTTCAACACTGCCGCCTTTTGTCGCAGAGGCATAACTTGTTGCCTGTTTTTCGTTTGAACCGCCCGCTATGTATGTAACGATAAGTTGCGAGTTCGACTGCATTTTAGCAATGCCGCTGACCTGTGAAACAAGAGCGGTATCGGTGGGATTACTATACCACCATTCACTCGTTTCCTTTACGTAAAGTTTAACGCGCCCCTCTACGTCAACATAAAGTATATATTTATCGTTCTCTATGCTTGTAGTCTCAACCGTCTGCACAACCTCACTCGGTGCGGCATAAATTGCAGGAGAATGACAAAGTCCGATTATACACGCCACCAAAAGCAGACAAAATATTTTCTTGATTTTCAATGTCATTCCCCTTTCATAACAGAGTGCATTCTGAGTTCGTCGATTATCGAAGTGACGAACGATGAAATTTTGTTAAACAAACTGATTACAAGTACCAGCAAGAATACAACGACAGCCATTCCGAAAACCGTCGCCAAAAGCGAAATTATAACCTGCTTTAACTCATATTCGTGAATAACGCTCATACCCTTCATAAGCAGTGCCAATGCCCAAATTATGCACGCAACATTCATAATGCTCATAAACGCCGCCTCATCGGAGGAAAAAACATAACTCAGTCCCACAAAGGCATAGTTTGAAAGAACTATCGGAATAAGTGCATACGAAGAATATATCCAAATATTTTTGACCGTTCCTTTACCGTCGAAAAGAGTGCACAACGCCCAGTTTATAACCACAAAGGCAGCAAACAGTCCGACCGTTGACAAAAACTGAACAAGAATGCTGAACTCCATCAACGATTCAAGATTTGTATTATAAAGAAACGCGGTTTTTTGACGTTTTAAAATGCTTGATACAAACCAAAGTCCCAAAATTATAAAAGACGCAATATATGATGTCTGTCCAGACCATTTCAAGTCGTCAAATCCCTTTGCGGGATGGAAACACACATAAAACGGATATTGCCATTTTTTATAACGCTTTATGGTAAAGTCGACTTTCTTGTTCTTTTTCTTGATATAACTTGCGGTATATGCCGTTATCAGCAATACAACAACGGCAATGAGTATCCAAATAAAGTTTTTTTCCAAAATCGTCTTGCGATACTGTGCAAACGCTTCGGAATAGCCCTCTTTATACATACCGAGTTTAAAATACTTCATAGACTCGGTATAATTCTTCTCACCGAGCAACGCTTCACCTATTCCGATATAGGCAATTTGGAGATTTCCGTTCTTTTTAATAACTTTATTCCAATAATCAAGTGCCTCGGAGTATTTTCCGTCGTTATAAAGTGTTACTGCATTTCTGACGTCCCTGCCGTATTCGGTATAACGCAAAACCGTTATACTGCCCTTGGCGGAATCCAGAACATAAATTCCGTTCTCGTCCGACTCGACGGCGGACGGTGTGGAAAACGTTCCCTTTTGCGAACCTAAATTTCCCGTAACGAAAAGTATCTCGCCATCGGTTGCCGAATATTGAAATATATGACCGTATTGCGTATCTACCGCCGTTATAAAATCTTGCTCATCAACCGAAACATCAGCAATACGTGTTACAATCTCGGTAGAGCCTTCATAAAGTTCAGCCGTGTCACCGTAGTTTTTGCCGGTCTCCCAAATGTTTTCGCCCTTGGGGTTCAATTTCTTAATCTGGTCAACTTTATCGGTTGTATTGTTGGTACAGGTATATATAAAACCTTTACTGTCGATATCAAAACTGCAATATTCCTGCGGTATATTTTGAACAATTCGCGAAAGTTGAGTCTTGTTCATAATATTACGCCACATATTTTCAACAAGCAGCGACAGCGTAACCGTTACGCGGTTGCCGCCGAAGAAAGAGTTAAAACTTCCGTCAGGATTATAAAGAAGCGCGCCCTCATAGTTACCTTGATTTATAACGTAATAGTATCCGTTTGAATCCGTAAGTACGCGTTGTGGCTTAAATTCAAGGCTCGGATTATAAAGTTCACTTTCGGGTTTTTCCAAAACGAGCACTATCTCGCCTGCTGAATTAACTATCAAAACACGGCTGTTACCGGTATCGGCTATGCAAAGTTTGTCACCTGTGAGAAAAATACCTTTTGGTGCTGAAAGGAGCGTTTCGACACCACTTAAAAGAAATGATTTGATTTCTCTATTAAAATTAAAATCCGTATCCGTTATGATTATTCTGTTGTTGTCGGTATCCAAAATATACATCTCGCCGCCGAAAAGGCACATATCTTTTGGCGATGCAAGACTTCCGCAAAGCAAATCGTTTCCGTACACCGTTCGCTCAACATAGACGGCATCGGGTGATTTTTTGACCTCTTCGTCACTGTATGAATATGTGTTTGTGGATTTTGCGGAAACGGTAATAATACTCGCCGCAAGCAAAGCGGCAACGAATGTGCAAATTACAGTTTTAAATTTTCTGTTCATATTACTCACCGCTATTCCTTAATTCCCGAACTTGTCATAGTTTGAACTACATTGCTTTGTGTGAAAATAAAAATAATTATCGGCGGAATCATAAGCAAAACACTGCCTGCCGTAGATGCACCCGTCCTCTCAATACTGCCCGAAAGAACCTGATTTATTGCGTCCGGCAGCATTTTAAGTTCTTCGTTATATATAAGGCTGCCTCCTGTAATCGACCATATCGACTGGAATGAAAAGATAAGCAGTGTCAACCATGCAGGTCGTACCGACGGCATAATAATGCTCCAATAAATTCTGAAATGGTTTGCTCCGTCAATCATTGCCGCCTCTATCAGTGCAAATGGCAACTGATCCATAAACTGTTTCATAAGGAACAGACCCATTGAAGACGGCAACGCGGGCAATATATATGCCCAATATGTATTTACTACACCGATTTCGTTCATAATTATGTACTGCGGTATGGCGAGAACCGTGCCGTTAAACAGCAGTGCCAAAACGACAATCTGAAATACCCAACTTATTCCCGTTTTAAAACGTGACATAGGGTACGCCGCCGCAGAGGTTATAACAATCTGTCCAACCGTTACGATAACCGTCACAAGAATACTGTTAAAGAGATATCTGCTGAAAGGTACAGAAAGATTGTTTATAAGGCGCAAAAGCATTGTGTAGTTGGTAGTCACCGGACGCATAACATAAAAGCGCGGCGGGTATAAAAACAACTCATCAATTGGCTTAAAAGATTGCATTACCGCATAAACAAGCGGCAAAAGCATAAATATTCCGACACAGGAAAGCACTGCCGCAATGATAATATTACCGAACACACTTCTTGTCTGCTTTCTGACGCCGGCATGAGAATATTTTAACTTGATATTTTTCATTATTTCACCCCGTCAGTCCGCAACTACCGAAAGAATTCGCGATACCAAAGATTTGAACAAAATCATAACAAGGAAAAGCAAGACAGATATTGCACAGGCATAGCCCATTTCATATCTGATTGTTCCGAAATCCATAATATGCAATACTATGGTATGTGCGCCGTAATTTTTGCTTGGGAAACCTACCAATGTCTGCGAAATCGCTCCTACGGAAAACGCCGACGAAATCTGCATTATCGCACCGAACATCATCTGCGGTTTCATAACAGGCAACGTTATATAGGCAAGTTCCTGCCAACGGTTTTTAACACCGTCAATCGCTCCTGCCTCATAAAGACTTTTATCAACCGACTGAAAGCCTGCGATAAATGAAAGAAAACTGACGCCGAGACTCATCCAAAGTTGGACAATAATTATAACAGCAAGCATATAGTTTGTATCGCTGAGCCACTGTATAGGTTCAAGAACAAATCCCGTTTTAAGCAAAACATTGTTTATAAAACCGTAGCGGTCGCCGCTGAATATATACTGCCATATAAAATAGACATTTCCCGTAAGTGCAGGGGCATAATAAACAAAGGTTACGACCGCCCTCACTTTTGGGTTGAGTTCGTTAATAAACCACGCCACAACAAAGGAAAGTATATATCCGGCAGGACCGGTAATGACGGCAAAAATCATTGTGTTTTTAAAAGCAGTCCAAAAAACATCGTCACCAAAGAACATCTGAACATAGTTGCTTATACCGATAAATTTCGGTGATTCCACCATATTGTACTGTGTAAACGACAGGACAATGGCGGCGAGTATCGGCAGTATTACAAACATGGTAAACAGAAGAATAAACGGGAATGCAAGTATATACAGTTGATAATTTTTCTTTAAATCCGTTCCTATGCGTCGCTTTAGGGACAAGGCGTTATTTGAATTGTTTTTCATATCATCACTCTATTCCGAATTCTTTCTGTTTGCGTTTGACTTCAATACTTGTTCTGTCTGCCCAACGTTCAAGGCTTGCCCTCGCGTTTTTACCGTTTACAACGGTATCGTTAAAGGCATTGGCGAGGTTTCTTGTTACGATATAACCTCCCGGAATTTCGGCAAGTTCCTTAACATAGCCTACCTGGGTCATAATTCCGTCAAGTTCGCTTTTGCTCCAATTCATTCCCTGAAGAGCCTTTAAGTTTGCGGGGGTTTGGCGTGCCGAAACACCCATAACCGATTCCATTTCGGTCGCGTAACGAAGTTGCGCATCGATATCGGTCCACCACGAAATAAACTTCCAAGCCGCCTCGGGATTATCTGTGTTTTTAAATATTACCGATGCCGTTCCCGAAGCACTGACACTGCGGTCTATAACGCCGTTTTCATCGGCAGTACCCGGCAGAGGTACCATCTCCCACAGTCCCTCAAGTTCGGGACAGGTAACCTTGATGGTATTATACATATTGTAATCGGCAATACCGATAGGCATTTCGCCGACTCTGAAAAGGTTATTGAAACTGTATTCAAGTGAAAAACCGTGCTGCGTAAAATATTTCGTCCAGTTTGAAAATGCGTAATAGGCTTGTTCCGAGAGCCATTCGGTATCGGTGAGCGAAGCGTTATAAAAACTTCCTCCACTCTGGTACAAGAACGCCGTAAACATACCCGTTCCCGCACTCGGAATACCAACACGCATATTATTGCGCTGGAGTATCGGAGCAAGTGCCGAAAACTCATCCCACGTCTGCGGACATTCAAGTCCCAACTCTTCGAAAATGTCGGTTCGGTAGAACATCATCGGAAAGACCTGCGAATCGGGTATTCCGTAACATCCGCCGCCGTACATATACGGGTCAAATGCCGTTGGATTACAGTTCTTTTTAAGATTTTCAAAACCATCTATCTGCGACAGGTCAACAAGGGCGTTTCGAATAGCCAGGTTAACCGGTTGATCCCTCGCAACATTTATGGCAACATCGGGCCCGTTTTTTGCAAGTATTGCCTGAACAAGACTTGCACTGACAAGACGTATATCAACCTTTATACCTGTTTTGGGCGTAAAGGAATCAGAAATCATATTGTTGAGTATTTGCAACTGGTCGCGTCCCGATGAAATCCAAACGGTTATTTTTTCACGTCCTTCGTCCTTTTCCGCACCGTACTGACTTGCAAAGGAATAGAAAAAACGTAAAACGCTCGCTTTCAGTGAAGTAATAAAACTTGCGTTGGCTTTCGGCATTTCGCTTTCGGGATTCATAAGCATTATTCTGTCAATGGTCAACGGCTGATATTTCAAATCCAAAAGCCACGAAGAAAAACTGCTTACGTTGGAACTGAATGTGCTGAGTCGTCCCGAATCGACAATAGTATTGGGATCGTCAATAATATCTTCGAGTTGCGAAATCAAGGTTTGAAGTGCGCTTGCATTGACGTGCTTTTCGTTGAGCATTTCGGAAAGGCGGGCTAGTTGTTCTTCAAGCGTTGCTTTAGATTGCTTGAAAATATCTACCATATCAGTTACCGATGCCGTTATGTTGTAATCACGGTACTGGTCGGGACTTGTGCCGGTTATTGCGATTATTCTGCGGTATACCGCCATAAGGTCATCGGCTATGCCCTGCAACCCTTCGATAACCTCGGATATTTCACCCGTTACGACCTCAAGTTTTATTTCGTGTGTTCCTTTGGTCAGATAAAACAGATACGGCGCGTCTTCTCCGAGTGCGGCAACCTGCCAATCTTCGGAATATGCAAATTTAAGATTGTTTGCCCCTTCAAACGGAACTGAGCCGTCAATATAAAGTCTTCTCGAAGAGAAAAAGCCTTTTATAATATCCTGCTTAAAACGAAGACCGATTTTATACAAGCCGTCAGAGGGGACATCAATCTTCCAAGAAATCCACTGTGACTGATACTTCCAAGAGTTTCCGCCGATGCAGTTGTATCTGATTTGTGTGGCGGAAAAAGGCTGTGTGTTTGCATCGGTTTTGTCCGACTGCGCTCTGAGTGAATAGTCAGATTTTCTGTATGCCTCTTCAGCCTCAATATAGACCGCATCGCCGTCATAATTGCGATAACCGTTCTCTTCATACAATTTGCAAAGTTCGCTGTATGCATAAAGTTTTTCCGAGCCCTTTAAAAGCATTTTTTCAACAGCAATCGGTTCTTCATCACTTATAAGCGAAAGTGTATGTTCGCCCGCAGTCAAATAAAATCTATACGAATTATTTCCGTAATAACCGTCTCTGTCTTTGAAAGAGCCGTCGGTCCACTGCGGCGTTTCAGAAACGGAAGGAGTATATTGATCACCGTATTCATCAGTCAAAATTCCGCTGTCGTCCTGCCAAATACGGTCAAATCGGTTGCTTTTTGCCTCCGAAAAAGGATACTCGCCATCAAGTTTAACACCGAGGCTTATAGCGGAATTTCTGCCCTTTATTTGATAATATCTTACGTGTATTTCATAAAGTGCGGTTTCGGGCACGGTGAAACGGCAAAGCATTTCGCAATCACTGCCGTCGGTAACGAGTGCATTTTCGACACCCTCAACATTTGAAAACTTTACGTTCTCACCCTTAACAACACTGAAATCCGAAGCCGGTAAAACTATCTCGTGCTTGGCATTTTCGATTTTACCGTACTGCTGATAATACGCGCCGTATGAGCCTTTCTTTAAAGTTGTAACCGCCGCTGTATCCGCGCCGGTTTCGGCTTTGCAGACAACCTGCGTTCCGACGTTTCCGAACACTCCCGCTGCTAATATTATACTAAGACAAAAAGCCGTTGCTTTTTTAAAATTCAGCATAAGAAAGACCTCCATACTTTTCTGATTAAATTATATCAAAATGCCATTTTTCTTTAAATATTAATATTTTGATATTTTGTTCTCGATTATGTCCTTTTTGTCGATGGGTATACCTTGAATGGTTATTTTTTGTTGAAATCGCAGAGAATTTGATTATAATAATAAGTAATGTATAATTACGCAGTAATGTTTTGGGGAGGAAATATGTATAACATACTTATCGTCGATGACGACTTCCGCGACCGCGCGGGCATCTGCAAAACCGTTAAAAAATTCGGCTTGCCGCTTTTGCCGCAAACTGCGGAATGCGGAAAAGACGCCCTGCAAATACTGAAAGAACAAAAAATCGATATCTTAATGACCGATATCAAAATGCCCGATATGACGGGTATAGAATTGGCAGAGACTGCAAAGCAACTCTACCCCCAACTTATCATAATCGTTATGAGTGCTTATAAAGATTTTCAGTATGCACAATCGGCAATAGGTTTCGGTGCTATAAAATATCTCTTAAAACCCTACCCTGTTGACGAACTTGTCAAAACCCTTGAATATGCCACGGATATCTGCCGTCGCAGAGAGGAAAGTCAAACAAGCGCACAGCGAGCGAATATATCTGCCGCAAGAGACCTTTTGCTTAGTTGGCTTCAAGGACAAAAAAGCGCCACTGACGAAGACTTCTGCAATCTTTTAAAAGCAACCGAAGCGCAACTTGTCTTCATCAAAATGTTAAACTGCAAACTCCAAAACAGCGAAGTTCTTCCCCTGCTGACACAACTTTTTCCTCAAAACGCTTTTATAATACCTTTGAAAAATTCCGAATATGCCGTTATAAACTGTGAAAAGCAACGCTCATCCCACGCTTTTTTCACACAAGCGGCCGACGCATTCAAAGATAAACTCGGTCTTCAAATTTGTATAGCGTACAGTCCGTTTTGCGATGTTTCGCTTTTGCCCGAAGAATACGGAAATGTTAACCGAATGCGAGAATACTTTTTCTTTGCCGACAAGAGTCATGTTGTCTGCACCGACGGTTTCAAAACCGAAAGTACCGACGATTCCGACCAACTGGATTTATTGGTTGAAAAGATATATTTTTATATTTCGACCGAAAACTATTCCGACTTTATTCTTGCGGTTTCACGACTTTTCAATACATTAAAAGAAAATTCCCACTTTTCTTCGCTTTACGCCAAAAGCATTTCCGCAAATATCGTAAACCGTCTTTGCAAAAAACACCTTTTCAAAGATATTGAACAAAAGATGATTGAAAAGATTTTTTCTTCTACTTCCTCCGATGAGATTATTGCCGTCTTCACCGAGGCCGTGGGACACATTTACGACACGCTTGAACAGAACGATAACAAACGGCTCATCTCAAAGTGTCTGTCACTTATCGAAAACGAATATATGAACGATATATCACTCACATATGTTGCCGAAAAACTTTATATTTCGCCGTCGTATATGAGCCGTCTGTTCAAAAAGGAAACCGGCAAGAACTTTGTTGATTATCTTAAAGAATACCGTCTTAAAAAAGCCTGCGAAATGTTGCTTGATACCAACCTACGCGTAACAGAGATTGCCAAAGCGGTCGGCTATGAGTCGAATTCATACTTCAGCACGATTTTCAGCAGTTATTTCGGAATAACTCCGGCAAAATACCGCGAGAAAGGTACCGAATAGTATGAAACACCCGTTACAGAAAATACGCAGTTGGTTTTTTAATCTTAAATTCAGATATCAACTTTTATCTACATATCTCATAATTTCGCTCATACCTATTATGGTATTGGGAATATTCTCGTACAATCAATCAAATTCTCTTCTCTTTTCCTCAAAGGAAAAGGACGTTCAGTTTTATTTTGAGAAAGCCGACACGGCTCTTAACAACACAATATCACTGAGCGAGCAGATTGTGGACGAATTATCACACAACGAGAACTTTTTAAGGATATTCAACGGAGAATACGACTTTGCCGATGAACTCGCGTCCGACACTGTTTCACTGCTTGAACCGTATATTTACAACATAAAAAGTTTTTATCCGTTTGTGCGTGAGGTGACCTTTTATTCAAAACAAAACATAACTCCCTACCGCAGTGTTCTCCGAAATTATGACGAACTGACCTTGCCGGATTATTCTTCAAAAAGCAATCCGCAATGGTACTACAACGGCGAATTTTTAACGCTCAAATACGATATATATAACTCACAGTCAATAAATACCGGCAGTCTCTGTCTTTATATTTGGCCTAAAGTTCTTATGAAGACCACAAGCAGTGAGTTTATGAATTATAACATTATGCTGACATCAGAGGATATGCATGTCATATATCACAGCAATGTCTTCGGTCTTGAAAACGAGCCAAACGCCGAGGATATGCTCGGGATATCCGACAATACATTAAAACTCGGTTCAGACGAATACTTGGTGCTTTCCACAAAACTCAAAAACAATCTGCGGCTTTTCGCCTATGTGCCGAAAAGCAATATTTTTGAGGGTAGCGGCAAAATTCTGCGTTCTACCTTTTCGGTTATGCTTTTATCGCTTGTATTGCTTATAATAATCGATATAGTTTTCTCCTTCTCGTTTACAAAGCGAATAAATATGCTTTCAAAAAAGATTTCGCTTATAAAGAACGGTGATTTGAGCATTCGCCTGTATTCGGAGCGGAAGGACGAAATCGGAAATCTAACAAACGATATTTCGGATATGACAAAGCGTCTTGATTCCCTAATCAATACAGTTTACGAAAACGAAATACGCCAAAAGAAGTTTGAACTTAAAGCACTTCAAGCACAAATAAATCCGCATTTTCTTTATAATACCCTACAAACCATAAACTGGATTGCCATTGAAAACGATGCGGACGAAATCAGCAGTCTTGTTATCAATCTTTCAAACTTTTACAGGGCAACCCTCAACAACAATGCCGACGAGTCTACCGTTGAGGACGAAATCAAAATGTTAAACTCATATTTGGATATTGAAAAAATCGTTCTCGGCAATACCTTTGATGTCGAATTTGATGTTGACGAGCGCGCACTTAATTTGCGTATTATCCACCTTATTCTTCAACCGCTTGTCGAAAACGCCATTGAGCATGGGATAAAACCGCTGAAAAGCAGACGCGGAAAAATTAAAATCTCCGCACAACTGACAGACGAAAACTTCGTGTTTACCGTTTCGGACAACGGTGCGGGTCTCGGTGACACTCAAACGGCACAGGCAATTCTCGGCAAACGTTCCAAAGGATACGGACTTAAAAACGTCAACGACCGCATTAAACTTAAATACGGCGATGACTATGGGTTGGAAGTTACCTCGACACAAGACCCGACCGAATTTACAATAACCTTCCCCGCAACATTTTGAAAGACGTAAAATCAAAGCAACAGCAAAACCGCGCAAGGAATAATCCTTACGCGGTTTTATTTTGTGCTTATTCTATCCGAGAATATAGTTTCTGAGAAGGGTCAAGTCTGCCGCTTCGTGATTGCCGTCACGGTTTATATCACTCTTTACAGTAGCATTTTCGGATGCGCCGATAATCTTGTTAAGACGTACCATATCACAAATATCGGTATTTCCGTCGGTGTTTACATCGCCATAATCGTAATATACCTCAAGATAATTTGTGTTGTTGCGCAAATAAGTTTTGTCAATATTATAAAACAGTTTCTCACCTGCTGATATTGCCTGTGCTCTCGTTGAACTGTCGGCAACACCGTTTTCATCAAATGTAACTGCGGCTGTGCTGTCAACGGCTTTCTTCAAACCGCCGAGCGACTGAAGTTTAATATCGGCAATGGCAACATAAATATTCTGGTCCGCCTGTGTCCAAAGCAAACTGTGCTTGTTTGCGTCATCATAATGAACATCATCAATACTGCACAAAACCCTACCATCAACGGTAATAGTCAAATTCTTTCCGTAGATAAAGAACTCAACATCTATCCAACGGTCGAACACGGACGTGTCGAAATATTTTGTATTATCATATCGGAAATAGTACCCTTTATTTATGCTTTCGGTTTCCGAACAATATTCAACATAGCACTGTTCATGAGTAAAGGTAAAGGTGAAACCTCTGTCTTTTGTATCAGCGCTTGTATCTCTTCTCACGTAAAATGTCGATTTATTACCGTTTGCCTCGCCGGAATTCATATAGAACTTAAATCCGAAAAGCATATTCTCGTTAAGCGTAGTTTCATCAAACATGGGTGTGTTACCGTTTGATTTGTGCGATATAACCTTTGCACCCTTAACGCCGTCCTGCACAAAAGACGCCCAGTTTGTGTTGCTCCAACCATAACCGAAAATGTCCCTTTGTGCAAAGTCAAAACTTTCGTCCAAGGTCGGGAAAACGGCAATATCGCTTCTCGAGATGCTGTCTGCTTTTGTGAGTTTCAAGTTTTTAAGATAAACGTTTTCGTTATACGAAACATCAACTGAGGTGTGAATAACCAAATTGAAATCGCCCGCTGTAACGGTCGCAACGTTTGCGGTATAGATGTTTTTACCGTCTAAATATACCTTTTCGACACCGTCTTTCATTGATAGTTTGACGCTGTGCCACACGTTGCTTGTGTTCAAATTAACGCCGCCGTAATTTGCTTTCCAATTATTACCGTTATAGTCATATAACGCATCGGCAACAAAGATATAACGGTTTCCGGCAGGCGTATCCAATCCGAAACCGCGAACACCGTTTATCGCATCGTATGAAAGGTCAACGCTGAATTCATATTCACCGATGTTCTGTGCAATGGTATACGAATTCCAAGTACCGTACGGAATCTTTGCTTTATCTGTTGTCGCGTCATAGCTTATCGGAATATTACAGAATTCGTCGCTGTAAACTTCGCTTTTGAAATCGGCATCGACAACGGTATAAAGATCCTGTTCGGTGGGAGTTGTAACGGAAATATCCGAAACGTAGGTATCATACTTTCCGCTGAACTTCATCTCAAGTGCGCCGGCTGTTCCCTCATCCGTTAAAGTGAGATCCTGCCAAAGTTTACCGTCTTTGAGAATGACAAGTTTATTACCCGACATAACGATTTTGAACTCTGCCCATTTATTATCCGCAAGGGAGAATTGACCGTTACCTCCGGCTGATGTTGCGCCGCCTTCAAAACTGCCCGAAACCGACAAACCGTTTGATTTGGTATAATCAACGTCGTTATCTTTCGCGGTAGCCCAAGGATGTATCGCAACGGTATACTTGCCGCCGCGCATTTTGATGTATAAACATTCCGGATTTGTTACATTCTTTGCAACATCCGTATATTTAAATTTTAAAGTAAAATCCGCAATGTTGCTGTCAAGTGTTACGTTTCCGCCACCCTCGGCAACCTTATAAACCGAAGAGCCGTTACCGAGCGTATCTTCTGTTTCAACCAAAACAGAGCCATAGGGTGATTCAGCCACCGCACCGAACGGAACGCCCGCAAGCACAGCAACCGACAGCAATAAACAAAGGAACAATGCTGTTGCTTTTTTAAAACTTCTCATTTTCTTAACTCAATCCCTTTCAAATTAAAATAGAAGACAATACTCCATATCTATAATATCGTAATAAAACAAAAATATAAATATCTCTTTTTTGATATTCGTTGCTGTTTTTTGCCATTCGGATGAAAAGTTAAAAGCGAGAGCAGAACGCTCTCGCTTTTGGTTAAATCTCGATACTGAATTTCCAGTTTATCTTTTTATCACTCAGGCGATACTCGGGTTCCAGTTGCGGCCCGCACGAATTCGAACCGATACCCGAAACCTTGTAATCAACCCTCAGGTGAACTTTTCCGTCCTTTTCGAGTTCGTCGGTGTGGCAGGCTTTATGCAGTGCGTTTACCGAATATTCCGAAACATTAAACTCAAATCCCTTGTCGGAGACAACTTTAAGTTTTCCGATACTTAGCATTTTTGCTCCGAAGTGGTTTCCGTGCTCCTGCGGTCTGACGTAATTCACATACTCATCTGCGGCAGTGCTCTCATACAGTCCGAACGGAGCACAGTGGTGCATATCGCAATAACTCTCAACAGGGCCTCTTGCAAAATATTTAAAAGCAGAGGACTGTTGCGGCAATATAAACTCATAACCGAAACGGGGCAACCAAATAACGTTTTCACGAATATCGCCGTCAAGAGAGAAGTTTATCCTGCCGTTCGCGAAAACCGAAATTTTGAGGGTATACTTGCAGAACGGTGCACGAGACACACCTGCGAGTGAAGCGTGAAGTACGATTTCGCCGTTCTCGACCGCACAGTCATATATTTTGGAGAACGCCGCTTCAAGGTTTTCGCCCTGCCATATATTTGCCCTCGTCCAACAAGCCTCAATATTTCTGTCATTATCCGTCGGGGCTCTAAACGCCGAAAGCACAGGCTTGTCCGCTAACTGCTCCTCGCCGTCGACCTTAATGCTTGTGAACACGCCGTAATGCTTTGAGAAAACATATTCAAAACGGTCACCGTTTATATAAACATTATATTCGTCTTCCGACATATCGGCTTTTTCGGTTTGCTCGTTTTTCTGCTTCTTAACGGAAGGCAGTTCGTGCTGAGTGCGTGCACATTCCTTGCCATCTTTCAAAAGATGCGTGGTAATATATGCGCCGTATTCGCAAACAGCCTTTTCGTAATCGAAAGAAACGGCGGTTTCTGTGTGCGGTGCAAGCGGTATGCAAAGTTTTTTCTCACAAACAGTGTTTCCGTCAACCTCGATTTTATAGCAAAACTCATATTCATCAAGGTTTGTAAAATCAAGACGGTTGTAAACAAAAAGCGTATTACCGTCAAGTCGTGTTTTAATCGGCTGATATGCCACCGCCGCCTCAAGTGTACCTGCTTTTTTCGAGCGGTCGGCAAAGACAAGTCCGTCACAGCAGAAGTTGCCGTCGTGGGTGAGTTCCCCCTCAAAATCACCGCCGTATTTTTCAACACCGTCAACTGTTACAACGTGATCCGCCCATTCCCAAATACATCCGCCTATGAGTTTCGGATATTTGTCAAACATTTCGTTATAGGCATAAACATCACCGGGGCCGTTGCCCATTGCGTGTGCGTATTCGCAAAGAAACACCGGCATAGGAATATCGTCACACTTCGCACAACGTTCAAGTTCCGAAAGTTTAGGATACATAACGGAATATACGTCCGCGTTGTACCACTGTCCCTTGCGTGAAGCATCTTCGCAGTGAACAAGTCTTGTGTTGTCCCTCTGCCTTGTCCACTTTATCATCTCAACGTGATTAGTGCCGTGACTGCTCTCGTTACCCGTCGACCACATAATCACAGACGGATTGTTTTTAAAGGTTTCTACCATACGCGCCATACGCTCGATATGCTCGGCTTTCCATTCGGGAATAGTACAGGGCCAAGCATTGCTTGCAACGTCATATCCGTATGACACATTTGCAAAACGGCGGGTGACGCCGTGGGTTTCGATGTCGGTTTCGCAAACAACATAAAGTCCGAGTTCGTCACACATACTTATAAACTTAGGTGTGGGTGGATAGTGCGATGTTCTGACACAGTTTATGTTGAGTTCTTTCATAAGCATAAGGTCTTCGCGCATTTCCTCATCGCTTTGACACCAACCGCGCAGTTTGCTTGTGTCGTGGTGATTAACGCCGTGAAGTTTTACGGAAACGCCGTTTATGAGAAGTTCGTATTTATCGGATATTTCAATTTTCCGCATACCCGCTTTAAAACTTAAAACTTCGCCCTCGTGCTTAACATTCACCGTGTAAAGGAACGGCTTTTCGGCATTCCAAAGAATTGGGTTTTCGGGACGAAAAGAAAGTTCGCCGTCAACCGTACCGCTGAAAAGGCAAGTATCTTTTTCAAAAATCTCAACCTCGGCACTACCGTCAAGTTTAACTGCTATTTCCCTGTCGTTTGGAATAATTTCAACATCTCTCACGTGACCTTGCGGACGTTGCAAAAGATAAACATCCCTGAAAATTCCGTTATAGCGGAATGCGTCTTGGTCTTCAAGATAACTTCCGCAACACCATTTTAAAACCTTTACGGTAACGATGTTTTCACCGGCATTAACAAAATCGGTAATATCAAATTCCGCTTGAAGGCGGCTGCCCTGTGTAAAGCCAACATAGTTGCCGTTGACATAGAGAAAGGCGCAACTCGAAACACCCTCAAAAACGAAATATACCTTTCCCCACTTCTTTTGGAGCGTGAAAGTACGACGGTAGACGCCGCAAGGGTTATCGTCCGGTACATAGGGCAAATCGTACGGATAGGGGTAATTTATATTAGTATAGTTTGGGTTTTCGTAACCGTGAATTTGCCAACACGACGGAACGGGGATTTTGTCCCAATCGGTTATCGTGTCGGGAACATCTATATCACGAGAGAAATATGCAAAATCCCATTCTCCGTTCAAAAGTGTGTATTCCGACACGCCGCTCGGAATGACATAACTTCTGGCGGGATTTCTGTTCTCGCTCGTTTTAAGCGGGTTTTCATATATGCGCATAAAAATACTCCTTAATATCTATTCTTTGGTGAGCATAAGTTTTTCGAGTTTCTCACTTTCGGCGGAAAGTTTTCCGTCAAGATAAACTCGCAGTCCGCGTCCGTTGCCGTATTTACTGCCGTCTTTATCGTAAACTACCGATAAATCGTGACCCTGCCAACGAACATCCTCAACACAGAACCAGTCGAAACTGTCGGGAACAATCGGATCGATAATAATGCCGTCCTTTGTGGGTCTTATTCCAAACAAACCGTCCAACACATTATCGATAAAGGTAGAATGATTGTAATCCTTGTTAGGTGCAATCCAGCGGTTCTCTTCGGGGTGATGATCCTCGCGCACGGCAAAATCGTCCGTAGAGTCGGTATCGTAATGGCAAAGACAGTATCTCTTCAAAAGTTCGAAATAACTTTCCTTGGTCATATGGTGATTTTTGTAATCGTGAAGCAAATTTGCCTGACCGAGCAGTATAAGACTGTATGTATAGGGCCAAACAGGGCCGTTCCACAAACAACCGTGACCGAAAGGTTGCATATAGTGCGGATTTTCCTTTTCAAGCGTGGTAACGCCGAATTTAGAAAGAAATGTATCCTTCCGCATTATGTAATCCCACGCCTTTGCATAGCGTTCTTCATCGGGTGCAAGACCGAAACTCCATGCAGAATAGCAGTTACTCTCCTTGCCCTCAATCACATATTTGTCAATATGCGTTATCTCTCTGAAGAACGAAATATCATCGTCCCAAAGTTTTTCGAATATTGCTTCTTTAACCTCGTCGGCACGCTTTACAAAATAATTCGTTTCCGACCAATGGCGTCCGAGCGCACGGGCAATTTCGGCAAGCGAATAGCCAGCCGCCGCCATAAAGCAGTTTGAGTTCATACGGTAACTTTCGTCACCGCCGATTATCTTCCAAAAACTTCCACATCCCCAAGGTTCAAACGTATAGCACACAACAAGTTCATACGCAGAAGTATAAAGACCGTTTTGAGGGTCGTTTTCAAAAATGATTTTCAGTTTGTCGGTCGGAACTTTTTCAAAGGTCACGTCGGTCATCTTGGCATCATACTGCCACGGACCGACAGACAGGTTTTCAACCGCCGTCCATTCGCCGTCCTTGTTATAATAAACGGCTACGGAAGATGGTTCGGTTCTGAACCAAATGCGAAGTCCCGTCGCATAAAAGTTTTCAATATCGGTGTCTATAACAATACTGTCGAATTTTTCTTCGGAACCTGCACAAGACCAATACTCACCCGAAATTTTGTTATCGGTAAGCGCCGCAAGTGAACTGCCCGCCGCAGTATACGACGCGGAATATACAAACTCACGTTCTATCTTGTCATAACCGTTGACGCCGGCCTCCTGACCTTCAACGCCGTTTTGCATATAATAAAGTTTATAATCTTCGTCAAACTTATGCGCATGAAAGTTAAAGCGTGCCCAAAGTTTGATATAATTCTTCGCAAGGTTTTCTTTATCACCGTCAAGCAAATACTTTCTGTAAACCGAGTCGATAAGATAATTCCAATATCCAACCTCAACAGGGGTTATGTCAATATAATCATTAAGATATTTTGTATCTCTTATCCAACGTGCGTCGCGGACGTGTGCGCCCTGTGCACAGTCGATATATCTGTGATATCCGCAACCGGGCGAGCCCTCGCTGAACTCGTATTTTCCGTCTTCTTTGCGCTTTGCAAGACAGGCAAGAAGATTTTTCCAGCGGTAATAATAAATCTTATCAAGCAATTCGTCCGGCGTGGAAATAAATGGTATATTTTCAAGCATCCACTGCTTTTGGGTATAAACTTCGGTTTCGTTTTCGTGAACGTCATCGGTATGACCTATCAACTCATCAGGGGTATTAAGACTCTTGTTATTTTGATTTTTCAGTATTTCCTCTTTGTTTAAAAACATAGTAGCGGCACTCCTTATGGTTTTAAAAAGTGTTTTATGCGTGAAAGAAACGAGCGAATTTTCAACAATACTCTTCTCAAAAAATATACCGCACCGTTGCAGTAAAGACGGCAATAAATTTTATATCCCGCAGAATTAACGGAATATGTCCGCTCTCCTCGCTTAAAGCGCTCCACAACGGCAATGATTTTATCGTCCGTTATGCCGGTTTCGATATAATTACAGTTATCACCGCGGATTATATACCCGCCGTCCCCCTCTTTTACAATACGGTGAAGCACAAAGCGGCCGTCGGAACGGATATAAAACGGTATATCATACTTTTTAAGCGGAAAAGACGGTTTTTTGAGCCAAACTTTATCTTTTCTGTTTCTAAGCATCGGAAACATACTGTTTCCCGTTACGGTAAAAGAAACTTCACCCTCTGTTTCGAGGGTTTCGAGCATTGCCGGCAACATTTCGCCAAGATTTATCAAATCAGCCATCAAACTTCTCCCCGCTCATAGTTTCAAAAGAGAGTTTTGCGGCACTTATATCCATATTACATTCAAGCCGGTATACAGTTATGCTGCTGAGAAGTTTGTCAAGCAAGGTGAGCATTTTTTCCATATTAACTTTTGTCAGACGGCGCAAAGTCTGCTCCATTACGTTGACAATAACGCTGTTTGCGTCCATAGGGTATATTTTGTTTTCTTCTCCTCGCGCGATAAAGCAAATTCCGCCGAGCGGTACTCCTATATTACGGCTTATGTCGTATTTTCCGCTGAATGGCGTTCCGTAAACATAAAACTCGCCGTCACGCAAACGTATCGCGGGTTTATCATCGTTTATTATATATGCACGGTCACCGAAAAGTTTCAACCAAAGCGACGTATGGGTTGATTTTCCCGTACCGCTATGCGCGGAAAAGAGATATGCCTTTCCGTCAACCACAACGGCGGATGCATGGAGCATCATACCGTCAAAATTGATGAGTTGTTTGTAAAAACTCGAACCCAAAAGCATATATTCCCATTCATCTTCGGTGAGTTCGGCGTGCCGCTGTGCAGCATTTTTCGTCGACTCTTCACTTATATTTATAACAATATCGGCTTCTCTTTGCTCCTTTGCCCTATATGCCTCTGCCCTTGAGAGCATAGTTTTTCCCTTGCAATCAATCAAAACATACAGGTCGGCAATGTTGTAAAGCGCCATTTCTTCACCTCTGAAAATATATATTTTACGCCTTGTATTCAAAACAGGGCATCGGCAAAAGTTTGAAAAGGTTACGGCGGTGCATACTGTCGATTTTCTCTTTTGTTTGTGCACAGTCGATAATGCCCTCGCGAATATATCTGTCAAGCACGGCATAAGTAAAGCCGAGGTTATCCTCGTCGGTCTTGCCGCAAAGTCCGTCGATAGGCGGCTTTTCTATAAACTTTTCGGGCAGACCGAGTACCCTGCCGATTGCCTTGACCTCTGCAACAGTGAGACGCGAAAGCGGACTGAAATCACCCGCGCTGTCACCGAATTTTGTCGAATATCCGACATAATCCTCAGAAAGATTACAGGTGTTGGCAACCCTACCGTTTACCGACTGCGACACCGCATAAAGCACCGACATACGTATGCGCGGCGGAAGATTAAAGCGTGTTTGGTTTGAGACTTCCAAAACGCCGTCAAGTTCACCCATTACAGCATCGATAGCATTTTTAACGTTAACGGTTATATTCTTAATTCCGAGCGTTTCGCAAAGATCTCTTGAATAGTCGATATCAGCCTGTACGCCCTGTGGCATAAGGACGCCGAGCACGCGCTCACGCCCGAGAGCGGCAACGCACAGTGCGGCTACAACAGAACTGTCCTTTCCGCCCGAAATACCGACAACGGCAGTACATCCCTCACCGTTTTCGGCAAACCAAGACTTTATCCAATCAATACAATCTTTACAAGTTTTTTCTGCATCAAAGTTATACATACGTGTAACAACTCCATTCTGTTTATATATTAAAATAATATTTAAAATAAGTCAATGCTTTTTACTTGCGTTTTTTGTGATAATTAGATATAATTCAATAAAACAGCAATATATTTGAGGTAAAAAATATGGAAATTAAAATAAAGAAACTTAAAAAAGACGCAATCATTCCCACTCGCGGTTCGCTATGTGCCGCAGGATATGATTTATACGCCTGCACCGACGAAGAAGTGATTATCATTCCGCCGCATGGCAGTGCAAAAATCGGCACAGGCATTGCCCTCGCGATAGAGGACGGCTACTTCGGCGCAATTTTCGCACGGTCGGGGCTTGCGACAAAACAGAGTCTACGCCCCGCAAACTGTGTCGGCGTTGCCGATTCGGACTATCGCGGAGAATACACGGTTTTTCTTCACAACGACTCCGAAACACCGAAAACAATTCACAAAGGCGACCGTATTGCTCAACTGGTCATTATGCCGTTTATCACTGCCGATTTTATCGAAACCGATACGCTTGACTCCACAAAGCGCGGTGATAAAGGTTTCGGCAGTACAGGAAAATAGCAATATAAAAGCAAATCTCCCGCTTTGAAAGCGGGAGATTTTTTATATATCCAATGATGTAATATCGTCAAGTGTTTCTCTGCGTACTGCAAGATAATCTTTTCCGCCGCAGAGCATTACAACAGGCGGACGCGGAATTCTGTTATAATTTGATGCCATAGAATAATTATATGCACCCGTTGTGAGACAGGCAACAATATCGTTTCGCTCAATATCGCTCGGCATATAAACATTTTCCTGTATTATATCGCCGCTCTCACAACATCTGCCTACTACCGAGCACGACATATCGCGCTTATCAAACATTCGGTTTGCGGGCAAGAGGGTATATTTTGAGCCGTAAAGAATATATCTCGGGTTGTCGGTCATACCGCCGTCAACCGAAACATAATTTTTATACCCTTTGATTTTCTTAACCGTTCCGACGCTGTAAAGTGTCATACCCGCATCGGCAACGATACTTCTGCCCGGTTCAAAACAAACCGTCGGCATAGGGATATTATACTCCTCAACACGTGTTTTGAGCCTTTTTGCGACATTCTCGATAGCCGCGGCAATATCGATAACAGGGTCACTTTCGGTATAACGCACGCCGAAACCTCCGCCTATATCAAGCACATCGGTTGTAAAGGAAAGATTTTGTTGCATATCGCTCAAAAAGCGAACCATAACGTCAACCGTTGCCTCATAAACCGAAGAATCGAAAACCTGTGAACCCACGTGACAGTGAAAACCCGAAAGTTTAATATGCGAAAGAGAAAGCGCAATTTTTGTGATTTCTTCCGCCTGCCCGGTTTCAATAGCCGAACCGAACTTTGAGTCAACTTTGCCTGTCGCAACCTCTTCATAGGTATGCGGATCTATTCCGGGCGTAATTCGCAAAAGAATTTTTTGCATCTTTTCGCTTTTTTCGGCAATGCGCTCTATCGCATACAGTTCTTCCGCATTGTCAACAACAAAATATCCTACACCGTTTTCCATAGCATATTCGATATCTGTATCGGTCTTGTTATTGGAATGGAAAATAGCGTTTTCGAGAGGGTAACCTGCACGCAGTGCGGTGGCAATCTCCCCCGACGAAACAACGTCAATTCCCATTCCCTCTTCAAACATAATTTCATAAATGCGCTTGAAAGACGCCGCCTTTGAGGCATACATAATGCGGCAATTTTCACCGAAAGAGTTCTCGGCTGCGGAAAGGTATGTTCGGCAGTTTTGCCTTATTCTGTCCTCGTCCATCAAATAGAGCGGGGTTTTATATTTCTCCGCCAGTATGGTAGTGTCATGTCCCGCAAAGCGGAGTACTCCGCTTTCGGAAACCGAGATATTTTCGCATATTATATCGTTAGTAGTACTCTGATGTATCAAATTATAAATTCCTTTCAATCCGATTAAAGCATTGTTTTGCGCAGTTCTTCACCGGAAAGCGGAGAAAGGTCCGCAGGTGCAATATCAAACATAGTCTTGCAACCGCTGTCGCCCCTTACGCTCATTTTGCAAATCGCACGTGCTCCGGCAAGCAGAACGCTTGCGGTAAATTCGGGATTGGAATCAAGTTTAAGGCTGTATTCAATAATGTGCTTGTTTTCGCCGTTCCAACCGGTACTTCCGGTTCTGATAACAAAACCGCCGTGCGGAATACCCGCGTGGTCACGCGTCAAATCCTCTGCCGATATAAAATGAACGGTTGTGTCGTAATCGGCAAAATAATTCGGCATTGTTTTAATCTCACGCTCAATGCGAGCCTTGTCTGCACCGTCCGCTGCCACCACGTAACATTCACGCAAATGCTTTTCGCGTGTCGAAAGAACAGGATTTTCGCCACTGCGAACACGGTCAAGCGCGCATTCAATCGGGACGGTATACTGACGCGCATCCAAAACGCCTTCTATTCTGCGTATAGCGTCCGAATGACCTTGACTGACACCTCTGCCCCAGAAAGTATAATCACTTCCGTTCGGCAGTATTGCCGAGGCATATAGACGGTTGAGAGAGAACATTCCGGGGTCCCAACCGGCAGAAATAAGAGCAACCTTTCCGCCCGCTTTAGAGGCACGGTCGGTGTTTTCAAAATGTGAGGGTATTGCGGCGTGGGTGTCGAAACTGTCCACAACGTTGAAATCACGCGCAAGAGCGGGTGTCATCTTCGGCAAATCGGTTGCGCTTCCCCCGCAGATTATAAGAACATCGATTTTATCTTTGAAATTCAAAACCTCGTCAGCCGAGTATACGGGAACACCCGTATGTGTTTTGACGGTTTCGGGTGGACGACGTGTAAACACGGCGCAAAGTTCGGCGTCAGGCGCGGCGTTTGCCGCACACTCAATACCTCTGCCGAGGTTTCCGTAACCGTAAATTGCAATTTTCATATATATCAATCCTTTCAAAAATAATCAGATGTTAATTCCGCTCTCCTTCATAGCGGCAAAAAGTTTTTCTTCGTTTGCGGCTTCCATTGCAGTAAGCGGCAGACGGAGATAATTTTCACAGTATCCCATTTTTGACATTGCAGCCTTTACGGGAATGGGATTAACCTCGCTGAAAAGTGCGTTACAAAGCGGCAAATATTTAAGTTGCAGTTCTGCCGCGGTTTTGGTATCGCCATTCATAAAACTGTGGCACATACGTGAAGTTTCATTCGGCAAAAGATTTGAAAGAACCGATATAACGCCCTTTCCGCCGAGTGACAGCACGGGAACGATTTGGTCATCGTTGCCGGAATAGATATCGAGTTTGTTCCCGCACAGTTGTGCGATACTCGCAATCTGAGAAATATTTCCGCTTGCCTCTTTGATTGCCACAATATTCGGATGTTCTGCAAGAACGGCACAGGTCGCAGGCTGAATGTTACAACCAGTTCTCGAAGGAACGTTGTAAAGTATGCACGGTTTTGTCGATGCGTCGGCAATCGCCGTAAAGGATTTTATAAGGCCACCCTGTGTCGCCTTGTTGTAATAAGGTGTTACAACAAGGACTGCATCTGCTCCGACCTCGCAGGCGTATTTCGTGAGTTCGACGGCATAGCCGATATCGTTAGAACCTGTGCCGGCAATAATCGGCACTCTGCCTGCAGCGCGCTCAACGCCGAATTTTATAACACTGCGGTGCTCTTCGTCGGTGAGGGTCGAAGACTCGCCTGTTGTGCCCGCAACAACAATAGCGTCAATTCCGCTTTCAATCTGCCAGTCTATAAGTCTGCCGAAAGCCTCGTAATCAACGCCGTTTTCGTTGGTCGGTGTGATAATGGCAGTTGCCGCACCGGTAAAAATAGTTTTTTTCATAAAACAGTACCCCTTTAAACCTTTTTTAATAATAAAAAAAAGACAGCTGCAATAAAATGCCGCTATCCCAACAAATCAAACACAAATATCGGTTTGTGAAGATAGCCCTCCGCATTTCTGCGACAGCAGAGCGGATGTTATCCGAACTGCCAGCTGAAGTGTCCGCCACGGCACTCGCTTCGGCATTCGCCCCTTTCCCGCACGGTTTCGGCAACCGTTACAAAAACTGTTGTGCAGTACTTTTGGCTGAATGCGCCTCTATCGTTTTTACTTTACTGATTTTAGCACAAAGCACACTGCTTGTCAATACCCGCTGCCCTATTTTTTTGTTTTGTGCGAAAAACGCAAAATATGTACTGTTTATCGCAGTGTGATAGCAATCCCCTTCCTACAAAGCAACAAAACCGAAAATCTTTCCTACATACACAAAAACCGCCCGAACTAACCGAGCGGTTTTCGATAGATTTAAATTACGCCATAAAAACTTTTTTCTTTTTTTCTATTGCAAGTGCCGCCAAAAGCATACAACTTGCCGCGAAGATTGAACCGAAAAGTGCAACATTTGCGCTGTCGGACGTTTTGGGCGACTGCGGTTTCGCCGCCTTTGCATTTACCGTAAAAGTTGCAGTCGCAGTACCGCTTTGCGATACGATACCGACGGTATGCTCACCCGCGGAAAGCGAAGAAACACATTCTTCCGTTAAGGTAACAATAATACTTCCCTCTTTGGCGATATATTTGTCACTACTGAGCGTAGCGCCGTCAAGCGTAACGCTTAAAAAATCGGAATATGCCGCATTGGAACGGAAGGTAAGCTCTTTCTTTTCGCCCTCTGTCAGGCTCTGTCCTTTTCCGTCAATGATCTCCGGAGGCAGTTTGCCGATGACCGTATCCTTTAAGTCAATAACATTCTTGCCGTCCTCATCTGAGAAGTTGTTGTCGCAATCCTTGCAGTGCCAATGTTCTGTGTTGCCTGTTTCGGTAACGGTTGCGGCATTTCCCTTGATATTTTCAAGGTCGTGATTGTTGTTGTCAACTTCGCCGTATTCCTCACCGCAAACTTCACATTTCGCTTTTTCGGTGCAAGTAGCCGTGCCACCGGTGTGTTCCGACAGAATTTGTATATCCTTGCGTGCACTGATAAGATATCCGTCGGCAGTTGTTGCCTCTACCACAAGTATAAACGAAGTTTCATTTTTGAGTACATTGGTGGGAATCGTATCAAAATAAATGCCGTTTTCAAGTTTCGGTTCAATTCCGCTATCACCCTTATTTGTAAATTCGTAACCGTATGTTACATCGGTTGCGCCCTCCGGCACAGTAACAGTAAAGCTGTAACCCTGTGTTACGCAAACCTTATCCGCACCGTTTATAGTGATTTCTGGAATATCCTTTTTATCGGTTTCATCGCCGCAGAATTTGCATTTCTGCCAATACTGTCCGTTGCCGTCTTTCCATTCGTAGGTATGTCCGTCATTTACGGTAACAATCATTTCCGCAGATACATTTCCTGCTTTATCCGTTGCAACAACGGTCTGTGTGCCACTTGCGGGAGACAGAGTGAACTGTCCGTTTGCATCAAGTGTAACCGGTGTTCCGTTTACCGTTACCGTAACCTCATATTCATCACTTACCGTTACCGTCTGTGCTTCGCAATAAGTATTGCCATTCACAATGCCGGATATTACCGGTACGATGTTATCCAGCACAATACCGTTTGAGTTGATGTAAGTTACATTTCCGGAATTATCGCTGAGCTTTGCATAGATAACATACTCATTATTCGGCTCTACGTTAAATTTGTCGCTGTAGGCGGTAAAGGTTGCGGTTGCAAGTTCTGCTTCCGTAAGCGCTTTGTCGCTTAACAGATATTCGATTTTTACAGCCTCGCCACTGTTGTCGTTTGCTGTAATTGTTACTTCCTGCGTGTCCTTGAAGAACAAACCGAAAGTGATATTGTTGAGGAATGTTTTCCAACTGTTTGTGCCGAGTTTGATTTCGCCTGTCGGTGCGGTAATATCTTTC
>CAZMHU010000009.1:0-49132 GCA_964566175.1 uncultured Eubacteriales bacterium
ATTCGGGCGGTAGTATGGCTACTAACTGCTATATAGGAAACAACCGGATTACAGCGTCAGGCGCAATGGCGTAAATAAAATCAGCACCCCGAACCAACGGTTCGGGGTGTGTTTTTATGTTAGGGGTATAAGAGAACTGCCCGCACTGCGGTGCGAGTATCCCTCCGACCTCGTGCTGCTCGCCCACCTACTGCCGGCGGCGGTCCCACGTCTCGGTTGCCGCCTCGGTCGGTGCTTCTGCTAACGCAGAGGTGTCCACCGGACAGCCGCCCCCCATTTAGGCAAGGGAGACTATGGTTTTTAAAATTTTCAGTTTGATATTTTATATTTATGTGATACAATTAAATAAAAATTATTTGAACGGAGATGAGAGAATGCCACTCACCGAAAAGCCGAGATATATTCACGAACCGACACCGTTGCAGTGTGGACAGGCTGTGCTTGCTATGCTGTCGGATGAGAGCGTTGAAAAAATTATTGAAATTGTCGGTACGGAGAGGGAAACAAAACTCTCGGATATGCTTTTTGCACTTGAGCATTTCGGTATTACCGTTTGCCGCGAACGCAAGGCGGTAAAAGATGTTTCCGAATTGCCGCGTGCCTGTGTTTTGAGTTTGGAAACACCGCACTGTTGGCATTGGTCTCTTTATTTCGACGGTGTTTTTTATGACCCCGAATACGGCATCCTTTCGGATTTTCCGCCCACAAACCGAAGATATTATTTTGAAATATTAGGTTAAAACGGTATGTTTTTATACCGTTTTTTCTTTTTCGATTTAAAAATCGCGGTAAATGTCAAAAATAATAACAAACAATTACTTGACAGGTGAGGGAATAAACATTAAAATTATCTTGGATGTTTATCGTCAATAATATAAATTGGGTTTATATATCCGTTCGGCTGTGCGTTTGCCGTGCGGTAAAATATACATATGCGACGGGCTTCCGTGTGTGGAGCGGTTCGCCCTCGCTTTCAAACTTGATAAGGAGGAAATTTTTTTAATGGCAGAATACAGTGCCCAAACAAAAGATAAAAGAAAAAATACCGCCGAAAAAAATGCGAGCGGTAATCAGAAAAAGAACAGTGTAAAGAGAAATTATCAAAAAAAGACAACCGATAAGAAAACAAAAGAAGTTAAGTCGGAACAGAAAAATCAATCGAGGAAAAACACCTCTGCACCAAAGAAAACATCTCAAAAAAACATATCGCGTAAACCCGCGAGTCGCAGTAATGCAAAAAAAGCGTTACCGCTTAGAATTATTCCCTTAGGCGGTTTGGACGAAATCGGAAAGAATATTACCCTTTACGAATACGGAAGCGATATGTTTCTTGTTGATTGCGGAATGGCTTTTCCGGACGAGGACACACCCGGTATCGATATTGTAATACCCGATTTTGAATATATTGTCGCAAACAAGGACAAAATACGCGGTCTGGTCATAACTCACGGACATGAAGACCATATCGGTGCTGTGCCCTATTTGCTCAAAAACCTAAATATCCCGATATACGGCACACGTCTTACAATCGGTCTTATCGAGGGGAAACTTCGTGAGCATAAAATGCTTGCCGAGGCTGATCTTCATACCGTTGATGCGGGCACCACGATAAAACTCGGCGCTTTCTCGGTAGAATTTATACACGTTAATCACTCAATACCCGATGCGGTTGCGCTTGCAATCCGTTGTCCTGCAGGTCTTGTCGTTCAAACGGGCGATTTTAAAATCGATACAACGCCTATTGATGATAAAGTTATTGATTTAGCACGTTTCGGTGAACTCGGTCGAGAGGGCGTGCTCGCACTGCTTTCCGATTCCACAAACGCAGAGAGAGCAGGATTTACGGCATCCGAAAAACTTGTCGGAGAGTCTTTTTCAAATCTCTTTAAAAAGGCGGGTGACCACCGTATAATCGTTGCAACTTTTTCTTCGAATATCCACAGAATACAGCAGATTATCGATGAGGCCGTTCGTTGCGACAGACGTGTTGCCGTTTCAGGCAGAAGTATGATAAATGTTGTCAATGTTGCAACAGAACTCGGTTATTTGAAAGTTCCGGACGGTGTAATTATCGAACTCGATGCAATAAAAAATTACACTCCCGACAAACTTGTTATCATAACCACCGGCAGTCAGGGTGAACCTATGTCGGCGCTTTACCGAATGGCGTTCAGTGACCACCGAACGGTTGAGATTATACCGGGGGATATGATAATAATTTCCGCAACGCCTATCCCCGGTAACGAAAAACTCGTCGGCAGAGTTGTCAACGAACTTATGAAGCGCGGCGCGAACGTCGTTTACGAAAAGATGTATGACGTTCACGTTTCTGGACACGCCTGTCAAGAGGAACTTAAAATAATGCTCAGCCTTACAAAACCGAAGTATTATTTCCCCGTGCACGGCGAGCAAAAACATCTTGTTAAAAACGCAAAACTCGGCGAGGCTATGGGAATACCCAAGAGCAATATAATAACAGCATCAATAGGTAATGTTGTTGAATTCGGACATAATTATGCGAAAATCGTCGATACGGTTCACGCGGGCAGGGTTCTCGTTGACGGACTCGGTGTCGGCGATGTCGGTAGTATCGTTTTACGTGACCGCAAACATCTGTCTGAAGACGGCGTTATTGTCGTTGTTATGACACTTGACGAGTCAACAGGCGAAATTTTGGCGGGACCCGAAATTATTTCGCGCGGATTTGTGTACGTTAAGGAATCTGAACAGATAATGGACGAGGCAACCGAAGCCGCCTGTGATGCACTTGAACAGTGCTATATTAAAAATGTTAGGGATATGAACACGGTGAAAACCAAAGTGCGCGATGCGGTATCAAAATGTCTTTACGGAAAAACACGTCGCAGCCCGATGATTTTACCGATTGTTATGTATGTTTAGTTTTCTTATTTTAAGGAGAGATATATTATGAAAGTAGTTTTACTTGCAGATGTTAAGGGACACGGAAAGAAAGGCGAACTTTGCAACGTATCAGATGGATACGCACGCAACTTTCTTTTTCCGAAAAAACTTGCTATTGAAGCCGATTCAACCGCAATGAACGAACTCCGCAACAAGCAGAGTGCCGTTGCTCACCACAAAGCAGAGGAACAGGCGGCTGCCAAGGCGGTTTTTGATAAAATAAACGGCAAAACAGTTGTTATAAAAGCAAAAGCCGGAGCGTCCGGCAAACTTTTCGGCGCTGTGACTTCTAAAGAGGTTGCTGCTGAAATCAACAAGGCTTTCGGTGTTTCGGTTGATAAGAAAAAGGTATCAATGAACGATATTAAGTCGTTCGGTGATTTCTCGGCCGAGGTAAAACTTTACAGCGGCATTACCGCCACTGTTGCCGTAAACGTTACCGAATAGGAGCATCGCTATGGCGGATGATAATTTGATTTTAGACCTTGACGGTCGAAAAATGCCCTATTCCGTCGAGGCGGAGCAGGCAATCCTCGGTTCGATACTGATAGACCCGCAGAGTATAAATCTTGTTGCGTCGGAACTCAAACCCGAATATTTTTATATACCGCAACATAAGGAAATATACCGAGTGCTGTCGGGTATGTTGGAACTCGGCGGCGCTGCTATCGATTTTGTTACGGTGCTTGAAAAACTTAAAAGTAACGGCGTGTATGACGAGGCGGGCGGCAAGGCATACTTGACGCAACTCGCCCAAGCAGTTCCCTCGTCGGCGAATATCACGACCTATGTTTCGATAGTGCGCGAACGTTATTATGTCCGTTCGCTTATGCAGGCGGCGCAAGGCATTATAAAGGATATTGAGGATAACACTAAGGACTCGTCAGATTTGCTGAATTCTGCCGAACAACGTATTTTTGAAATACGCACGGGCATTGATACAACCGGTCTTACCCATATTCGCGATGTTATAATCGGCGAAACGTTTGACCGTCTCGGCAAGATGAGCGACCCTGAGACCCGCGATGATTACATAGGCATTCCCACGGGAATTTCGGCACTTGACCGTGTCATAACCGGACTTAACAAGTCCGATATGATTATACTCGGTGCTCGACCGGGTATGGGAAAAACTTCTTTTGCGCTCAATATCGCACGCAATGTTGCCGTAAATGCTGGCAAGACGGTTTGCTTTTTTTCGCTTGAAATGACCCGCGACCAACTTGCACAACGTTTGTTGTCGAGTGAGGCGGCTATCGAAAGTCAAAAACTTCGCACAGGTGAACTTTCGGGTGATGAGTGGACGCGTTTGGTTCAGGCAGGGGAGAACCTTAGCAAGGCGAATTTGTATTTTGATGAAACATCCAGCATTACCGTGCCGGAAATGAAGGCAAAATTACGCCGTATGAAGAAGGTCGACCTTGTTATTATTGACTATTTGGGTCTTATGCATTCTTCACGTTCGGGCGAAACCAACCGCGTTCAGGAAATAAGCGAGATAACTCGCGGACTCAAGGTTATGGCAAAGGAACTTAAAATACCGGTTATTGTCTGCGCGCAGTTGTCGCGTTCGACCGAGAGCAAAACTTTGAAATCCCACAAACCCGCACTTTCGGATTTGCGTGATTCGGGTTCTATCGAGCAGGACGCCGATATTGTTCTTTTCCTTTATCGTGATGCTTATTATGACAGCGAAAAATCCGACGACCAAGAACGCAGTGACCCAAACAAGGCCACCTGTATTGTCGCAAAGAATCGTCACGGTTCGATTGAGGATATACCGCTTTATTGGGACGGTGCTCATACACGCTTTACTTCACAGGATGTGTACCATTGATGATAAAAAAGGTTTTAAGGGCGATAAAGCAATACAATATGATAAACAGCGGTGACCGAATTTGTGTTGCGCTTTCGGGCGGGGCAGATTCGGTTGCACTGCTGCACATCTTGCTGTCTTTGCGAGAAGAACTTCAGATTGAAGTTACTGCCGCACATCTTAACCATTGCTTGCGAGGAGCGGAGTCCGATTCCGATGAGCGCTTTGTGAGAGATATGTGTGATAAACTCGGTGTTGCACTTTATGTCGGCAGCGCCGATGTTAAAAAACTTTCAACACAAAGCGGCGAGAGTACCGAACTTGCCGCACGCAAGGCGAGATATGCTTTTTTGGAGAGTGTGGCGACAAAGGTTGCAACGGCGCATACCGCGTCGGATAACACCGAAACCTTTATTATAAACGCGTCTCGCGGAACGGCGCTCAAAGGGCTTTGCGGCATACCCGCAATGCGAGGCTGTTTTATACGCCCGCTTATTTACTGCACCCGCACCGATATTGAGAATTATTGCAAAGAAAACTCCCTTTCGTTCGTTACCGACAGCACTAATCTTTTGGATGATTATACTCGAAACCGCATTCGTCACAGCGTTGTTCCTGTGCTTAAAGGTATAAACCCTTCGCTCGATTTGACCATTCGTCGTGTCTGCGATAATCTTTCTGTCGATAGCGATTTTTTGGAAAAAGAAACCGACAGGCTTTATCTTGAGTGTAAAGAAGGCAATGCGCTGACGGTGAAAAGCGGCACCCACAAAGCACTCGCAACGCGAATGATTGCACGACTGATAAACGATGTTTGCGGAAAGTCTGCCGACAGTTTGCATATTTTGGAAGTTTTCGGTGCTTTGGGCACAAAAAAACGAACCGAACTTTTTACGGGTTTTTATGTTCTGACCGACGGCAGAAAAATCACAGTTTTGCAGTCAAAAAATTCGCAAAAAACACAGTATTCCGTAAAAACAGAGGTTTTATCAAGAGAATGCTTTGATAAAACTCTTAAAATTAACAAATTGTTATTAAAAAACGCGATTGATTGTGATAAAATAGCCGATGTATTCACCATCAGAACCCGATTGCCGGAAGATACACTGCGGCAAAAGGGAAGAAACGTCACAAAAAATCTGCGAAAACTCTATAATGAGTGCAAAATACCGACCGACGTGCGCGATGTTTTACCCGTTGCCGCCGACAAGGACGGCGTCGTTTGGGTTTGCGGTATCGGCGTTGCCGAGCGTGTATGTGTTGATAAAAACACAAAAAAGGTACTCGTTTTTGATTATGAAATTATTAAACCGTAATTTTGGGGGATGTTAAAAATGATGTTGGATGATTTGCAAAAGGTTTTGCTGACCGAAGATGAGATAAAAGAAATACTTGCAAGACTCGGAAAACAGATATCCGAGGATTATAAGGATAAAAATCTGTTGCTTATAAGCGTACTCAAAGGTTCTGTTGTTTTTATGGCTGACCTTATGCGTAATATAACAATTGACTGCAAGATTGACTTTATGGCGGTATCGTCCTACGGCTCGGGTACGAAGAGTTCCGGCAGTGTTAAGATAATAAAGGATTTGGATATCGACCTTGCGGGATACGATTTGCTGATTGTCGAGGATATTCTCGATTCGGGAAACACCCTTTCACACCTTAAAGAAATTTTGCAAAGCCGCAATCCCCGCAGCATTAAAATCTGTACTTTCCTTGATAAGCCGTCACGCAGAACGGCAAATATCAATGCCGATTATGTCGGAATAGAAACGCCCGACGAATTTGTTGTCGGATACGGTCTTGATTATGATGAAAAATACCGCAATTTACCCTGCTTGGGTATTTTAAAGCGTTGTATATATGAACATTGAATTTTAATTCATTAACTGTTGAAAGGAAGTGCCTTGTTTTTGGGTAAGAATTTAAAAAACGTTATTTTGTATATTGCCATACCCGCAGTGCTCATTTTCTCAATAGCGGCTGTTATGTTCAGTATGAACCGACAGAACGAAACAGAGTATTATGAGATTGTCGATATGGTGCTCAATAACGAAATTTCGGAGTATGAACTTAATCTTTATACCGGCGAATTTAGGTATATAAGACGTGATGACGGAAAAACCTATTCATTTACCGTTGCCGATGCCTCGATTTTTTATAACGATGTTAATGAAGCCGTTATGAAAATCAACGAGGAAAACCGTGGCACCGGTAACATCATCAAGTATAATTACAAGCGTGGAAATGAAACTTCGTGGCTTGTAAACATGTTGCCTACCGTATTAACGCTCGGCGTTATGGTGCTTTTCTGGTTCTTTATTATGAAGCGTATGAATCAGTCTATGGGCGGAAACAGCACCATGGGTATCGGTAAGGCACGTGTTCGCAAAAACAACGACAGGAGAAAGACAACATTTGTCGATGTTGCGGGTGCGGACGAGGAAAAGGCAGAACTCGAAGAAATTGTCGAGTTTCTTAAAAACCCGAAAAAGTATAACGAACTCGGTGCAAGAATCCCGAAAGGCGTTTTGCTTGTCGGCCCTCCCGGAACAGGTAAAACCTTGCTCGGAAGAGCCGTTGCTGGCGAGGCTGGTGTACCGTTCTTGTCAATCTCCGGTTCTGACTTTGTAGAGATGTTTGTCGGTGTCGGTGCATCGCGTGTTCGTGATTTGTTTGAAGAGGCGAAGAAAAACTCTCCGTCTATCATCTTTATCGACGAAATCGATGCTGTAGGCCGTCAGCGTGGCGCTGGTCTCGGCGGCGGTAACGATGAGCGTGAGCAGACCTTGAACCAGTTGCTTGTTGAGATGGATGGTTTCGGTACTAACGAGGGCGTTATCGTAATGGCGGCGACCAACCGCCCCGATGTTCTTGACCGTGCGCTTTTGCGTCCGGGCAGATTTGACAGACAGATTACCGTTAATTATCCAGACGTTAAGGGCAGAGAAGAAATTCTCAAAGTTCATTCAAGAGGAAAGCCCTTAGCACCCGATGTTGATTTGAAGACTATCGCAAAGTCCACTTCCGGATTTACCGGAGCAGACCTTGAAAACCTGCTTAACGAGGCAGCTTTACTTGCCGCAAGGAAAAATTTGAAGGCTATTACCGAAGAGCAGATTGAAGAGGCAACTATCAAAGTCGTTATGGGAACGGAAAAGAAATCCCACGTTATTACAGATAAGGATAAGATGATAACTTCTTATCACGAGGCGGGACACGCGGTGGTTTCGTATTTCTTGCCGACACAAGACCCTGTTCATCAAATCTCTATCATTCCGCGCGGAATGGCGGCGGGATACACTATGTATCTGCCGACGGAGGAAAAGGGTCACGTTACGAGAAACCAAATGCTCGAACAGATTTGCTCGCTTCTCGGCGGACGTGCGGCAGAGCAATTAACGCAAAGCGATATTTGCTCCGGCGCATCTAATGATATTGAGCGTGCAACCGAACTTGCTCGCAAGATGATTACAAAATACGGTATGAGTGAAAAGTTGGGTCTTGTAACCTACGGAACAAACAACGAAGAAGTTTTCCTCGGACGCGATTTCTCATCAACACCCAACTATTCCGATGAGACTGCAGGAAAGATTGACTGCGAGATTGAAAATATCGTTATGACACAGTATAAAAAGGCACTTGATATTCTTAATGAGAATATGCCGAAGGTTCACGCTGTTTCAAAGGTTCTCTTTGAAAACGAGAAAATCAGCGGTGATGACTTCCGTGCTATAATGCAGGGAGAAAACCCGCAGGCATAATATACCGTTTTAGTGCATATAACTTAAAAAACGGTTATACAAAAAACAGACGTTGAAAATGAGCAGGGAATAAGACCCTGCTCATTTGCTTTATCGGCAATATGAATTGTTATTTTTTTAACAAACTAATTCACTGCAATAAAAATATATTGACAAATATTTAACAATTCTATTGACATTGCTTTAAACTGCTAATATAATAGACAACATCACATTTAAAAATATTTTGGGGGTTATCCTTATGGCAAGAGTTTATAATTTCAGCGCAGGTCCGTCTATGCTTCCGCGTGAAGTTTTGGAAACCTGTGCGGCAGATATGATGGAGTTCGGCACGAGCGGTCAATCGGTTATGGAGATGTCACACCGTTCAAAGGAATATCAGGCGATTTTCGATGAAACCGAAGCCAATCTCCGCGAACTTATGAATATTCCGGACAATTACACTGTTTTGTTCTTGCAGGGTGGAGCATCTTCACAGTTTGCAATGCTTCCGCTCAACCTGATGAACAAAAACAAAAAGGCTGATTTTGTTATAACCGGTCAGTGGGCGAAAAAAGCATATGCCGAGGCGGCACGTTACGGTGAGGCAAATGTTGTTGCGTCTTCTGCCGATAAAACTTTTTCTTATATTCCGAAACTTGATAAGAAAAAGTTTACACCCGATGCCGACTATTTCCACATTTGTATGAATAATACGATTTACGGTACAAAATGGAACACATTGCCCGATACCGGCGATGTTCCGCTCGTTGCGGATATTTCAAGTTGTATGCTTTCCGAGCCTATTGACGTTAAAAAGTTTGGCGTTCTTTACGGCGGCGCGCAGAAAAACGTTGCTCCTGCGGGTCTCACTATCGTTATCATAAGAAAAGACCTTATCGGAAACGCTATGGACATCACGCCCACAATGTTCAACTATGCAACACACGCCGACAACGGTTCTATGTTTAACACACCCCCGTGCTATACAATTTATGTTGCGGGTCTCACGATGAAATGGCTTAAAAATACGGTAGGCGGTCTTGACGCTATGAAAGAAATTAACGAGCGTAAGGCGAAAGTCCTCTACGATTTCCTTGATAACAGCAAACTCTTCAAGGGCACTGTCGTTCCCGAAGACCGTTCGCTTATGAACGTTCCGTTTGTTACCGGCAATGACGAACTTGATGCAAAGTTTGTTGCCGAGGCAAAAGCAGCGGGATTTGTAAATCTTAAAGGTCACCGTTCGGTCGGCGGTATGCGTGCATCAATCTATAATGCAATGCCTATTGAGGGCGTAAACAAACTCGTTGAATTTATGAATCGCTTTGAAAAGGAGAATATCTGATGTTTACCGTAAAAACATATAATAAAATTTCCGCTAACGGACTTTCACTGCTCGATGCCGATAAATATACTGTCGGCGATGATGTGGCAGATGCCGACGGTGCTATCGTTCGTTCTGCATCACTTCACGAAACGGAGTTTCCGAAAAGTTTAAAGGCTATTGCTCGCGCGGGTGCGGGAACAAACAACATTCCGATTGACCGTTGCTCCGAAAACGGTATTGTTGTTTTCAATACACCCGGTGCTAACGCAAACGCTGTTAAGGAACTCGTTCTTGCGGGACTGTTTTTAAGTTCGCGTAAAATCGTTTCTGGTATTGAATGGGCAAAGACTTTGAAAGGTAACGGAGACGAGGTAGGAAAACTCGTTGAAAAGGGAAAAAGTGCATTTACCGGACCTGAGATTTTAGGCAAGAGCATCGGTATTATCGGACTCGGTGCTATCGGCGTTCGTGTTGCTAATGCTGCTAACCATCTCGGAATGAAGGTTTACGGTTATGACCCATATCTCTCGCTTAATTCTGCTTGGAGTCTTACTCATAATGCAATTCACGCATTAAGTCTTAAAGAAATTTACGAAAAGTGCGACTATATCTCGGTTCACGTTCCGCTCACTCACGATACAAAGGGACTCATCAACAAGGACTCTATTGCTTTGATGAAGGAAGGTGTGCGCATTCTCAACTTTGCGAGAGGTGGTCTTGTAAACAACGACGATATCAAGGCGGCGCTCGAACTTGGAAAGGTTGCTGCATATGTAACCGATTTCCCGTCGGAAGAGTTGCTTGACGTCAACGGCGTTATCGCCATACCGCACCTCGGTGCATCAACACCCGAGGCAGAGGAAAACTGCGCCGTTATGGCTGTTCGAGAACTTTCGGACTATCTCGAAAACGGAAATATCACAAATTCCGTTAATATGCCCGAGGCGTTTATGCCGCGCAGCGGAGATATGCGTGTTTGTGTTATACATAAAAACGTTCCGAATATTCTCTCACAGATTACTGCGGCGGTTTCAAACACCAACGCAAATATCGAAAATCTTATAAATAAGTCAAAAGGTGACTATGCCTATACGATGCTCGATGTTGAAAAAGTCGATGAGCAAAAACTTTACGATACATTGACTGCGATAGGCGACGAAGTTGTTAAAGTCAGAATAATATAAAATTTTGCTTGACAAATCGTTATTTTGTGTTAAAATAGAGTTACAACAAAGCAGAACACGGTTTTCGTTCTCACCCTCAAGACTACTGAAAGGGTTAATAGGTTTTCGGTTTTAACACTGGACTTATTATGCGTGGACGGAGATACCGTCCACGCTTTTAATTTTGGAGGTGTTTACCTATTAGCAGCAAAGATATTGCTATCAACGAAGAAATTCGCTTTAAAGAAGTCAGAGTTATCGACTCCGACGGTTCGCAACTCGGAATACTTCCGTTGAAGGATGCTTTAAAAGCAGCGTACGACAGAGACCTTGATTTGGTCAATATCGCTCCTACGGCTAATCCGCCCGTTTGTAAAATAATGGACTACGGAAAATACCGTTTTGAGCAGACCAAGCGCGAAAAGGAAGCCAAAAAAAACCAAAAGACCGTTGAAATCAAAGAAATTCGTTTGGGACTCAGTATCGATACTCACGACTTTGAAACAAAGGGCAATCAAGCAAAGAAGTTTCTTGCCGCCGGTAATAAGGTTAAGGTTTCAATCCGTTTTCGCGGACGTGAAATGGGTCATCCGGAAATCGGCATAGATACTATGAACCGCTTTGCGGAATACTGCTCCGAGGGCGCTGTTGTTGAAAAGCCTGCTAAGATGGAGGGCAGAAATATGTTAATGTTCCTTGCCCCTAAGCCTGCAAAATAGCCAAATTTTAAGGAGGACTAAAAATGCCTAAGATTAAAACACACAGCGGTGCAAAAAAGCGTTTTAAACTTACCAAGACCGGTAAAGTTAAGCGTGCACATGCTTACAAATCACACATCCTTAACAAGAAAACTACCAAACGCAAGAGAAATCTGCGTAAGACTGTGGTTGCGCACACAACAAATGTAGCAGCAGTCAAGAAAATGATTCCTTACAAGTAAAAACTAAGGTATTACACAGAATAATGGAGGTTGCTGTAAAATGGCACGTGTAAAAGGTGCGTTAGCCACACGCAAAAGAAGAAAAAAGACTTTAAAACTCGCTAAGGGTTATTTCGGCGCAAAATCTAAACTTTTCAGAACCGCTAAAGAGGCTGTTATGAAATCGGGCAACTATGCCTATATCGGACGCAGACTCAAAAAGCGTGATTTCCGCCGTCTTTGGATTACCAGAATTTCTGCCGCCGCTAAGATTAACGGTATGAATTATTCAACATTTATGAACGGTCTTAAAAAGTCCGGCGTACAGTTGAACCGTAAGATGCTCGCAGATCTGGCTGTTAACGATGCTGCCGGTTTTGCTACTCTTGCAGAAACTGCCAAGAAGGCTTTAAGCAAATAGTTTTTTTGCGCCCGAGGGCATATCTCGGGCGCATTTTTTAGTGTTGTGCACTGAAACGAAGGTGTTATTTTGTCGACGTTTTCCGAAATCACAAGCAAGGACAACGCTGTTATAAAACTTGCGGTTAAACTGCAAGATTCAGGCCGAGCCCGTAGGGCGCACGGTCTTTTTGTGCTTGAAGGACTTCGCCTGTGCCGCGATGCCGCCGAAAACGGCTATCGCTTCGACAGCCTGCTGATTTCGAAAACGGCATATGAAAAATATGCCGACGACCTGCCCATGCTTTCCAAAAATTCCGATAAATGTTTTTTGTTAAGCGATTCGGTCTTTGCGAAAATTTCGGACACGAAGTCACCGCAGGGAATAATTGCGCTTTGCCCTTTCTGCGACAATAAAACGGAATTAAAACACGACGGCAAGTATATTGCGCTTGAAAACCTTTCAGATCCGTCGAATTTGGGTGCGGTTTCGCGAACTGCCGAGGCACTCGGAATTGACGGTATTATCGTTTCGGGTGGCGGCTGCGATCCGTATTCACCCAAAGCACTGCGTGCGTCTATGGGTGCGTTGCTTCGCATTCCGGTTATCCGAACGGACGATTTTATCTCATTTTTAAAGGATAGTGGTATGCCCCTTTTTGCCTGTGTTGTTGACAGTGCCGCGATGTCATTGACCGATGCCGATTTGTCGTGCGGTTGCATTGCGCTTATCGGAAACGAAGCAAACGGTCTCACTCCCGATGCGACCACAATTTCCACACCTGTTACTATAAGAATGTCGGGCAGAGCGGAATCGCTTAATGCTGCCGTTGCCGCATCTATTGTAATGTGGGAAATGCAGAGGTAGGCTATGAAATACGCTGTTTGGTTGCAAAATGTTCTGCGCTTTGCCAACGGACGTGCAAGGGCGGTTTTGGACTGTTTCGGCTCGGCATGCGCGGTGTATAATGCTGATAAATCTATGCTTGAAACAACTCGGCTTTTCACTCCTTCGGAACTATCCCGCGCTTGTGATAAATCGCTTGCCGATGCCGAGAAGATAGTTTCACACTGTAATAAAAACGGCATAAGAATTTTGCCGTTTGGAGAGGAAGGTTACCCTTCTTCACTTTTAAACATTCCGGATTTGCCGCTTGTGCTTTATTACAAGGGCACACTGCCGGATTTCGACGGTATTCCGTCGGTCTGTATTGTAGGTCCGCGTAAGTGTTCGGACTTTGGTATCAAAGCATCATATTCGCTTTCCGCACGTCTTTCACGCGGCGGAATGGTTATTGTGAGCGGCGGTGCTGTCGGTGTTGATTCGGCGGCACACAGAGGTGCGCTTGTTGAAAACGGTATTACCGTTGCACTTCTTCCTTGCGGTTTCGGCTTTGATTACTTGAAAGAAAACGAAAATTTACGCGAAGATATAATAAAAAGCGGATGCATCATAACGGAATTTCCGCCTATGTATCCCGTTAAGAAGGGTTCGTTTCAAATACGAAACCGACTTATGTCGGCACTCACTCTCGGGGTTGCCGTTATAGAGGCGGGTGAGAAGAGCGGTGCGCTTATTACCGCTCGCTGTGCATATGAGCAGGGGAAAGATGTTTTTGTAATTCCCGGAAATCCCGCATCACCACATTATAAGGGGTCAAACCTGCTTTTGCGTGACGGTGCGAAACCGCTGCTTTCGGCAAACGATATTTTCGATGAATATATAAGTCTTTATAATGATAAACTTGATATAGAAAAAGCCTTTAGTTCTCCTATTAGACAGGAAACTTCGGTAAAATTCGATAAAACCGAGGAAATAAAAAAATTCGCTAAAAAACCGTCGCGGCGTGATGCAGATGATGTTTCGGAAATCGCAAAGGCGGTGTACGCTGCTTTGCCGGAAAATGCTTTTTGCGTTGACGAATTATCGGTTTTCAATGATTACAATGCGGCAGAACTTATGACTGCATTGGCAGAACTTGAACTTTTAGGCTATATAAAGGCAGTACCGGGCGGACGGTACATAATAGTAGAATAAGGAGAAAGATTATGTCAAAATTGGTTATTGTTGAGTCTCCGAGCAAAATCAAAGGTATAAAGAAGTATTTGGGACCCGATTATGAAGTTATGGCATCAAAGGGACACGTAAGAGATTTGCCTAAATCGCGTTTGGGCGTTGATATTGATAACGGATTTGCTCCGCAGTATATAAATATGTCCGATAAGAAGGACTTGATAAAAAGTCTTAAAGACGCCGCAGCCGCAAGTGATGAAGTATATCTCGCAACCGACCCCGACCGCGAGGGCGAGGCTATTGCGTGGCATTTGGCGCAACTTTTGGCGCTTGATATGAATGACGAAAACCGTGTTGCATTTAACGAAATCACATCTGGCGTCGTCAAAGAGGGTATCAAGCATCCGAGACGTATAAATTTGGATTTGGTTGATGCACAGCAGGCTCGCCGTGTTCTTGACCGAATTGTCGGTTATAAAATCAGTCCCTTCCTTTGGAAGAAGGTTAAAAGCGGTCTCTCTGCCGGACGAGTTCAGTCGGTGGCTCTGCGTTTGATTGTTGACCGTGAAAAGGAAATCGAAGATTTTAAACCGCAGGAATATTGGACTATTGACGCAAAACTGCAAAGCGGCAGACGTGTTTTCGATTCCAAACTTTACGGCACTGCCGACGGTAAAAAACTTGAAATTTCGGACGGCGAGACGGCTGAAAAAATCGTATCGACTCTTGACGGTGCTGATTATACCGTTTCAAATGTTAAAACAGGCGTTCGTAACAAGCAACCGGCACCTCCTTTCACAACATCTACAATGCAGCAGGAAGCATCGCGTAAACTCGGTTTCAACGGTCAGCGCACGATGAAAATAGCACAGCAACTTTACGAAGGTGTTGATATTCCGGGAATGGGTGTTACCGGTCTTATAACCTATATGAGAACCGACTCTCTCCGTATATCGGAAGAGGCACGTGCTGCCGCGGGAAGTTATATTGTTTCACGTTTCGGTGAAAAATATCTTCCCAAAAAGCCGAGATATTTTAAAACAAAAAGCGGCGCACAGGATGCTCACGAGGCTATCCGCCCGACGAATGTTTCACTCTCGCCCGATAGCATAAAGGACTCGCTTTCGGCGGAACAGTATAAACTTTACAAACTCATTTGGGAACGCTTTATAGCAAGCCTTATGTCTGCCTGCGTTCAGGATACCGTTGCCGTTGATATCACAGCGGGAGATTATTTGTTCAAATCAAGCGGATACAGTGTTAAATTTGACGGCTTTACCGTTCTTTACGAAGAGGGTAAAGACGAGGCGGGTGAAGAGGGCGGAATATTGCCGCCTATGGCAAAGGGCGACATTCTCAAACTAAAAGCACTCGCTCCGAACCAACACTTCACTCAGCCGCCGATGCGATACAGTGAACCGACACTTATCAAAGCACTTGACGAAAACGGTATCGGTCGTCCGTCGACCTATGCGCCGATAATTTCCAACATACTTCAAAGGGAATATATCGAGCGTGATAAAAAATCCCTGAAACCCACTGCGCTCGGTACAATTATAACCGAACTTATGAAGGAACATTTCAAGAAGATTGTCGATGTCAAGTTCACAGCAGGAATGGAAAACAGCCTTGATAAAATTGAGGCAGGCGAACTTGATTGGCAGTCCGTTTTGGGCGATTTTTACGGCGATTTCGAAAGCGCATTGCAGAAAGCCGAAAAATCTATGGATGGCGTGCGCGTTAAAATTCCCGTTGTGGAAAGCGATGTCGTTTGTGAAAAATGCGGCCGCAAAATGGTTGTCAAAAGCAGTCGTTTCGGAAAATTCCTTGCTTGCCCCGGTTATCCCGAGTGTAAAAATACAAAACCGATGCCCGAGGACGAGATTAAACAGCCTTGCCCGAAGTGCGGCGGAAAACTTGTTAAACGCGTTAAGCGTAACACAACAAAGAGTTTTTACGGCTGTTCAAACTATCCGCAGTGTGATTTTGCCGCTCCCGCATTGCCGACAGGTGAAGTTTGTCCCGAATGCGGCGGATATATCTTAAAGGGATATAAGGGCAGAAAATACTGTATGAATTCCGAATGTCCTACAAGAAAGAAAAAAACAGATGAAAAAAATTAATGTTATAGGAGCGGGTCTTGCCGGTTGCGAGGCTGCTCTGCAAATTGCCAAATGTGGCATATATGTTGACCTATACGAGCAAAAACCCACCCACCGTACCCCCGCACACAGCAGTGATCTTTTTGCCGAACTTGTTTGCTCAAATTCGTTGAAAGCGGCACGTGTCGACTCGGCGGCAGGTCTTTTAAAGGAAGAGATGCGCCGATTTTCTTCGGTGTGTATGGCAGCGGCGGCGGAGAGTTCTGTTGCGGCAGGTGGAGCGCTTGCGGTCGACAGAGAAATTTTTTCTTCATATATTACCGCGAAAATTAAAGAAAATAAGTATATAAACGTAATAGAAAAGCAGGTAGACACCCTGCCGCAGGGTATAACCGTGGTTGCGAGCGGTCCTCTGACCGACGGCGGTCTTGCAGATGCAATAAAGCAAAAATGCGGTGCGGAACAGTTAAGTTTTTTCGATGCTGCCGCTCCGATTGTAGCCGCCGACAGTATAAACACCGATATTGCGTTTTTTGCATCGCGCTACGGCAAGGGCGACGACGATTATATTAACTGTCCAATGGACAAGGAAGAATACGAGCGTTTTCATACTGCACTTGTTTCGGCTGAATCGGCTGTTCTTAAAGATTTTGACCGCCCGATAAACGTCTATGAAGGTTGTATGCCGATTGAAATTTTGGCAAAGCGTGGAGAGGATTCGATACGTTTCGGCCCTCTTAAACCCGTTGGACTGCGTGACCCGAGGACAGGTCACAGACCGTGGGCGGTTGTCCAGTTGCGACGCGAGAACAAAGATGCGACGATGTTTAATATTGTCGGTTTTCAGACAAACTTAAAGTTCGGCGAGCAGAAACGTGTTTTCTCTATGATACCCGGTCTTGAAAATGCCGAGTTTTTGCGTTACGGTGTTATGCACCGCAACAGTTTTATCGATTCGCCACGTCTGCTTTCGAAAAATTTATCGCTTAAAAATGACAGCGATGTTTTCTTCGCGGGTCAACTTTCGGGCGTTGAGGGATATATGGAATCTGCCGCAAGCGGTATCGTTGCCGGAATAAATGCGGCAAGGTATTTAAACGGTGAAGAACCGCTTGTTTTGCCGAATATCAGTATGATAGGCGCTCTGCTTTCTTATATTTGCGATGAAAGCGTTTCCGATTTTCAGCCTATGGGCGCAAACTTCGGTGTTTTGCCGCCGCTTGATGAGAAAATTCGCGATAAGCGTGAACGTTACGGTGCGCTTGCACGGCGTTCGCTTGATTGGTTTGACAAAAATATTATGTAATGCGGTTTTTCTATTCCGCAAAGGAAGGATTTGTTATGAGAATTGCTGTTGATGCTTTCGGCGGCGATAATGCTCCGCTTGAAATAATAAAGGGTTCGCGTGCCGCGGCCGATGAATACGGTGTTTCGATATCGCTCGTCGGCGATAAGACGGTAATTGAAAAATGTGCCGGCGATAACGGTATTTCGCTTGACGGTATGGATATCGTTCACGCACCCGACGTTTTGACAATGCATGATGAGCCTACCGCTGTTCTGCGTTCGCTGAAAAACAGTTCTATGGCTGTTGCTTTCCGTATGGTGGCAGACGGCGACGCCGATGCCTTTGTGTCGGCGGGCAGCACAGGCGCGGTTGTTGTCGGTGGAACACTTATAATAAAGCGTATTAAGGGAATTAAACGTGTTGCTTTGGGCAGTATGATACCCGGACTTAATAAAAACTATCTTATGATGGATATCGGCGCAAATGCCGACACCCGCCCCGAAATGCTTGCACAGTACGGTCTTATGGCTTCTGTCTATCTCGAACAGGTTGAGGGCATTGAAAATCCCGAAATCGGTTTGCTGAATATCGGCACGGAAGACACAAAGGGCGACGAAACACGTCTTGCGGCATACGCACTTTTAAAACAGGCACCCATTAACTTTATTGGCAATGTTGAATCGCGCGAAATACCCAAAGGCACTTGTGATGCGGTAATAACCGACGGCTTTACGGGTAATATCGCACTTAAACTTATCGAGGGTGTTACATACTCTTTCTTCAAATTGCTCAAAGGTGTATTTTATAAAAACATCGCGACAAAACTTGCCGCGCTGACTATGAAGAAGGGTCTTTCCGAGGTTAAAAAGAAAGCCGATTCTTCCGAAGTAGGCGGTGCACCTCTTCTTGGATGTGCAAAACCTGTTATTAAGGCGCACGGAAATTCCGATGCGAAGGCTTTTAAAAACGCAATACATCAGGCAATAATATATACCGAAAACGGCGTTATCGAAAAGATAAGTGCCGGACTTGAAAAAATGTAAGAGGGTTATTATAATGACTTCGCTTGAAGAAAATATCGGCTATACTTTTAAAGATAAATCGCTTCTTCGACTTGCACTGACACATTCGTCATATGCAAACGAAACCGGCAATCCGATGAACTGCAATGAAAGACTTGAGTTCTTAGGTGACTCTGTTTTATCGCTTATCGTATCCGATTATATTTTCAAAAATTTTAAAAACCGACCCGAGGGAGAACTGACTAAACTTCGCGCGTCACTCGTTTGCGAGAAATCACTTTGCGCCTTTTCGCGTCAACTCAACGTCGGTGAGCATATGCTTCTCGGAAAGGGCGAGGCTTTAAACGGCGGACGTGAGCGTGTCTCTATCCTTGCCGATGCTTTTGAGGCTATACTGGCGGCAATATATCTTGATGCGGGAATGGAACAGGCGAGAAAACACGTTTTGCGTTTTGTCTGTGACGAACTTAAAAACACCGACGATGAGGTTTTTAAGGATTACAAAACCACCCTGCAAGAGGTTATTCAACGCAATCGTGAGGAACATCTCTCATATATTCTCGTTGATGAGTCGGGTCCCGACCACGATAAGTCTTTTACGATGGAAGTTCACCTAAACTCCAACGTTATCGGTAAAGGTAGCGGCAAGAGCAAAAAACAGGCGGAACAAATGGCGGCACGCCAAGCACTTCGTCTTATGGGGATAGAGGAATGAGCGGTAAACATTCCAATATTTCGGTTTTTGTACCGCATCTCGGATGTCCGCAAAGGTGCACTTTTTGCAATCAGCACCATATTGCCCGCACACAGCAAGCACCCGCCCCGAGCGATGTCGATGCCGCTGTGCAGACGGCTGTAAACAGCCGCAATTACGACCCGAAAATCACAGAAATCGCTTTTTTCGGCGGTAGTTTTACGGCAATTGAGCGGGAGTATATGCTCTCACTCCTACGTGTGGCTGATAAATATGTAAAAAACGGCACAGTGTCGGGAATACGTGTTTCAACCCGCCCCGATGCGATAAACGATGATGTTTTGGAAGTTTTAAAATCACACGGCGTAACAACCGTCGAACTCGGCGCGCAGAGTATGGACGATACTGTTCTTGCACTAAACAAACGCGGTCATACTTCGGCAGATGTCTCGGCGGCATCACGGCTTATCAAAAAAAGCGGAATTGCTCTGGGACTGCAGATGATGACCGGACTTTACGGCAGCAGTGATGAAAAAGATGTATATACCGCAGAGCAAATATCACTGCTTTTGCCCGATTGTGTGCGTATTTATCCCACGGTAACGCTTGAAAACACAGCACTTGCCGAGTATTATAAAAAAGGTGAATACGCACCGCCGACACTTGACAGCACGGTACGGCTTTGTGTTAAAATAAAGAAAATTTTTGACGAGTGTGGCATTCCTGTTATACGCTTGGGACTGCATACCATTGATGAGGACGCTTATGTTGCCGGTCCTTGGCATCCTGCATTCAGCGAACTTTGCGATTCGCTCGTTTTCAGAGAAAAAATATTCGCTCAGTTGGGGGACGCGGGGGAGTATTCTGTTTTCGTGAATCCCCGCGATATTTCAAAGGCTGTCGGACAGTTGAAAAGCAATATAGAATATTTTAAAACTCTCGGCTTTAATATCCGCGTTTCGGCGGATGACAGCCTGCAAAAAAACAGTTGCAATGTTAAAAGGAAGTGAGCACAGGTGCTTTTAAGATCGATTGAAATTCAAGGCTTTAAATCCTTTGCGGACAAAACAACACTAAAGTTCGGAAAGGGAATAACCGCCGTTGTAGGTCCTAACGGAAGCGGAAAAAGTAACATTTCTGATGCCGTGCGTTGGGTCTTGGGCGAGCAGTCAACAAAGAATCTTCGCGGTCAGTCTATGGAGGACGTTATTTTCGGTGGAACAGCCGACCGCCGTCCCCACGGATTTTGCGAAGTCACGCTTGTTATCGATAATGTTGATCGCAGTCTTAATTTTGATAACGACACCGTTGCGGTCACACGAAGATATTATCGTTCGCACGAAAGCGAATATTTGATAAATAATGTTTCTGTCCGTTTGCGTGATATTAACGAGTTGTTTATGGATACCGGTCTCGGACGTGACGGCTATTCGATGATAGGACAGGGAAAAATCGACACTATCATCAGTTCGAAATCACAGGAGCGCCGTGATATTTTCGAAGAGGCTTCGGGCATTTCAAAATACCGCTATCGCAAACTTGAGGCTGAACGCAAACTCGCCGCCGCCGATGATAATATGATACGCCTTAAAGATATTTTGGGCGAACTTGAGGGACGTGTAGGCCCTTTGGCGGAACAGAGTAAGAAAGCACAGCGTTTTTTGGAATATTCCGAAACGAAAAAGGAACTCGAAATCGGTCTGTGGCTTAATACACTTAACAATTCTAAAGATGCCGTTCGCACACAGGACGGAAAAATTGCCGTCTGCGAAGGACAGTATCGCGAACTTGAGAAGGAACTTGAAGGCTTTGAGAGTGCTATTGAGGGCAACTCTGCCGACTCGGCTGAAATTATTTCTGGTATTGATAATTTAAGAACAACTGCGGCATCGTTAGAGGAACAGAGTGCAACGCTCGGCGGAAATATCGCAGTTTTGCAAAATACGATATTACATAATACCGAAACGGTAAAGCGTATCGAAACCGAAATTGCCGGCATTGCCGACAATGACGCGTCGGCTTTAGAAGAGATTTCCAAAAAGACAGAGGAAATCGCAAGCAAGCAAAAACGCATATCTGAACTTGAGTTGGACGTTGCCGAGACAAGCAAAAAACTTAACAGTCTTATTACCGACAGTGAGAATATTGCGAAAAATCTTGAAGAACTTTCGCAAAAGATGAATACACTTTCAGCCGCAGGTTCGGATGAACGTGTTAAGGCGGTAACGGCACAGTCGGCGATTGACGAACTTTTAAGTCGTGCACAAACGGTCGATGCAGTATTGCTTGAAAAACAGCGTGAGTGTGATACCCTCCGCACCGAACTTTCGGAAACCGACATGCTTCTTCATACCATCGACGAAAATATTTCTTCGGTCACTAATTCACTGAAAGGTTATGAACTTCGCCGCAATTCTCGCAGCGACAGCGTACAGACCGCGAAACAGTCACTTGACACTCTCCGTCTTGATATTGAAAGCAAAAAGCGTAAAGCGCAGATGCTTGAAGACCTTGAGAAAAATATGGAAGGTTTCAGCCATTCTGTTAAGCGCGTTGTATCCGATTCGAAAAGCGGTTTGCTTCGCGGAATTTACGGCCCTGTTTCGCGCATTATTAAGGTTGAGGGCGAATATTCGGTTGCCGTTGAGGTTGCGCTCGGCAATGCAATGCAAAACATCGTTGTCGAAACCGATGCTGATGCAAAACGCGCTATCGCAATGCTTAAAAGCGGAAACCACGGAAGAGCAACCTTTTTGCCGGTTGCCACTATACGTGCCAAAAAATATGATACTGCGGGTGCGGAAAATCTTTTCGGCTATGTCGGCGTAGCATCGGAACTTGTAAGTTGTGATGAAAAATACAGAGAGGTCATAAAATACCTGCTCGGCGGTACGGTCGTTGCTGAGGATATCGACTCCGCTACGACTATTGCCAAGAAAACGGGTTATAAACTGAAAATCGTTTCGCTCGACGGTCAGGTCGTCAACCCGGGCGGCTCGCTGACCGGTGGATCGCTTTCAAAACAGGCGGGTCTGCTCGGCAGAAGCGGCGAAATCGAAAAACTTAAAAATGAGGTTTCGAAACTTTCATCCAAGGAAAGCGAATCGGAAGAGGCTTATAAAAAATCCGTTGAGGAACTTGCCGCAGTCGATGCGGATATCCTTGCCGCAAAGGGTGAACTCACCACGGCAAACGAGGATAAAATACGTGCCCTTGCCGAACTCAGACGTATATCAGAACTCATTTCCGCCGCCGAGACTGCTCATAAGGACGCCCTTCTCGAAAAGGAAACTTCGGGAACACGAATTGAAGAATACAGGGCAACTTTGGAGCAGGCAAGTGCTGAAGAGGAAAAAATCAATTCGGAAAAAGCGGAATTGCAGAGCAAAATCGATTCTATTGTCGGCGGCAGAGATACCCTTTCCGCCAACCGTGAGCAACTTGCGAATTTGCTGACCGAATACCGTCTTAATATTGTTGAAGCGGAAAAGGACATTGAAAATCTGCGCATTTCTAAGGAGTCGCTTGAGAGTTCAATCGGAAACCGTGCCGAACGTACGGCGGAACTCACAGCCGAAAAGGACGGACTTTTGGCTCGAAATTGCGAACTCGAAAATCAAATTTCCGCTGTTGAATGTAATATCGAGGAACTCAAAGCGCAAAAGACGTCTGCCGAAAACGAAATCGAACTTTTAATAGCAAAGCGCGGCGAAATGGAAAAACTCTCACACGAAATGCGTGTTAAAGAGCGTGAAGTTTCGCAAAAACGTGAAGTTTTGGGAAGTGAACTTGCCCGACTTAACGAGCGCAGAGAGTCGATGCTCAGGGAACTTGACGAAGTTGTCAAAAAACTCTATGATGAATATCAACTCACCCGCAGTGAGGCTGAGGAAATCGGTATCGTGATTGAAAATGTTACCGAAGCGAAAAAGCAGTTAGCCGAAGTGAGGGGTAAAATTCGTCAACTCGGAAATGTTAATGTTTCGGCTATCGAAGAGTATAAAGAGGTCAGCGCACGATATGAATTTTTATCGAGTCAGATTTCCGATATAGAAAAATCGCGCGAAGAACTCAACAAACTGATAAATCAACTCACTTCCCAAATGCAGGAACTCTTTTCCGAGGGCTTTGCAAAAATCAGCACCGCATTCAGCAAGACTTTTACCGAACTTTTCGGTGGCGGCACGGCAGAACTTGTTCTCAGTGACCCCACCAACGTTTTGGAAAGCGGTATTGATATTGTCGCAAAACTTCCCGGCAAGAACGTTCCCAGTCTTGACGGACTTTCGGGCGGTGAGAAGGCTCTTATCGCACTTTCTATATACTTCTCGATTATGCGTGTCAGCGCACCGCCGTTCTGTTTCCTCGACGAGGTTGACACCGCACTTGACGATATAAATGTTGACCGCGTGGCAAACTATATGAGCGAGGCGGACTTCGGAACGCAGTTCATCTGCATTACTCACCGCCGCGGAACTATGGAAGCGGCCGATATGCTTTATGGCGTTACAATGCAGGAAAAGGGCATTACAAAACTTTTGGAACTTAACGTTGCCGAACTTGAGAAAAAACTGATGCTTGATAATAAGCAGTAAGGAGTTAAAATGGGATTTTTCAGCAAAATCGGTTTGGGTCTTAAAAAGACAAGAGACAGTTTAACAGGTGCTGTCAATAATGTTCTTAAAGGCTTTACGAAGATTGACGAAGAACTGTTTGAAGAACTTGAAGAAATCTTGATAACCTGCGATATCGGAGTTGCCACATCAACATATATTTGTGATATGTTACGTGAGAGAGTAAAATCGGAGCATATTACCGACCCCGACGAAATTAGAACGCTTTTGCGTGATATAATTGCCGATATGTTAAAGGGCGAGTCATGCCTTAAACTTGACACAAAGCCGTCGGTTGTGCTTGTTATCGGTGTCAACGGTGTCGGAAAGACAACGACGATAGGCAAACTTGCATCTAATCTTAAAAGCGAGGGAAAGCATGTTGTTCTCGGTGCTGCCGATACATTCCGCGCCGCCGCTATCGACCAACTCGGAATTTGGGCGGAGCGTAGCGGTGTTGATATGGTTAAAAGTGTTGAGGGCACCGACCCCGCATCGGTAATTTTCGATACAATAGCATCTGCTAAGGCAAAGGGCGCAGATGTTATAATTTGTGATACTGCGGGTAGACTTCACAACAAGAAAAACCTTATGGATGAACTTGCTAAGATGAACCGTGTTATTTCGCGCGAATTGCCGCAGGCATCGGTCGAAACACTGCTTGTTCTTGATGCCGCCACCGGACAGAACGCCGTTAATCAGGCACGTGAATTTAAAAATGTTACGAACATTACGGGTATTGTCCTTACAAAACTCGACGGTACTGCCAAGGGCGGCGTTGTTCTGCCGATAAAACACGAACTCGGAATACCTGTTAAATACATCGGCGTGGGCGAGGGAATTGACGATTTGCAACCATTTGACAGAGAACGCTTTGCAAGTGCTCTCTTTAACAGTGAGGAACAGTAATGAAATATTTTTTGGCTACCAAAAATCCGCATAAGGTGATTGAATTTGAACGGATTTTGTCACCTATGGGAATAGAAATCGTTTGCGAGAAAGACCTTCCGCAACCTTTGGTAGAGGTTATTGAAGACGGTGAAACTTTCAAAGAAAACGCTCTTATCAAGGCGCGTTTCGCCTGTAAGGAAACAGGTTTTGTTTCGCTCTCCGACGACAGCGGACTGTGTGTTGATGTTCTTTCGGGCGCACCGGGAGTTTACTCGGCGCGTTACAGCGGAACGCACGGTGATGATGTCGCCAACAACAAAAAACTTCTGCGTGAACTCGATGGTGTGCCGTATGAAAGGCGAACGGCACATTACACCGCCGCTATTGCCTGCGTTTTTCCGGACGGCAGGGAAATTGTCGTTGAGGGATATTGCCACGGCCACATTGATTTTGAGGAGCACGGAAATTGCGGTTTCGGTTATGACCCGCTGTTTGTTTCCGAAAAGGGCTGTTTCGGTGAGGTCAGTGCCAATGTTAAAGACTCGATAAGTCACCGAGCAAACGCTCTGCAACTGCTCAAAGCAGAACTTGAAAAACTTTTTAGTGAGGGATATTATGTTAACCGGTAAACAACGCGCTCAACTCAGGGCGCTGGCAAATAAAGCAGACACAATTTTTCAAATCGGAAAGACCGGCATAGGTGATCAACTTGTGCGTCAGGTTAATGAAACTCTTGAAGTCAGGGAACTCATAAAACTTCGTGTTTTGGAGTCTTCTCCCGTAACCGCACGTGAGGCGGCGGATACCATAGCCGAACAGGTCGGAGCTGACGTTGTTCAGGTTATTGGTTCTCGTTTTGTGCTTTATCGTGAAAGCAAGGAACACAAAAAAATCGTTTTGGTAAAAAAGAATGGTTGAAACGGTTATATTCGGCGGAACGTTTAACCCTATTCATAACGGGCATATTGAAATCATAAACGAACTGCTTTCGCTTGACGGCGTTAAAAGGGTAGTCGTAATTCCGACACGGATACCGCCCCACAAAGCCGCGCCGGATTTGGCGTCGGGTGAGGACAGGCTTGCTATGTGCCGTCTTGCGACTAGGGAGTTTTCCTGTGTCGAAGTCAGCAATATCGAATTTATGCGTGAAGGACCGAGTTATACTTTTGATACCGTAACCGAGTTTGTGAGAAAAAGCGGCGAGCGTGTCGCTATTGCCTGCGGTGCGGATATGATAACAACATTGTCCGAATGGTATAAATACGGTGAACTTATCAAACTTGCCGATATTATCGCTTTCCGCCGAAAGGGGATAGATAATACACTGTTTGACCGTGCTGTTTGCGATATAAAACGCGACGGCGGTAATGTTGCCGTTATCGAAAAGGAATTGACGGATATTTCTTCAAGCCGAATACGCAGTGAGAAAAGCACACTTTTACCCGCTACGGTGGTTGAATATATTAAAGAAAAGGGGCTTTACGGCTATGACGGTTGACGAATACAAGGCTTTGCTGAAAAGCCGACTTAAACCCGAAAGATACGAACATTCTCTTTGCGTTGCCGACGAGGCTGTGCGCCTTGCCGATAAGTACGGCGGAGACCGTGATAAAGCATACATTGCGGGACTGATGCACGACATTATGAAGAATGCCGACGGCGAAGAGCACTTGAAAATGTTTGAAACCTTTGGTATAATGCTTTCAAGTGTTGAAAAATCCGCACAAAAGTTATGGCACGCAATGTCGGGTGCGCTTTATATACAGTATGTTTTGGGCATTGACGACAGTGAAATTATCGACGCCGTTCGCTATCACACTACAGCACGCAGTAATATGACACAACTTGATAAAATTCTTTATCTGGCTGATTTCACTTCGGCTGACCGTCAATATGACGATGTCGATACTATACGTGCGCTTGTGAATAAGAATATGAACGAGGGTTTGAAATATGCTCTGTCATATTCTGTTGTTGATTTGGTCAATAACGGACGTGCCGTTCATCCCGACACCGTTGCGGCATATAACGAAGTTGTAATGCAACACTGAGGTTAAGTTTTTTGAAAAGAGGAAATTTTTTTGGATAGTAAAGAGATTCTTGCAATAGCGGCTAACGCCGTTAACGATAAAAAGGGTAAAAATATATTTGCCGTTGAGGTAGGCGACCTGACCATTCTTGCCGATTATTTGTTGCTTGCCACCGCAAATTCTTCGACCCACGTGCGTGCTCTTGCCGACGAGGTTGAGGAAAAACTCAAGGAGCACGGCATTCAGCCACACCATACCGAAGGACGAGCAACCGGTTGGATATTGCTTGATTATAATGAGGTTATAATTCATATATTCAGCAGAGAAGCACGCGAGTTTTATAATCTTGACAGTATATGGAGCGACGGCAACCCCGTAAACCTTGACAAAATTCTTACATCACAGCAGGAGGATTGGCAATGAACTATAATTTTAAAGAAATCGAAAGTAAATGGCAAAAGTACTGGTACGATAACAATACCTTTGCGGCGAAACAAGATTTTTCGTTACCTAAGTTTTACGCATTGGTTGAATTTCCGTATCCTTCGGGTCAAGGTCTTCACGTTGGACATCCCCGCTCCTATACCGCTTTGGATATTGTAAGCCGCAAGCGTCGACTTGAGGGTTATAACGTTCTCTATCCGATGGGTTGGGACGCTTTCGGACTTCCGACCGAAAACTATGCTATTAAAAATCATATCCATCCGGAAATTGTTACAAAGAACAATATAGCAAACTTTAAAAAGCAACTTCAGTCTCTCGGTTTCTCCTTTGATTGGAGCAGAGAGGTTAATACAACTGACCCTGAATACTACAAGTGGACACAGTGGATATTCTTGCAACTTTTCAAGCGCGGTCTTGCATATAAGAAGGAAATGTCGGTAAACTGGTGTACTTCCTGCAAGTGCGTTCTCGCAAATGAAGAGGTTGTAAACGGCGTTTGCGAGCGTTGCGGAAACGAAGTTGTCCATAAGGTTAAAAGCCAATGGATGCTCAAAATTACCGACTATGCCGAAAAACTTATAGACGGTCTTGACGGTCTTGATTTTATCGACCGTGTAAAAACGCAGCAGAAAAACTGGATTGGTCGTTCCGAGGGTACACAGATAAAATTCGCCACCACGCTCGGCGATGAGTTTGAAGTTTTCTCGACAAGAGCCGACACGCTTTTCGGTGTTACATATGTTGTTATATCGCCCGAGCATCCGCTTGTTGAAAAGTGGTTGCCTTCGCTTGATAATGCCGACGAGGTTAGAGTATATCAGCAGGAAGCATCGCGCAAATCCGATTTTGAGCGTACCGAACTTGCAAAGGATAAAACCGGCGTACGACTTTCGGGTGTTGCCGCTGTAAATCCCGTTACAAACAAAGAAATTCCGATTTTCGTTTCGGATTACGTGCTTATTTCTTATGGTACAGGCTGTGTGATGGGTGTTCCGGGACACGACACACGCGACTGGGATTTTGCAAAGGCCTTCTCTTTGCCGATAATTGAAGTTGTTGCGGGCGGCGATGTCACAAAAGAAGCATATACCGACTGTGAAACCGGCACAATGGTCAATTCCGGTTTCCTCAACGGAATGAGCGTTGACGAGGCTAAGAAAGCAATAGCCGAGTGGCTGTGTGAGCGCGGACTCGGTGAGAAGAAAGTAAACTATAAACTGCGTGACTGGGTATTCTCACGACAACGCTATTGGGGCGAGCCTATTCCGATTGTCTGCTGTGACAAGTGCGGTTACGTTCCCGTTCCCGAAAGCGAACTTCCGCTCCTCCTTCCTGCGGTTGATTCTTATGAACCTACCGACAACGGCGAATCACCTCTTGCAAAAATGACCGATTGGGTTGAAACAACCTGTCCGGTTTGCGGCGGAAAGGCACACAGAGAAACCGATACAATGCCTCAGTGGGCGGGTTCTTCTTGGTATTTCCTGCGCTATTGCGACCCGCATAATAAAGACGCTTTGGCATCAAAAGAGGCTCTTGAATACTGGAGCCCTGTTGATTGGTATAACGGCGGTATGGAGCACACAACGCTCCACCTGCTTTACAGCCGTTTCTGGCATCATTTCCTTTATGATATCGGTGTTGTTCCGACTGCCGAGCCCTACGCAAAGCGTACGAGCCACGGAATGATTTTGGGTGAGAACGGCGAAAAGATGTCAAAATCCCGCGGAAATGTTGTCAATCCGGATGATATCGTAAATCAGTACGGTGCAGACACAATGCGCCTTTATGAGATGTTTATCGGCGATTTTGAAAAAGCCGCTCCGTGGAGTTCATCGTCTATCAAGGGCTGTAAACGTTTTTTGGACCGTGTTTGGGGACTTAACGATATTCTCACCGACGGTGACGGCTACAGTGACGAACTTGAGTCGGCGTTCCATAAAACCATTAAAAAGGTAACAGCCGATATTGAGGAACTTAAAATGAACACCGCTATTGCAGCGCTTATGTCGCTCCTCAACGATATATATAACAAAAAGTCCGTAACAAGGGGAGAAATGAAAACATTTATCACCTTGCTTAATCCTTTTGCACCTCACTTGACCGAAGAAATGTGGGTTATGAACGGATTTGAAGGTATGTTGAATGAAACGCAGTGGCCGAAATATGATGAGGCTAAATGTGTTGTCGATACAATCGAAATTGTTGCACAGGTCAACGGCAAGATAAAGGCAAAACTTACAGTATCCGCAGGCATTTCCGCCGCTGATGCAATAGCACTTGCAAAGGCTGACGAAAAGGTTGCCGCGGCAACTGACGGTATGAATATCGTAAAGGAACTTTACATTGCCGGAAAACTTGTTAATATTGTTGTTAAATAATCTCTTGACAGATTTGATTGTATTTAGTATAATGATTATCAATGACCCCTGCTTATTATGCGGAGGGAGGGAATGTAGATGAGTCAGGTACGAGTTAAAGAGAATGAGTCGCTTGATAACGCACTCAGACGTTTTAAAAGGCAGACCGCAAAAGACGGTGTTATTCAGGAAGTTCGTAAAAGAGAACACTATGAAAAGCCTTCTGTAAAGCGTAAGAAGAAATCGGAAGCCGCACGCAAGCGCAAGTTCCGATAAATTACTTATTCCGTAAAAAGCGGTTGCGTTGTTTGCAACCGCTTTTTTATGTAGTATGACTGGAGAAAGTATATGATTTTCAAACCGCACATAAAACGTGACCGCATCACCGATATAACGCTCAAAGACCTTAAAAGATTGGGCGTTCATGCGTTGATGCTCGATGTCGATAACACAATGTCCACCCACGGTGGACAAGTTTTGACCGACGGTCTTATGGATTGGCTGTCGCTTATGCAAAGCGGCGGAATAAAACTTATTGTCGTTTCCAATGCTAAAGAAAGACGTGTAAAGCCGTTTGCTGAAAAAATTGCGCTTCCGTATATCCACCTTGCGGCAAAACCACTTCCGTTCGGATATTTTAAAGCGGTGCGATATTTAGGTGAAAAGCGGAAAAACACGGCAATAGTCGGCGACCAACTTTTTACCGATATGCTCGGCGGTTGGCTTGCGGGTGTTCGTAAGATTTTGCTGACACCGATATTGCTCGAAAACAAACGCAACTTTATCATACGCAGAAAAATCGAACGTATCTTTTTAGACCGATACAAGTTTAAGGAGGACTGAAATGTTTGCGAAATTCGGTCCTGCCGGCAATTCCGCGAGTTTTGCCGCAATGGGGTATAAGGGAAGTTTGCAAGTTCCGGAATATATTGAAAAAATGGGACTTGATGCTTTCGAATATCAGTGCGGTCGCGGCGTTAATATCGGACTTGATAAAGCGGGCGAACTCGGTAGACTTGCGGCGGAGCGCGGTATTACACTTTCGCTTCACGCACCGTATTATATTTCTATGTCTTCTGTTGATGAGGAAAAACGCAACAATTCGATAAATTATATTCTAAGCAGTGCTCGTGCCGTTAATGCTATGGGCGGGGAACGAATTGTCGTTCACACAGGTTCTTGCGGAAAAATCAGCCGCGAGGAGGCGTTGTCCCTCGCACTTGATACAATGAAAAAGGCAATAGCGGCACTTGATGCCGAGGGGCTGTCGAACATTCGCATTTGTCCCGAAACGATGGGAAAGATAAATCAACTCGGTACACTTGACGAAGTTTTGACCCTTTGCGAACTCGACGAACGACTTTTGCCTTGTATTGATTTCGGTCATCTTAACGCAAGAACGCAGGGTGGTATGAACAGCCTTGAGAACTATTCAGAGGCGCTTTTTGCCGTATTGAACCGTCTCGGCGAGTCACGGTTTAAAGAATTTCATTCGCATTTTTCAAAAATCGAATATACTACGGGCGGCGAAAAACGTCATTTGACCTTTGCCGACACCGTCTTCGGACCGGAATATGAACCGCTTATTGACCTTGTCATAAAGAAGAACTGCCATCCGACATTTATCTGCGAATCCGACGGTACTCAGGCGGAGGATGCGAAAAAAATGAAAGATTATTATACGGGTAGTCTTTAATACTTGACAAAATGCGGAAAAACCCTTATAATTCATAGGGTTATTATTTAACTTTATATATTATATTTTTTGGAGGAATTATAAATGGTAAGTGCTGGTGATTTCAGAAACGGCGTAACTTTTGAAATGGACGGTAACGTTTATCAGATTATCGAATTTCAGCATGTAAAGCCCGGAAAAGGAGCCGCTTTTGTACGTGCAAAAATCAGAAATGTTATTGCAGGTTCTGTGGTTGAACGCACATTCAACCCTAACGATAAATACCCGACTGCTTTCGTTGAGAGAAAGGATATGGAGTTTTCATACAGCGACGGCGATCTTTATTACTTTATGGATCCCGAAAGTTATGAACTTGTTCCTGTTAACCGTTCCGACCTCGGCGATGCTTTCAAGTTTGTAAAGGAAAATATGGTTTGCAAAATCCTTTCCTACAAGGGCAACGTTTTCGGCGTTGAACCTCCCACATTTGTTGAACTTCAAATCACACAGACCGATCCCGGTTTTGCAGGCAACACTGCTACCAATGCAACAAAGCCCGCTACTCTTGAAACCGGCGCGGAGATCCGTGTTCCGCTCTTCATTAACGAAGGCGATATGATTCGTATTGATACCCGCACAGGCGAGTATATGGAGCGCGCGTAAGTTTTTTTCTTGCAAAGCGTTTCAAAAAATTAAACTTAAGGAGTGTTAAATATGACTATTTCGGAAAAGGTTGCTTATGTTAAGGGCTTGGCTGAAGGTCTCGGTCTTGATGACAACAATAAGCAGGATAAACTTTTAAAGGCTGTTATCGACGTTCTCGATGACATTGCTCTCACTGTTGAGGATCTTGAGGACAACTGTGCCGAACTCGGCGAGCAGATTGATGCCGTTGATGAGGATCTTGCCGCATTGGAAGACGTCGTCTATGAAGATGACGAGTGCGACGATTGCTGCTGTGAGTGCGATGATGATATGTATGAGGTTGAATGCCCCAACTGTCACGACATCATCTATGTTGATGAGGATATGCTCTGCGAAGAGAGCATTGATTGCCCCAACTGCGGCACAAAACTTGAGTTTGACTTTGACTGTGACTGCGATTGTTGTGACTGTGAAGACGGCGACTGCGGTTGCGACGACTGATTTTAGAAATGTGTATAAGTGCCGCACTTTGCTTTTTGTAAGGTGCGGCATTTTTTCGGAGTAAAGTATGGAAATTGTCGAAACTTTATTAAAATATGATACTGTTGCCGAAACTGAGGGAACTGTTTCCGCCGTTATCGTTGCGGCGGGTTCTTCCACACGTATGGGCGGAACACAAAAACAACTTTTGACTCTCGGCGGAATACCGGTGTTGGCACGCACATTGCTTGTTTTTGAACGCTCGCGCCATGTCAAAAATATTGTTGTTGTTGCTAGAGAAAGCGATATTCTGTCTTATCAAATGCTTGCCGATAAATATATGATTTCCAAACTGACTGATATTGTTTCGGGTGGCCGTTGCCGAGAGGAGTCTGTAAAAAACGGTATTTCACGGCTCTCTTCCGATACAAAATCGGTTATCATACACGACGGAGCACGTCCGCTTGTGAGTGACGAGGTTATCTCTCGCGTTTGTGAAGCATTGGAACGTTTTGATGCCGTAACCTGTGCCGTGCCGGTTAAGGATACGCTGAAACTTGTAAAAGACGGAAAGGTTATAAAAACGCTCGACCGAAGTTGTTGTTATTCGGTTCAGACACCGCAAGGTTTTTCATATCCGCTTTTTAAGGAATGTATCGCGTCTGCGGAAGACTTATCTTCCTTTACCGATGACTGTGCCGTTGCGGAAAGCAAAGGCATTTCGGTTCATATAGTCGATGGCGACTATAATAATATAAAAATCACAACGGCGGAAGATATTGCCGTTGCCGAGGGAATTATCGGCAGTTTGGGGGAATGATTATGCGTATAGGTCACGGATACGACGTTCACCGTCTGACAGAGGGCAGACGTCTTGTTTTAGGCGGTGTTGAAATATCGCACAGTGTCGGACTTTTGGGGCATTCAGATGCCGACGTGCTTATACATTCACTCTGCGATGCTCTTTTGGGTGCTGCCGGTTTTGGTGATATTGGAAAGCATTTTCCCGATACATCTGCGGATTATAAAGATATAGACAGCCGAATTTTACTGCGTAGGGTGACTGCTCTGCTTTCGGCGAACGGATACCGTCTCGGCAATGCCGATATTACGGTTATTGCTCAAAAGCCGAAACTCGCACAGTATATTCCCGCAATGAGAGAAAATATCTCGGCTGATTGTAATGCCGATATTTCACAGATAAATATTAAAGCCACTACCGAAGAGGGACTCGGCTTCACGGGAATCGAGCAGGGAATAGCGGCGCACGCTGTTTGCTTGATTGAAAAGCAATAACACAAAAACGGAATATACATCTTGCTACATGCATAGGCTTTAATAAAGATTATTAAAGTTTAAAGGTGTTGAAAAAGATGTATATTACAGTCGGAAAACGAAGTGTTTTGGTGTTTTCATTCGTGCTTGCTGTTTTGGCTTTTTTTGCTTTTGAGGTTGCTTTTGCAAAAGGCAGTCAAAGTATAAAAGCCGATACCTTGACGGCGAGATACCGACTTTTGTCCGACCTTGGAATAGAGGTCGATATGCAAAGCGAAAATGTTAAAACCGTTACAATCCCGAATAATTTCGGCGATGTGTATACAAACTATAACAAAATTCAAAAACAGGCAGGCTATGACCTTTCAAAATACCGCGGTGAGAGGGTAACACTTTATACATACGAGGTATTAAATCCGCAGAGTGGCGGTTTGTGCGTCAACCTTTTAGTCTGCAAGGGGAAATTGATAGGCGGAGATGTATGCTCGGTTGCAATGAACGGATTTATAGAACCGCTCTGTGCCGATACCGCCGAAAAAATCAAGGGAGATACTAATGCCGACGATAAGACTTGACCGATATATTTCAAATCAAACCGGTGCTTCGAGAAATGAGGCGAGAGAACTTTTAAAATCGCTCCGCGTTACGGTCAACGGAAAAACAGAAAAACTGTATGACCGAAAAATCGATTGTGAAAATGATACCGTCCTTATAGACGGCAGGGAGGTGGAATACAGCGAATATTTATATTTGCTGATGAATAAACCCGCTGGTGTCTTGACTGCCACAGAGGACAAACGTCAACCTACGGTACTCGACCTTGTGCCTAAAGAACTGCGGCGTAAAAACCTTGCCCCTGTGGGACGGCTTGATAAAAACACGACCGGACTTTTGCTCTTGACCGATGACGGCGTTTTCGCACACAAAGTTATTTCACCTAAGTCGAATATCGAAAAAGAATATATTGCCGTATTGGACGGAGATATAACGGAAGAAATGTCGGCGATATTCGAACGGGGTGTTGTCCTTGCCGACGGAACGCGCTGTATGCCCGCCGTTCTCACACGAATAGGCGTGTGTGTGGCGTCAATAATAATTAACGAGGGGAAATACCACCAAATCAAGCGAATGTTCGGTACTGTCGGACTCGGAGTGAACGAATTAAAGCGGGTTCGAATTTCCAAACTTTTTTTGCCGAAAAATTTGAGCGAAGGCGAAATAACATTATTTGACAAAAACTTGATATAGTAGGGTGAAAATTAACAATTTGTGACATAAATCGGGTCTCTAAATTTATTCTTAGACATTTACAACAAGAAGTTTCATAATTGTTTGGCACAAAAATACATTGCATTTTTCACGGTGTTTTGCTATAATACCTAAGTGTTAGACGATGTTTTTCATAAGCGTTGTTTTGCTTAATTTTAGGAGGTTCAAAAATGGCTAGTTTGTCACTTCGTAACATTTACAAGAAATACCCCGGCGGTGTTGTTGCTGTTTCTGACTTCAACTTGGAAATCAAAGACAAAGAATTTATCATTCTTGTCGGCCCTTCCGGTTGCGGTAAGTCAACAACTCTTCGTATGGTTGCCGGACTTGAGGAAATCAGCAGCGGTGAACTTTATATAGGCGACCGTCTGGTTAACGATGTTGCTCCCAAGGACAGAGACATTGCGATGGTTTTCCAGAACTATGCTCTTTATCCGCATATGACCGTATTTGATAATATGGCATTCGGTCTTAAACTTCGTAAGACTTCAAAGGACGAAATCAAGCGTCGTGTTGAAGAAGCAGCACGTATCCTTGATATTGAACATTTGCTTGAGCGTAAACCGAAGGCTTTGTCCGGTGGTCAGCGTCAGCGTGTTGCTCTCGGTCGTGCTATCGTTCGTGAGCCTAAGGTATTCTTGCTCGATGAGCCGCTTTCCAACTTGGATGCTAAACTTCGTGCACAGATGCGTACCGAGATTACAAAACTTCATCAGCGTTTGGGTACAACCTTCATTTACGTTACCCATGACCAGACAGAGGCTATGACAATGGGTACTCGTATCGTTGTTATGAAGGATGGTCTTATTCAGCAGGTTGATGCTCCGCAGAAACTTTATGAATTCCCCTGCAACCTCTTCGTTGCCGGATTTATCGGTTCTCCCCAGATGAACTTCATCGAGGGTAAAATTCTCGAAGACAACGGCACATTCTTTGTTGAGTTCGGTTCTGAAGATACTAAGACTCGCGCAGGTGTCAAGTACAAAATCAGACTTCCCGAGTCAAAGAACAAGAATGACTGCTTGAAGCCTTATGTTGATAAGGAAATCATCTTCGGTATCAGACCTGAACATGTTCACAATGAGGCTGATTTGATGGCAAACTTGCCTGACGGTATTGTTGAGGCTAACGTTGAAGTTACTGAACTTATGGGTGCTGAAACATATTTGTATATGAACTGCGAAGGTCAGTCCATTAACGCTCGCGTTAATCCGGCTTCGACCGCCCGCGCAGGTGACACCATTAAGATTGCTATTGATCCTTCAAGAATTCACATCTTTGATAAGGATACAGAGAAGACAATTTGCAACTGATATAATTTTAGAGAGGCTTAAAAAAAGCCTCTCTTTTTTTGTTTATTTGTTACCAAATTGTTACTTTTTAAAGATTGTTGTTGCAAAATGCGGCTTTTGTGTGTAAAATATATATGTATGTTTATATTATGCTTAGATAATATATTCATTTTATATGTTTATGTTGTTTTACGGCATTGAAATTAAACTATTTTTTATGAGAGAAGGATGTAAAAATGTCAAATCGCTTATTCCAGAGTGTTGTCCACCAAATGCGTGACGCCATAGACAGAACTATCGGTGTTATTGACGAAACCTATACCGTTGTTGCTTGCAGTGACCTCGGAAAAATCGGTGAAAATTTGGAGGCAAGCCTTACATACAGAAATATAGAAACCGACAGCTTTGTAAACGGTATGTATACCTACAAGGCGTTCGGCACACCGCAACATCCCGAGTATTTGATTTTCGTTGAGGGAACTGACATTGAGGCTGCCAGATATTGCTCTATACTTGCAGTTTCTCTTTCAAGCATCAAGTTTTATTATGATGAAAACTATGACAGGGGCAATTTTATTAAGAATGTTATTCTTGATAATATTCTCCCCGGCGATATATATTTGAAGGCACGTGAACTCCGCTTTGACAGTGATGTTTCCCGTACCGTTCTTATCATACGTGTTACTGCCAACAACGATGTTTCGGTATACGACATTGTTCAAAATCTTTTCCCCGACAAGTCTAAGGATTTTGTTATCAATATTAACGAAACCGATATCGCTCTTGTTAAGGAAACCAAGCCCGGTGTCGGCAGTGATACAATAGAAAAACTCGCAAACTCTATTGTTGATACCCTCTGCGGTGAATTCTATACACAGGTTGTCGTCGGTATCGGCACGACTGTCGGTTCGCTTAAAGATCTTGCAAAATCTTTCAAGGAAGCACAAATCTCTCTTGAGGTCGGCAAAGTATTCGATACCGAGAAGACTATTGTTTCTTATGATAATCTCGGTATTGCACGTCTTATTTATCAGTTGCCTACAACTCTTTGCGAAACCTTCCTGCGTGAAGTATTTAAAAAGGGTTCGATTGACAGCCTCGATCAGGAAACATTGTTTACTATTCAGCGTTTCTTCGAAAATAATCTTAATATTTCCGAAACATCGAGAAAACTCTTTGTTCATAGAAACACGCTTGTTTACAGACTGGAAAAAATCAGAAAGATTACCGGTCTTGATTTGCGTGAGTTTGACCATGCTATTGTTTTCAAAATTGCGCTTATGGTTAAAAAGTATCTTAAATCAAACCCCGTTAAGTATTAAAACGAAAGTGAGCGTTAGTTTTGGATAATACAAACATCGCGTATGAACAGCCGCTTATAGAGTTTAGAGGGGTTTCTAAAACCTATACCAACGGCACACATGCGCTTTCCGATATCAACATTAAGATTAATAAGGGCGAATTCGTCTTTGTTGTCGGCTCATCGGGTGCGGGCAAGAGCACCTTTATGAAACTTATAATGCGTGAGGAAAAAGCGAATGCGGGCGATGTTATCGTCAATGGCTATAACCTCACCACTATGAAACGTAAAAACATACCTATGCTTCGCAGAACTATGGGTATAGTTTTTCAGGATTTTCGCCTTATTCCCACGATGAATGTTTTTGATAATGTTGCTTTTGCAATGCACGTTGTCGGTGCTAGCAGCAGAAAAATTCGCAAAGAGGTTGCTCGTTCTCTCAGCAAGGTCGGCCTCGGTCACAAGGCGCGTTCAATGCCGGACGAACTTTCCGGCGGAGAGCAACAGCGTGTCGGTTTGGCACGTGCGCTTGTCAATGCTCCTGATTTGATTATTGCGGACGAGCCTACCGGTAACGTCGACCCCAATATGTCGTACGAAATTGTCGGTCTGCTTGATGAGATAAACAAACGCGGTACTACTATTCTGATGGTAACGCACGACCATAATCTTGTACGTGATTTTAACCACCGTGTCATTATGCTTGATGACGGTATGGTTGTTGCGGACAATGCGGAGGGTAATGCCGTATGAAAGCAAGAAGTGTAAAATATTTAACGGGTGAGGGACTGAAAAACGTCTGGGTCAACCGTCTTATGTCCATTGCATCAATAGGTGTTTTAGTCGCGTGTATGGTGCTTATAGGTATATCTGTTTTGGTTTCGCTCAACGCACAGCGTGCAATGGAGGGACTCGAACAGCAGAACGTTGTCAATGTTTATTTTAACGACCGCAATTCCGTGCTTTACGGCTCTGCCGACTCTGCGGTTGCGGAAGGTGAAGAGACGACCGGAGAGGTTGATGAATTAGGCATTGCGTACGATTCTTATAAAATTCATAACGATGAAGAGGCACAGGCTGTTTGCGACGAAATCGCAAAGTTGGATAATGTTGCCTCGGTTACATATGTTACAAGTGAGGAAGGTCTTGAAAGTTTGAAACAGTCCTTCCTTGAGGGACAAGAAGAGTATTTCACTTTTCTTGATGACGAATACGGTAATCCGCTTTCCTGCGGCGCAAAGGTTATTTTGAAAGATTTGTCACGTTTTGATGAAACCGTTGATGCCATTAAACAGGTTTCGGGCGTTGATACCATTCAGTCACAGAGTGACTTGGCAGAAACAATCACCTCTATCGAGCGTGGTGTTAGTGTTGCCGGATTTTGGATTATATCTATTCTTCTCATAATCTCTCTTGTAATCGTTTCTAACACAATTCGTGTCACAATGTATAATAGAAAACTTGAAATAAGCATTATGAAGGCTGTTGGTGCTACCGATGCTTTTGTTCGACTGCCGTTTATTGTCGAGGGTATTGTCCTCGGTGTTATCTCGGCGTGTATATCGCTTGTTATGGTATATTTCTGTTATCGTATTATACTTGAAACGCTCGGCTCGGTTTTGGGCACAGCGTCGGTTGTCGCTTTCTCGTCGGTTGCACTGCAACTTTTCGGCATCTTTGTCGGAATAGGTGTTGTTGCCGGCGTTTTGGGAAGTGTTATAATCATAGGCAAGTATTTGCGCCACGAAGGAAGCGAATTCAGGGCTTACAATTAACGGAGGTGACACTGCCTTGAAAAAAATTGTTTCACTGAAAAGAATGTTCGCTTTTGCTCTTTGCTGTGTTTTAGCCGTCGGTTGTGCTCTAACTGCTGCACCGGCAGAGGCGAAGACCGCAAGTGAGATAAACAGTCAAATTTCCGAACTCGAAAAGCAGTCTAAGGCGCTTGAAGCGGAAATTAAAGAACTGAAAACCAAAAAAGCGGAGCAAAATTCTATAAAAAAGAAAATAGAAGCGCAGATTGCAAATACGCAATCACAAATTACGCTTTGCAATAGTAAAATAACGAAGTTTAACAAGGAAATTGCCGAGAACGAGGCTAAAATCGCCGAAAAGGAAAAAGAAAAGGAAGACGCTGTTTTTCTTTTCAAACAGCGTCTGCGTACCATTCATATGAGCAACGGCAGCAGCACTATTCAAGTTCTTCTCGGTGCTGACTCGTTTTCCGATTATTTAACCTTGGCACAACTCACAAAGGTTGTTTCGGCTCACGATAAAAAAATCGTTGAGGATATTATTACAATTGTTGATGAGATTAACGTCGCTCAAGAGGAAATCAACGCAAAAGTTGCCGAGCAGAACGAAGCAAAGGCGACTCTTGCCGCCAAAAAGTCAGAACTTGACAAGCAGGTTAGCGAGGTCAACAGTGTTATAGCCGAGATTAACGCCGATACCTCTGCCGCCGAAAAGGAAAACAAAAAGACCGAGGCGGATATAAAAGCGCTTGAGGCAGAACTTGCTCCGTATGTTAACGTAACAACGAGTGCGGTATACGACGGAAGTGCCTTCTCGTGGCCTGTTACGGGATATTATACTATTTCTTCGTATTTCGGAAAACGTTGGGGCACTTGGCACAGGGGTATTGATATTGCGGGCAGCGGAATATACAATAAACCCATTATTGCCGTTGCCGATGGTATTGTTGTTAAATCGTATAATTCCTGTTCGCACAACTATCCCAAACAGAGCAGTTGCGGTTGCGGTAGCGGTTGGGGTAACCATGTAATGATTGACCATGGTAGTTATCAGGGCAACAACTATAAATCTCTTTGCGGACATATGACCAAAGTTGCCGTATCTGTCGGACAGTCGGTCAAAAAGGGACAGGTTATCGGTTATGTCGGAACTACGGGTTATTCAACAGGATATCACTGCCATTTTGAGATTTATCTCAACGGTACACGTGTTGACCCGCTCAACTATTACAGCAAGGTAAAATAAATTTTTCGGGGCAGGAGGGAATATTCACTTCCTGCCCGTTCTTTTTTACGGTGATAATATGAAGAAACATGTTTCAAAAATTCGTCTTTACATAACCTCTGTCGTTTGCTTTTGTGTTGCGGTTTTGCTGACACTGACGGCGGTATATGTTTTTGTGGGCGATTTTTTTCCGAGTTATGTTAAACTTGCGGAAATAGATGCTCTTGTGAAAAACAACTTTTACGGTGATTTGTCCGATGTGGATTTTGAGACCGCTTTATGTGACGGATATATTTCGCAACTTGACGATAAATATGCCACATATCTCACAACCGAGGAGACCGAAAAACAGTTTGAGTCTTTTAAAGGATACCGTGCGGGTGTCGGTATGACCATCGCAAGACATCCCGACACGTACGAGATGTGCGTGCTGTCGGTGAATGAGGGCAGTCCTGCGGAAAAGGCGGGAATTAAAACGGGCGATGTGATATATTCTGTAAACGGTGAAGCCGTAACGATGGAAAATTACAGTGACTCTTTCAAAAAGTTTTCCGGAAATATAGGCGACTCGGTCAACGCCGTTATCTCTCGCGGCGGCGAGAAAATCGATATTATCGTTACCTTTGCGGATTATGAAATACAGTCGGTTTATTATAAAACCGTTGACGGCTGTGCATATATTAAAATCACCGCCTTTAACGATAAAACCGTTGTGCAGTTTAAAAACGCGGTAGACCGTGCGGTTTCGGAAAATGCTTTGGGACTTGTTTTCGATATCACAGATAACGGCGGCGGTATGCTCGATGCGGTAACCGAAATGCTTGATTATATCCTGCCTGAAGGCAATCTCGTTTCGGTTGAATATGCCGACGGCGAACGCACCGTGATTTATAAATCGGACGACGAAGAAGTTGACCTTCCTATGGCGGTTTTGGTAAACGAAAATACCGCCAGCGCGTCGGAACTTTTTGCGGCATCTGTTCGCGATTATGATAAGGGTATTTTGATTGGTGAAACCACATACGGCAAGGGTGTTATGCAACAGACTTATAAACTTCACGATGGCTCATCTGTCAAGTTCACCGTTGCGAAATATTTTTCGGCAAGCGAAAAAAGTTATGACGGCGTGGGACTTGTCCCCGATTATGAAATAACTCTTGACGAGCATCAAAGTAAGTATTATTATTTTCTGGAAGACGGAGAAAATCCATATATTCAAAAGGCGGTTGATTATATAAATGAAGTTGGATAAACTTAAAATACTGCGTTTTGTCTTTTTTGTGCTTGCGGCGGCTATTATGGTTTTAATATTTTGTATGTCGGCACAGGACGGAAACAAATCGACAAATACCAGCAAGGGCGTTATTGTCGCTGTTGCCACGGTTTTAAATCCGAATTTCGATAATATGACATCTGTCGAACAGAGTGAATACATTTCGGGTTTTCAGTTTATCGTTCGCAAACTTGCGCATTTCAGCATATATACCGCACTTGGAATAACGATATGTTCCGGTATGTTGACCTTTTCCGATATGTGGTTTGTAGGTCGCGGAGGAGTTGCTTTCGGTATAAGTGTTATATATGCCGCGAGCGATGAGTTTCATCAATATTTTGTTCCAGGCAGAAGTTGCGAATTGCGCGATGTTTCAATCGATTCCGGCGGCGCATTGCTCGGTTGCTTGGCTGCTATGGGGATATATTTTATCGCAAGGCGGATAAAGCACAAGAAAATATAATTTTTTAAGTAGTGTGAGGGCAGTTTTTCTGTCCTCACTTTTTTAATATTTATATTTGTTTTGTAACTGTTTTATGGTAATATTATTTATATAAAGCAATAATTTCTTTATTATTGTTTATACCAGATGCACCAAAGCCCGAAAAACGGGACTCTGAATGCGCTATAATTGAAAAAACGAAAGGATGAATTAATTATGAAAAAAATCGATTCTTTTAAAAATATGTATTCTTTATCGAAAACACTGCGGTTCTCCCTCATTCCTGAAGGCAAAACCGAAGAAAACTTCAATCTTCGTCTTTTGCTTGCAGAGGACGAAAAGCGTGCGACGGAGTATACTAAGGTCAAAAATTATATCGACCGTTACCACAGGCATTATATTGAAAGCGTATTGTCGAAATTTTTCCTTGACGGTGTTGACGAATATGCGGCGTTATACTATAAACCCAACAAGACCGATGCCGATGTAAAATCGATGGAGAAATCCGAAGAAGCAATGCGAAAGGTGATTTCCAAAGTTTTGCAGTCGTCGCAGGAGTACAAAAGAATATTCGGACAAGATATTATAAAGGACATTCTGCCACAGTTTTTAACCGACAGGGAAGAAATCGAGTCGGTTAATATGTTCCAAAATTTTTATACATATTTTCAAGGCTACAACGAGAACAGGCGGAATATTTATTCTCCCGAAGAGAAATCAACCGCAATCGGATACCGTTGCATAAATGAAAATCTGCCGAAATTTTTGGATAATGCGGTAAACTTTGAAAAAATTCTCTCAAAGATACCGAGCGAGATTGAAATGCTCAATAGTGACAGTGTCGGAATTTACGGCGTGTGTGCTTCCGATGTGTTCAGTGTGGATTATTTCTCGTTTGTGCTTTCGCAGTCGGGTATCGACAAATATAACGGTATTATCGGCGGATATACAAACAACGATGGCAGTAAAGTTAAGGGCCTTAACGAGTATATAAATCTTTATAATCAGCAAGTTGCGGGCAAAGATCGAAAAGAGCGTCTGCCATTTATGAAACCGCTTTATAAACAAATTTTGAGCGAATCTGATACGGTTTCATTCGTTCCCGAAAGTTTTGAATCGGACAACGAGGTTCTTTTGGCTTTAAATGCGTTTTATGTTGATACGGTTCTTCCGATTTTGGAAAAGTGCGAAGAGATTTTCGCAGATTTTTCCGACTATGACCAAAGCGGAATTTTTGTTTGCAACGGCTTGCCATTGACCGAACTTTCCAATGGACTTTTCGGAAATTATAATGCTGTGTTTGAAGGTTGGCAGAAAGAGTATCAAGCAGCACACCCGATTAAATCCGGTGCGGGCGAGAAATACTTTGATAAAATGAGGGCTGAGTTCAAAAAAATTAAGAGTTTCAGTCTGAGTGAGATTGTCGGTTTCGCGAAAAACGAAAACACTGTCGAAGATACATCGGAGTATTATAAAGCAAAAGTGAGCGGCGCGATAGACGAAATCAAAAGCGCATATGAAAACGCAAATCTGCTTTTAAATTCGGATTATGAAAACAGTAATAACAAAAAACTTTGCAATAACGAGGGCGCCGTTGAGAAGATTAAAACTCTGCTTGATGCGATAAAAACGTTTGAGTTTGTTTTAAAGAGCCTTCTCGGAACAGGAAGAGAAGAAAACAAAGACGATGTCTTTTACGGAGATTTTCTGCCTGTTTATGACGAGTTGACTTCTGTGGATAAACTTTATGACCGCACCAGAAACTATATAACCAAAAAGCCGTATTCAAAAGATAAAATAAAACTCAATTTTGAAAATCCGCAGTTACTTTCGGGGTGGGATAGAAACAAAGAGCGAGATTTCGGCGGTGTATTGCTCCGCAAAGGCGGAAATTATTATCTTGCGATAATGAATAAGTCCTGTAACAAGGTCTTTGAAAAAGTACCTGTTTCCAACAGTGATAATTATGAAAAAATCGTTTATAAACAAATTCCCAATGCCGCAAAATATTTCAGCATAAAGCAAATTAAACCGCAAAATCCGCCGGAAAATATACTGAAATATTTGGACAAGGGTTTTGATAAAAAGACGATGTCCAAGGAGCAACTGAGTGAACTTATCAAATACGTTGTTGAGGATTTCATTCCGAATTATCAGCCGATAAACGACGAAAACGGTAACTGCTATTTCGATTTTAAAATCAAGGATTATTCCGAGTATAATTCCTGGAACGAGTTTTTGCGTGACCTTGAACCGTGTGCATATTCAATACGCTTTACCGATGTATCGGCAGAGTATATTGACGGTTTGGTTGAAAGGGGCGAATTATATCTTTTCCGAATTTACAATAAAGATTTTTCGGAATACAGCCACGGTAATAAAAACCTGCACACGATGTATTTTGAGATGCTGTTTGACCGACGTAACCTCTCGGATGTTGTTTATCAGTTAAACGGCGGCGCTGAGATTTTTTATCGAAAAGCGAGTATCAAAGACAGTGACAAAGTTGTTCATCCCGCCAACCAACCGATAAAAAACAAAAATACACTTAACCCCAAAAAGGAAAGTACCTTTGAATATAACCTTGTAAAGGACAAGCGTTTCACAAAGCGACAGTTTTCACTTCATCTTCCGATTACACTCAACTTTAAAGCACGCGCCAGAGAATATATAAATCCCGATGTGCGTTTTGCGGTAAAGAGAGCCGACAGCAATTATATAATCGGCATAGACCGCGGAGAGCGAAACCTTCTTTATATTTCCGTTATCAACGACCGCGGAGAAATTATAGAACAAAAATCGCTCAACGAGATAATTTCCGATAACGGTTATAAGGTTAATTATCATACTCTGCTTGACAAAAAGGAAGAAGAGCGAGCAAAGGCGAGAAAGAGTTGGGGCACTGTCGAGAATATCAAAGAACTTAAAGAGGGATATTTAAGTCAGGTTGTGCACGAAATTTGCAGTCTTGTTGTTAAGTATGACGCCGTAATAGCGATGGAAGATTTGAATTTCGGCTTTAAACGTGGAAGATTTGCCGTTGAAAAGCAGGTTTATCAAAAGTTTGAAAATATGCTTATAACCAAACTCAATTATCTTGTCGATAAACGTGCGGAACCTCAAGCACATGGCGGTCTTTTGAACGCATATCAACTTACCAACAAGGTTGACGGAGTAAACAGGGGAAAGCAAAACGGAATAATTTTTTACGTTCCCGCTTGGCTCACGAGCAAAATCGACCCTGTTACCGGTTTTGTGAATTTGCTCAATACAAAATATAAAAGCGTTGCCGAATCAAAAGCGTTTATCGAAAAAATCGATTCGATAAGATACAACGCCGAAGAAGACTATTTTGAGTTTATGATAAACTATTCAAACTTTGAGAAAGGCACACAGTCTTATAAAAAGAATTGGACGATTTGTTCCTATGGTGAACGAATAGTCACATTCCGCAATCCCGAAAAGAACAATATGTGGGATAACAAGACGGTTTTTCCGACAGAAGAACTGAAAAGCCTTTTTGAAAAATTCGACATTGATTATTCAGGCTCAGATATTAAGGCGGCGGCACTCTCGCAGGACAGCAAAGAATTTTTTGAAGGTTTCTTGCGTTCGCTTTCCAATATTTTGCAAATGCGTAACAGCGCAACCGGCACGGATATTGATTATCTCATATCACCTGTAAAGGACGAAAACGGCATTTTCTTTGATAGCCGTGTTTCCGACGATACACTTCCGCGTGATGCCGATGCGAACGGAGCATATAATATTGCCAGAAAAGCGCTTTGGGCAATAGAAACCTTGAAAAACACACCCGATGATGAAATTGCAACGGCAAAACTTTCTATCAAAAATGCCGATTGGCTTGAGTATGCGCAAAAATGAGCGAAAATCCTATAATAATATCAAACCTGAATGATTTTATCTTTTGTCCCGTATCGATATATTTTCATTCGCTCGAACCCACACCTGAAGATATTCTGGCAAAAGAAACATATCAGTTGAACGGCACGAACGCACATAAAAAATCCGATTCCGCAACATATTCCACAAAACGGAATATGTTGCAGGGAATATCGGTTTATTCGTCGACCTATGACTTGAGCGGAAAAATCGATACTTTCGATTCCGAGAAGGGAATATTGACCGAACGAAAAAATAAAATCAGCGTTGTCTATGACGGATATGTATTTCAACTCTACGCTCAATATTTTGCCTTGACAGATATGGGTTATAACGTCAACCAACTCAGACTTTACAGTTTGAAAGACAATAAAACCTATAAAATTAAAAAGCCGGAAGAAGATGCCGAAATGTTTGAAAAGTTTAAAACTTTAATAAACAGTATAAAAGCGTTCGATTTTGACGGCTTTGAACAGAATAACAACAGCAAATGTAACAACTGCATTTATGAACCGCAGTGCAGTTATTCAATCTGCAAGGAGGAGTTTTGATTTTGCTGACGGCATCTGATTTTGCGAAAAAACAAATTGTCTTTGTGTTTTTTAACGAGGGTGAAAAACTTGCTTTTTCAAATGATAATATGGTTATTAAAACCGCCGACGGAAAAATAAAAATGCAATGCACCTGCTACCGTCTTTTTCTCGTATTTGTTGTCGGCAACACAAGTATAACTACCGAAATTATAAGGCGAGCACAGATATTCGGGTTCTATATTGCACTGATGACTTCCGGTTTCAAACTTTATGCTCTTATCGGTGACGGAAAGGACAGCAACACTCTTTTGAAGAAAAAGCAGTATGCTTATGAGGGTATCGATATTGCGAAAATTATTGTTTCAAATAAAATCAACAATCAGTTGGCGGTTTTGAAAAATGTTCGCAATAAAAACGACAGTATAAAGGAAGCAATTTTCGATATCCGCGGTTACTTGTCAAAAATTTCCGGTGTAGGTACACTGAACGAACTTATGGCGTATGAAGGATTGTCCTCTAAACTTTATTTTCGCAATCATTTTAATAACGTGCTTTGGCAGGGTAGACAGCCGAGGATAAAGCGGGATTATATAAATTCGGCTTTGGATATCGGTTATACCGTTTTGTTTACGTTTATAGATACCCTGCTTTTGAGTTGCGGATTTGATACTTATTGCGGTGTTCTGCATCGGCAGTTTTATAAAAGAAAATCCTTGGTGTGCGATATTGTAGAGCCTTTCAGACCGCTTATTGACAAAGAACTCAAAAAGGCAATTAACTTAAATATCGTAAAGGAAGGTGATTTTACGATAATAAATTATCAGTATCGAGTCAAGTGGAGCGAGTCGTCAAAATATGTAAAAACATTTATGACACCGCTTTTAAAGAACAAGACTGCGATTTTTGAATATGTCAATAAATATTATATTGCTTTTATGAAAAGCCGACCGCCGGAAGAATTTCCGATATTTGATATTACAGGGTGTATAAATGATTATAGTGAGTTATGATATCGCGAACGACCGCAAGCGTGCGAGGTTCAATAAATATATAAGAAAATTCGGGCATATGTTGCAATACTCTGTTTATGAGATTGACAACAGCGAAAGAATTTTGAATAATATCGCCGCGGATATTGAGAACAAATGGCTAAAGCAGTTTGACCAATCCGACAGTGTTTATATCTTTCAAATGAGCAGTTCCTGCAAGATACAAAAATATGGCTATGCACGTAATGAGGACAGCGAACTTTTGATTGTCGAATAATGAAACTTGCAAACCTCGGTCATAATGTGGTACAATATGCTGTAGAAGGGATTGTTAATGCGAAAAAAGCGCTGTAAATTGTTGCTATCAAACGAATGACATTCATAATGTTTGTGCAAGTGTATGATATAAGGATTAATAATCCCTTTAAATTTCTACTGTTGTAGATTTCCGGTGCATCTGTACTTCTGATTCTTCATTAATAATCCCTTTAAATTTCTACTGTTGTAGATAAGAAGTTCCACTATAACTCATCGCTCATTAATAATCCCTTTAAATTTCTACTGTTGTAGATGTTATAGTGTGTCTTTTGGGAATCACGGATTAATAATCCCTTTAAATTTCTACTGTTGTAGATATTATTGCCCTTGCTAAATTCTCTTTGATTAATAATCCCTTTAAATTTCTACTGTTGTAGATATGTTCCTATGTCTCAGCCCAATACATTAATAATCCCTTTAAATTTCTACTGTTGTAGATTTTGATGCAGCACCTTCTAAAAAGACAATTAATAATCCCTTTAAATTTCTACTGTTGTAGATGTGGTAACACTAAGTTACCTTAGTTTCTATTAATAATCCCTTTAAATTTCTACTGTTGTAGATCTGAAAAGGTGTAAGCTGAATTATATTCATTAATAATCCCTTTAAATTTCTACTGTTGTAGATGGTACTTCACAGCGATTTACTCGCATAATTAATAATCCCTTTAAATTTCTACTGTTGTAGATATGAAAAAAGTATATTCATTTTGTATAATATTAATAATCCCTTTAAATTTCTACTGTTGTAGATCTTTGCATAATCATTGTTTGTATTTTGGATTAATAATCCCTTTAAATTTCTACTGTTGTAGATTAAATGTATAAAATGAGTTTGTCTTTGAATTAATAATCCCTTTAAATTTCTACTGTTGTAGATGTGAAAGTTCCTGCATCAACCCAACCGTAATTAATAATCCCTTTAAATTTCTACTGTTGTAGATTTTCATCGGACAGCGTTTCAAGATTTTATTAATAATCCCTTTAAATTTCTACTGTTGTAGATA
>CAZMHU010000009.1:49232-56074 GCA_964566175.1 uncultured Eubacteriales bacterium
TTTATTAATAATCCCTTTAAATTTCTACTGTTGTAGATAAAGTATTCTTGCATCGCCTCTCTTTGCCATTAATAATCCCTTTAAATTTCTACTGTTGTAGATGCTACGGTCTAATTTTTGACCTTTGTTCAGATTAATAATCCCTTTAAATTTCTACTGTTGTAGATCTAAAAAGCAGCGTCATGATGTTACCGGATTAATAATCCCTTTAAATTTCTACTGTTGTAGATAAATTACTATTCCTATATGGTTATCTTGATTAATAATCCCTTTAAATTTCTACTGTTGTAGATAATGTTCGGAACATTATCGGACGGAACGCGTTAATAATCCCTAAACTAAAATTTTCTTTGGAGGCTTTTATGGAATTGATTATAAAACATTTTAATGAATTGACGACGGCGGAACTCGAAGAAATATATAGATTGCGGGTTTCTGTTTTTGTTGTTGAACAAAACTGTCCATATCAGGAGATTGACGGTTTTGATAAGTTTGCGTATCACCTTTGCCTGCGTGACAGTGACGGCATTAAGGCATATGCAAGGGCGTTGCCGCAAAATACCGTTTATGAGGAAGCATCGATAGGACGTATTATTTCGATTAAGCGGCGTTGCGGTTTCGGCAGTCAAATTGTCAATGCGGCTGTTGAAACGGCAAAGGAAAAGTTTGGTGCAAATCGTATTAAAATCGGTGCGCAGGTCTATGCGCGCACGCTTTATGAAAAGGCGGGATTTAAACAAATTTCCGATGAATATATCGAGGACGGAATACCGCATATTCATATGATGCTCGAAATATAATTTTTACTGAAACAGGGTATGAGGAATGTTAAATAAAATTAAACCGTATATTTTTGCATATTTTAAATGGCTTGTGTTAGGTCTTGCGGTAGGCGGCGTTTGCGGTGCTGTCGGTGCGGCCTTTTCACTTTCTGTCTCATTTGTTACGGGACTTCGCGGCGGCGCACAGTGGCTGATTTTTTTGTTGCCGATAGGCGGTCTTGTGAGCGTTGCGTGGTATAAACTTTTGCGTGTGTCGGGTGTCGGCACAAATCAGGTTTTCGATGCCGTGAGCGGTAAAAACAGTGTTCCTGTTTTGCTTGCACCTGCTGTGTTCGGCGGATCGGTTTTAACACATTTTTTCGGCGGTTCGGCGGGCCGCGAGGGCGCGGCTTTACAACTCGGCGGAAGCGTCGCGTCGCTTTTCAGCAAGGTTTTCGGTCTTGACGATAAAACTCGCCGTGTTTTGACACTCTGCGGAATGGGCGCGGTCTTTTCAGCTGTTTTCGGCACACCAATCGGCGCGTGCGTTTTTGCACTTGAAGTTGTATGTGTCGGCAGTATCAACCTTTCGTCTGTCTTTCCGGCGCTTGTTTCTTCGCTTTCCGCATATGGCGTGGCGGCACTGCTAGGTGCAGAACCCGAACGCTTTTCGGTCGGCGATATTCCCGCGAAAAACCTGCTTGTGTTTATAAAGGTTGCGGTAATCGCAGTTTTGGCGGCGGCTTTGAGTGTGCTTTTTTGTAAAGCACTTCACCTAGGCGAAAAACTTTTCAAAAAATATATTCCAAATGAATTTTTGCGTATTTTTGCGGGCGGTGCTCTTTTAGTTGTGCTGACACTGATTGTCGGTACAAAGGATTATAACGGCGGCGGTATCGACGTAATAAGCCGTGTGTTTGAAACCGGAGAGGTTAGGTATGAGGCGTTTTTGCTCAAAATGCTCTTCACGGTAATCACCGTTTCTGCGGGATATAAAGGCGGCGAAATTATACCGACACTTTTCATTGGCGCAATGTTCGGTGCGGCTCTCGCTATGATTTTGGGACTCGGTGTCGGGCTTGGAGCGGCCGTGGGAATGGCGGCACTTTTCTGTGGTGTTACAAACTGCCCATTGGCTACTGTCTTCCTCTGTTGTGAAATGTTCGGTGCGGAAGGCATACTCTTTTATGCGCTTTCGGCATTTACTTCGTTTTTGCTTTCGGGCAAGGCAAGTCTTTACAGTTCGCAGTCTTTTTCTTCCGAAAAAAACAGCACGCTGTAACAAAAATTCCGCTTTTTCGTATAATGTTAGTAGATATACGAAAGCGGTGATAATATGCGTAATCACAGATGTGTCGGCAGGGGAACGGTTGCCGTTTCGTTCGGTGCGGGACTTGTCGCATCGTTTATTCTTCCAATAAAAGCCGTGGTTTTAATACTGTCAATCGCCTTGGTATGTCTCGGAATGTCATGTTCAAGATATTAACGGAGGGTGCTTTATGAAGGTAGTTGTTGTAAAAAGTCCAAAGTTTGTAGGCGGTATTTTGCGAATGATTTTCGGTATTAAAAAGGAAGGCTGAAAAATATACATAAAAGGGTCGCTTCGGCGGCTCTTTTTCTTTTTTAGTACATAGAAAATTGTTTAAATTTGCTATTGCAATATCCGTCTTTATGATGTATAAATAAAGCAATAATATTTTCGTGGGAGGATGCTATGAAAATTGTAATTGTCGGTTGCGGTAAAATAGGCACAACGATTATCGACAGTCTCTCGGCCGAGGGACACGATGTTGTTGCCGTTGATAATAATCCGGCTGTTATTTCCGATATCACCAATATGTATGATGTTATGTCTATCTGCGGAAACGCGGCAGACTGTGAAACGCTCTCCGAAGCGGGCGTTGAGGGGGCGGAACTCTTTGCCGCCGTCACCGGCTCGGACGAACTCAATATGCTTAGTTGTTTCCTTGCAAAGAGTATGGGTGCGCGCCACACGATAGCGCGTATTCGCAATCCCGAATATAACGACAGCAGTTTGGGTTTTATATGTCAAAAATTGGGACTTTCAATGTCCATAAATCCCGAACAACTTGCCGCTACGGAACTTTTCAATATTCTCAAACTCCCGTCCGCTGTTAAGGTGGAAACTTTTTCAAGACGTAATTTCGAAATAATTGAATTTATAATAAAGCAGGACAGCAAACTCGACGAGATGAGTTTGATTGATTTACGTAAAAAGTATCCGCAGAAGTTCTTGGTTTGTGCCGTTCAACGTGAAGATAAAGTGTATATTCCCGACGGTAACTTTGTGTTGCAGGCGGGCGATAAAATCGCCATCGCCGCTACTGCCGCGGAACTTATGAAACTTTTCAAGACCATCGGCACAAACAAAAAACAGGTCAAGAATGTTATGATTTTAGGCGCAAGCACAACGGCGTTTTATCTTGCAAAGTTGCTTCTCGCAAACGGCAACGAGGTAAAAATCGTTGAAAAGGATGCCGCCCGCTGTACCGAATTTGCCGAAAATTTGCCGAATGTCGTTATGATAAACGGTGACGGTGCGGCACAGGAATTGTTGCTTGAAGAGGGAATACGTTCTACCGATGCGTTTGTTTCATTGACGGGTATGGATGAAGAAAATATTCTTATTTCATATTTTGCATCGACACAAAACGTCCCCAAAGTCATATCCAAGGTCAACCGTGACGAGTTTGCTTTGATGGCTGAAAAACTCGGTCTTGACAGTATTGTTTCGCCGCGCAAAATCATTGCCAACGTGCTTGTAAGATATGCGCGTGCATTGAAAAATTCTATCGGCAGCAGTGTTGAAACGCTATATAAGTTTATGGATGGCACAGCCGAGGCAATGGAATTTATCGTATCTGCCGATTGCCGTATCGTTAACAAACCGCTCAAGGATTTGACCCTAAAACCCAATACTCTCATTGCGGGTATAGCGCGCGGAAGAAAGGCGATTATTCCTTCCGGTGACGATGTTATTCTTCCGGGTGATAATGTTATTATCGTTGCTGCCGGTCACATAGTAAACGATTTAACGGATATTATAAAATAGGTCGGAGATTTTTATGAACCGTAAAATGATTTTCAATCTGATAGGCAAAATCACGCTATCTGAGGCGTTTTTGTTGCTTCTTCCCGCGGCTGTTGCCTTTTATTACAGGGAAGAGTGTGTGATTCCGCTTTTGATTTCGGTCGGAATTGCGCTCGGTATCGGACTTTTGCTTGTTTTGTGTTTCAAACCACGCGACACGATAATTTATGCCAGAGAGGGATTTGTTATTGTCGCTTTTGCGTGGATTTTGCTTTCGCTCATAGGTGCATTGCCGTTTTATTTAAGCGGTGAAATTCCGTCCTATGTCGACGCATTTTTCGAAACGGTGAGCGGTTTTACTACAACCGGAGCCTCAATACTTACCGACGTCGAATCAATGAGCAATGGACTCTTGTTTTGGCGCAGTTTTACACACTGGGTCGGCGGTATGGGCGTTTTGGTTTTTGTAATGGCAATAATCCCAAGCGCAACCGACCGCTCGATACATCTAATGCGTGCGGAAATGCCCGGCCCGACAATCGGAAAACTTTCGCCGAGAGCGAGCGACACCGCAAAAATTCTTTATATTATATATATCGTTCTGACAACGGTAGAGATTATTATGCTGAAACTCGGCGGTATGCCGCTTTATGAGTCGGTTATTCATTCGTTCGGAACGGCAGGTACCGGCGGTTTCGGAATTAAAGCCGACAGCATTGGCGGTTATTCGCCCTATATTCAGTGGGTAATTGTAATATTTATGTTGATTTTCGGTATTAACTTCAACTTGTATTATTTAATTTTGCTGCGGAAAATTCGTACTGTCTTAAAAAGTACGGAACTTTGGGCATATATCGGAATCGTGCTTGCGGCTTCGGGAGCAATAACCGCAAATATTTATAATATATACAGTAACTTCTCAACCTCACTCCGCCACGCAGTGTTTCAGGTTTCGTCAATTATCACGACAACAGGTTATGCAACGGTTGATTTTGACAAGTGGCCGGAATTTTCAAAATACGTATTGCTTTTGCTGATGTTTATAGGCGGATGTGCAGGCTCTACGGCGGGCGGATTTAAGTTATCACGTGTTATTATGCTTGTGAAACAGTTGCGTAACGAAATCAAGCGAATGCTTCGACCTCGTTCGGTTTCGGTTGTCCGTTTTGAGGAAAAAACGGTTGACAACCTGACACTCAACGGCGTTAATAATTATTTGACGATATATTTGCTCTGTTTGGTTGTCATATTGCTTGTGCTTTCGTTTGAAAAGTTCAGTTTTTTGACAAACTTCAGTGCCGCTGTGTCGTGTTTTAACAACGTAGGCCCCGGATTTGAACTGGTCGGTCCGGCATCAAGTTATGCGGCGTATTCCGGTGTGTCGAAAATAGTGCTTTCTTTTGCAATGCTTTTCGGCAGACTCGAAATTTTCCCGATGATCATTGCGTTCTCTCACGCAACATGGACAAGAAAATAATATAGTGCAAAAAACAGCGATTAAGGAATTTTCCTTAATCGCTGTTTTTGTTTTTATATATCTTTTAAATTACGGTAACTTGCGGGGGAAATGCCGAAACGCTTTTTGAAAATATATGAAAAATACGAAACGTCGTTAAATCCGCAATGTGTTGCAATATAACTGATTTTAAGATTTGATTCGCGCAAAAGTTTTTGTGCGTTGCTCAGGCGAATTTGTATTATATACTCCATCGGCGTTGAGTTGGTTTCTTGTTTAAAAAGGCGTGAAAAGTGGCTTTGACTTATTGAAAAATGCGAAGCAAGGTTCGCAAGAGTGAGTTCTTTGTTATAATTTTCCGAAATATAGTCACGTGCTTCGGTAACGATTTTGTTTTTATAGACTTTTTGAAGTTCGCATTTTTGAAGTGTATCGACAATAAGCAATCCGAAGAGTTCGTTCAATAAAGTATTGCATTCACCCTCAGAATCATTTTGCTGTGACACAATATGAAGTGCTTCGAAAATTCGCATATAATCGGATGAATGAGCCGGAACAAAATGTGCGGGAATGATTTCGAGAAGGGGGTTTTGACATTTTTCCTGAATGGAAAGTTCCTTCAAATGTCTGTTGTATATATTTGTCTTTTGTCGCAATTTACCCGAAAAATCGAGCGAAAGTTGATATGTGTTGTAGTCTCCGCAACTCGTAACATAATCACCCGGACGTCTGAAAATCATACTGCCCGTACTGACGCTGAACCCTGTGTCATTGATTTTGATTTTTCGGTTTCCGGAGATTGATAGTCGAGTTCGTAATCCTTAACCAAACGGTGATGAACGGCGTTTGATTGCATCTTCAGTACGTACTTTTGAATTTGCAATATGTCGGCTGTTACAAAAGGGGTATAAATTGGCATAAACTCATCCTTTCGGATTTTGTGATAATTTTATTATATTATAATGCCGATAAAAATACAAGCATATTCTTTGCGGTTTTTATTGGTAAAAAGCCTTTTTAACATTTTTATACCGCTGTTTCCGCAAAAAATAATTAAAATGCATAAAATTCCCAATAATGATAAGATTATTATATTTTTTGACAATATACTTAATTGTTATTTTACACAAAAAAGATATAATAATAATCGAGAATGTTTGTATTGTGGTTGTTTTGTGTTGTTTAGGTAGACTAAATCGACCACATCTTTAAGAGCGAGGTTTTAGTATGGATTACTTGTTTTCGGATTATTTCTTATCTGCCGGAAAGCAATATAACACATGGCTAAGAATATTACGGTCATCCCTGCCACCCTGGACAGACACACAGGGATACCTTCCCATATCCATCACAAGCGCAGAGTTGCCGGCTATGCCCGTGTGTCTACTGACAGCGAGGAACAGCTTACCAGCTATGAGGCACAGGTGGATTACTATACTCAGTACATACAGTCGAACCCGGATTGGCAATTTGTCTGCGTGTACACGGATGACGGTATTACGGGTTGGACCTTTGACAGACCCGGCTTTAAGTCAATGGAGCAGGATATTATAGACGGGAAAATCGATGCCGT
>CAZMHU010000010.1:0-54600 GCA_964566175.1 uncultured Eubacteriales bacterium
CGCACTTGCGTTTCGGTGACAAGCCGATAAAGAGCCCCTACTACATCAACAAGGCAGACTTTGTTGCCTGCCACAACCCGTCTTATGTTACCAAGGGTTATAAGATGGTTAACGACGTTAAACCGGGCGGTGTATTCCTTATCAACTGCCAGTGGACACCTGAGGAACTCAATGCTCATATGCCCGCTGAGGCTAAGAGATACATTGCACAGAACAATGTTCAACTCTACACAGTTAATGCTATTGACCTTGCCGCACAAATCGGTATGGGCAAGCGCACAAACACAATTCTTCAGTCTGCGTTCTTTGCTCTTGCAAACGTTATGCCGTCCGAAGATGCTATTAAATATATGAAGGAAGCCGCCGAGAAGTCTTACCTCAAGAAGGGTCGCGACATCGTTGATATGAACTGGAAGGCTATCGATGCCGGCGCTACCGCATTTGTTAAGATTGACGTTCCCGCCGATTGGGCAACAGCAGAGGATACAACCGACGCCGTTAAGGAAGAGGGTCCCGCAAAACTCGTTAAGATGGTTGACGAGATTATGAAGCCCATCTCCAAGATGGACGGTGACTCATTGCCGGTATCTGCATTCGTTGACCACGTTGACGGTACATTTGAACTCGGCGCAGCCGCTTATGAAAAGCGCGGTGTTGCCGTTATGGTTCCCGAATGGAATGCAGAAACCTGTGCAAAATGTAACAAGTGTGCATTCGTTTGCCCGCACGCAACAATCCGTCCCTTCGCTCTCACTGAGGAAGAGGCTGCTGCTGCTCCCGCAAATACCAAACTTGCTCCCAAGCCCATCGTTAAGACAGAATATAAATATGTTCTTGCCGTTTCTCCGATGGATTGTATGGGATGCGGCGTCTGCATCGGTGTCTGCCCGACCAACTCTCTTACAATGGTTTCACGTGAGAGTCAGGAAGACCAGCAGGCAGTATTTGATTACTGCGTAGCAAACGTTAAGGAAAAGCAAGACGTTGCTACCGACGCAAACGTTATCAGTTCTCAGTACAAGAAGCCGTTGCTTGAGTTCTCCGGTTCTTGCGCAGGCTGTGCCGAAACTTCTTATGCACGTCTCGTAACACAACTCTTCGGCGACAGAATGTATATTTCCAATGCCACAGGCTGTTCTTCAATTTGGGGCGGTCCGGCTGCTACCAGCCCGTACACCGTAAACACCAAGGGACAAGGTCCTGCTTGGGCAAACTCCCTCTTTGAGGACAACGCTGAGCACGGTCTCGGTATGTACTTCGGTCAGAAGGCTCTCCGCGACAGACTTATAAACGACGTTAAGCAGATTGTTGCTTCCGATAAGGCTGATGCCGATGTTAAGGCAGCAGGCGAAGAATATCTTGCAACAGTTAACGACGGCAAGAAAAACGGCGCAGCCGCAAATGCTCTTGTTGCCGCTATTGAAAAAGCAGGCGCAAACTGCGACCTCTGCCGTGACGTTCTCACAAACCGCGAATACCTCTCTAAGAAGTCCGTTTGGATATTCGGTGGCGACGGTTGGGCATACGATATCGGATTTGGCGGTCTTGACCACGTTCTCGCATCCGGCAACGACGTAAACGTTATGGTATTCGATACCGAGGTTTACTCTAACACCGGCGGACAGGCTTCAAAGGCTTCGCAGATTGGTCAGGTTGCTCAGTTCGCAGCAGCCGGCAAGGCTATTGCCAAGAAGTCCCTCGCTGAGATTGCAATGTCCTACGGTTATGTATACGTTGCACAGATTGCTATGGGTGCTGACCAGAACCAGACCTTGAAGGCAATCAAAGAGGCTGAGGCTTATAACGGCCCGTCACTCATCATTGGCTATGCTCCCTGCGAAATGCACTCTATTAAGGGCGGTATGGTTAACTGCCAGAAGGAAATGAAGAAGGCTGTTGATTGCGGTTACTGGAATATGTTCCGTTTCAACCCCGCTCTCAAGGCAGAGGGTAAAAACCCGCTCACAATCGATTCCAAGCCGGCTACCGCCGATTACAAGGAATTCATTTTGAACGAGGCACGTTACTCTTCGCTCACACGTTCCTTCCCTGATCGTGCAGAAGCTTTGTTTGACAAGGCTGCCGAGTCTTCCAAGGAAGCAAGAGCACACCTTGAAAAACTTGCCGAACTTTACGGTAAACAATAAAACTTTAAACCCCATAGAGCGTTTGCTCTATGGGGTTTTCCCTTTTAAAAAAACGAACCCGATGTTAAAACACAACATCGGGTTCGTTTTTTAGCGTATTTGTCCGTTTCCTCGGATTATATATTTATATGTGCAAAGTTCCTCAAGTCCCATAGGACCCCTTGCGTGCAGGCGTTGGGTTGATATTCCCAACTCACATCCAAGACCGAATTCACCGCCATCTGTAAAACGGGTTGACGCATTGATATACACCGCCGCACTGTCAACCGCAGTCGAAAAAGCGAATTGTGCTTCGATATTTTCCGAAATGATAGCCTCGCTATGTCCTGTTGAATGAGCAGTTATGTGTGCAACCGCCTCATCAAGCGAGGAAACAACCCTAACAGCGAGAATATAGTCAAGAAATTCCGTGTCGAAATCGCATTCGCCCGCCGATACACCGTCTATTATTTTTGCCGCTTTAGGGCACAAACGAAGTTCAACGGGATTTTCAACACGTTCATCGACAAGACAGGTTTTAAGCATCGGCAAAAACTTATCGGCAACGTCGCTGTGTACAAGGCAAACCTCGGCGGCATTACACACACCCGGACGGCTTGTCTTTGCGTTTTTGACGATAGAGAGTGCCTTTTCTAGGTCAGCGTCCTTATCAACATAAATATGACAAATTCCCGTTCCGGTCTGGATACAGGGCACGGTTGCATTCTCAACACAGGCACGTATAAGTCCGGCACCGCCGCGCGGAACAAGCAAATCCACAAGTCCGTTTGCCGTCATAAGTTCACGCGAACTGTCGCGCGAGGTATCTTCAATCAATGTTACACATTCTTCGGGCAATCCGACAGAGCAAAGTCCCTTGCGAAGTGCACAAACTATGGCATTTGCACTTTGCCACGCATCACGTCCGCTACGCAGAACGCAAACATTACCGCTCTTTATAGAGAGTGCCGCCGCATCACTTGTTACGTTTGGACGGCTCTCATATATTATTGCCATAACACCCATAGGTACTGCCACACGCTCTATCAAAAGTCCGTTTGGACGCTCTACCCTGCGCAGAACCTTGCCAACAGGATCAGGCAGGAGCACAACCTCGCGTATTCCGTCCGCCATTGCTTCTATTCGATTTTGTGAGAGAAGCAGACGGTCAAGCAGTGAGTCGCTGATTTTTCCGCGCACTGCCTCGGCATCGTTTTGGTTTGCCGCCAGTATAATATCGGTATCGGCCACGAGCGCATCGGCCATTGCGGCAAGCGCTTTATTTTTTTGTTCGGTTGGGGCGGCGGCAAGGGGCGCTTTTGCCGACTGCGCCGCAATTAAAAGTTCTCTCGTTGTCATACTAATCCTCCGAATAAAACCGCGTTCCGACAGCGTTACCCGCAATAATATCATAAAGACAGTCGGGATTTTTTCCGTTGGCTATTACCATATCAATTCCCGAAGCATTGGCAAATTGTGCGGCATTGAGTTTCGTCGCCATTCCGCCCGTTCCGAGTGAAGTTCCGCTACCGCCGGCAAGAGCCAAAATCTTCGGTGTAATACCGTGAACTTCGATTATCAGTTCCGCTGCTTCATCATCACGCGGGTCTGCGGTGTATAGACCGTCGATATCGGTCAAGAGTACCAATAGTTCCGCCCCAGCACATTTCGCAACAATAGCGGCAAGCGTATCGTTATCGCCAACGGCAATCTCGTTTGTGGCAACGGTATCGTTTTCGTTTATTATCGGCAGAGCATCAAGTTCCAACAAACGGCCGAGAGTGTTTTCAAAATTTGCTCTGCGTTCGGCATTTTCAAAATCCTCGCCTGTCATCAGTAGTTGTGCTACCGTATGATTGTATTCACCGAAAAGTTTATCGTATGTATACATAAGTTCACACTGACCTACTGCGGCGGCAGCCTGTTTACCGGGCATATCGGTCGGCTTGGTTTTAAGTCCGAGTTTTCCAACACCCATTCCTATCGCACCCGACGACACAAGTATCACCTGATGTCCGGCGTTTTTCAAATCACTTAGCACACGGCACAGTTCCTCAACGCGACGTATATTAAGATGTCCCGTTGTGTGTGCGAGGGTTGATGTGCCCACCTTTACGACAATTTTCATTTTCCCAATTCCTTTGTTCTTTCATATGCGGCAACGACCGCGTCGGTTACATCGGAGCGAAATGCTCCCTGTTCAAGACGTCGAACGCCCTCTATTGTACTGCCGGCAGGACTGCAAACGGCATCCTTAAGCACCGCGGGGTGAGTGCCGCTTTCAAGCATAAGCCGTGCTGTGCCCTCAAGTGTTGCGGCGGCATATATAATAGCCTTGTCGCGCGACAGTCCGCAGGCGACAGCACCATCCGAAAGTGCCTCGATAAATTGGCAGATAAACGCAGGTCCGCAACCGGAAACCGCGCTTGCGGCATCAATCAAATTTTCGGGGATTTTGTCAAAGCGACCCGCGCCCGACATAAACTTCAAAAATGCGCTCTCCTCTTCATCTGAAACGCCGAGAGAACAATAAACAACCATTCCCCGACCTACCGAAACCGGAGTATTCGGCATTATTCTTATAATGGGGTAATCCCCCTCAAAAAACGAACGTATTTTTTCCGTGGAAAGTCCTGCCGCCATACTGACAAGTACAAAACTGTCTTCGCGTTTCGCTAAAACATCGGAAATTTCGGCAAGCATATTCGGCATCATCTGCGGTTTTACTCCGAGAAAAATATAATCGCATTCCGACGCAATTTGTCCGTTTGTAGCACACTTTGCGGAAAGTTTATCGGCAAGGCTTTCTGCCTTTTCTTTGGAAAAATCCGCAAGATAAAGTTCGCATTCTCCGCCTTTTGACGCTGCGGCGGCAAGTGCACCGCCCATATTTCCACAACCGATAAAGCCAACCTTTTTCACGCGACTATCCCCTTTTTACTTTAAGTTAAACCTATTTATACCATTATGTAATTATATGTTTATTTGCGCGTTTTGTCAAGTTGCAAGGCAGATTACAGAGCCGCACTTTGCACACTTTTCATACCGCCGCGCTTCTTTTTAAAAAATCTTTTTACCGCCGCGGGCGAAAGTCCCGTTGCGCTGGCCGTTTCATCGGCGGTAAAGTTCAAGTATTGATATGAACCATCAAGAATAAGTGCGGCAGCAAAGAGGTCTGCCTCTTGCTCATATTTGCCGGTCACAGAAGGTGTTCTCTCCGATAAATAAACCGTGTTCATACCTTTATGCAAAACGGCATGACCGAGTTCGTGCGCCGCGCAAGCAATATCCGAAGGATTTTCAAGCGCCGCTTTTATCACAATCGCCTGTCTTCCGCCCTGTTCCATATAAAAGCCGTCAATGCTGTCCGGCAAATCGGTTCGGACAAGTGTAATGTTAAGACAACGGCACAACTCATATGGATCGTCGGTTTTATATTCCTCTTTTAACTGCTTTGCCAGTTGCACAACTCTTTCGGTCATTCGCCACTCTCCTTATCCTTTAACATCAAATTTGCGGCAAGCAGCATGGCATCAAAAAGTTTTTCCGTATCATTCTCATCAAGGAGTGTTCCCTTGAACATCAGACCGCCGGTGGATTTAAGGCGTTCCCTCAGTCCGCTGAGAGCATCCTCGACCTCCGCAGGCCCCGCACTTCCGCCCGACAGAATATAATCCGCCGAAACGTTGAACAGGCGGCTCATTTCCATAATAATTCGCTTATCGGGCTCACGCCGTCCCTGTTCGTACATACCAACTGCACTCGGCGATATGCCGAGTTTTTCCGCAAGTTCCGCCTGCGTGTAACCATTGTTAACACGCAATTTTTTTATTCTTTCTACAAATCCTTCCATTTCCATCACCCGCAACGATTATACCACGTAACGTGTGATTTGTCAACATACGAATTTTCCAAAATTTGTAAAATCGAACTGTAAATTAGCAACAAAAGTGTGATTTGTGTCGTAAAACGCTTGACAACCTACACGGAACGTGTTAAGGTGAAGTTGTCGATTTGGCAATGTAATTTGCTTAATCGACTGAATTTTAACCATATATCACACGTTACGTGTAGAAAGGTGAGCGTTATGACATTAAAAGAACTCGGCGAAGAATACTTAAAGCAATACGAACAGATAAAAAACCACATAAAAGAACTTAAAGCCACCGAAAGCGGACTCACACGCAAACAACAACTTAAACTTCACAGCCGTATGCTGACACTTTATGCCGATGCCGCTTCGTTGCGCGTTACGGGCGAACATCTTATAAATTATTACGGTAGCGCAAAATGAACAGAACAAAATTCAGTCTTGAAGTCTTCGGTGACGGCATTGCCTTGCCGCGAGAGAGTGCAGACAATCGAAAATATATCGAACATCTTAAGAAAATGTTGCGTTCGGCTGTCGCAAATGACCTCACGCCCGCACAGCGAAAGGCTGTTACGGAATTTTACTTTAACGGAAAAAGTGTTGCTGTTATAGCCAAAGAACTCGGCGTGAACAAATCTACCGTGTCACGAAACTTAAAGCGCGCACGTGCGCGGCTGTCCTTTGTTATGAAATATGGTCTTTCTCCCGTATTTCTTGACGAATAAAAAGAAAAGGGCGAGGTCTGCACCTCGCCCTTTAAAGTAATATCAGTACATATCCGGAACGGCTTCACCGTTTGCCGCTTTCGGCAAATATTCAAGAAGTTTTTCCATATGAGTCGTGTTTATAAATCCGAGCGGAGTTGAGTTGCATTCAACATAATAACGTCTGTCGGAATACTTGATAAACTTAATAACATCGGTTCCCGAGCCGTCGGCGTATTCCGCCTTTACGGTGAGAACAGGTGTTCCGCTTTGCTTTTCAAAGGTGTATTCGTTCGGAGTCATTCCGACCAAATACTGATAATATAACTTGAAGTTGTCAGCATCAACCGGCGTTCCGTTAGCACTGATTTCGAAGACTTCTTCCTTGTCTGCATCCTCATCAGCCTCTTCATAGGTAACACCGAACACAGTAGAACCATCAGCCGTTGTATAGGTAATTTTTCCTATATCGGTAATTGAAACGCAGTAGATAAGCGGATTTAAAAACTTTTCAGCGCTGTAATCTGCAAATGCAAGCGATGTTGATGCCACCTTGAAGATTATATCGGAATTATCCGCCGTCATAACGGCAAAGTTTCCGTCATCTTGCTTGGTAGCGTTTACCGTAACGGTCTTTGTGCCGTATTTTATCGAAAGGGAAACTTCCGGTGAAGCAAGTCCGTAGGTTGCCTTATCGGCGGCAGTCGGATAGAACTTATACGCCGAAGCGGCACTGAGTCCGCTTGCCGCAATATCGAACAGTGTCTTAACTTCCGTTTCGCTCGCCGCACGTGATGCGGGAGCGGTCATAAAATACGGTATATAAGAATTAAGTTTTTCGTTTTTGTTGGGCTCAAACTTCAGGGTCTGCTCGCCTTTTTTCGCAAGCGTTATGCTGTCAAAACTCGAGAGTGCGCCTTCGGTAAAATAGTCGGCATTGGCGGTATCTTTCGAAGCGGCGACAACAACGGTGGAAACCGCCATTTCCTCGTCAGGAGTGTCAAGTTCGGCTATGTCTGCCGTATTGGCGAGATAAACCGTTTCTCCGCTGTCGACGGTAATATAATACCCCGAATCCGAAGGCGTTTTAGCACCAACAATCATCTCGGCACTGTTTTCCGCATCATATCCCGCTATCTCAACGGTATATGACGGGGCGGCAAAACCGTAGTCTGCGCCGTCTTCTTTTTCTATTTCACGCACTGCGTCCATACGCAAAACGGTATCCATCAAAAGAGAAATAGACGCACTTGCAGTCAACGACGGGTCAATTCCGTCGATAGACCACGTAACATCGGCGGCAGTATCACTGTTGTCTTCGTCCGGCTGAGTTACTGTTGTACGGTAAACCGTCGAAGAGTCCTTTCGCACGACCTTAACGGTTTCGACCTCTTCATTCTCAAAAGATGTTATCGCAACCGTATCACCGCTTGATACACCGATGTCACTGTCTTTTTCCGGAATGAGTTTTATTACGGCAAGTGTAGCACCCGCAAGCACCGCAAGCGCCAAAAGCATTGACAGTGCGGTTTTCAACATTTTAGGCTTCTTGACTGCCTTTTTTTCTGTTTTCGAGGGTGAGACACCGAATATTGTAGACTCTTCCTCCGACTCCTCCGACAAAAGATTTTTGTTTTCTTCCGGCAGTGAGTTCATCGGTTTTTCCTCCTGTACCAAACGAATATTCCGACAGCCAAGAGCACAATAGGCAGAACGATTATAAAGATAACGCGCATAAGTTGTACCGAACTTTCGGACGGCTGTGTGAAATTGTATGTCGTAACGGTCTTTTTAACAAATGAAAGGTCGCTTGCGTCCTTGCCACATACGTTTTTAAGAGCGGCAAGCGTAAAAGCGCTGTTTCCGACTGCATCATATGCAGACCAAGCAGACGAAATAAAATCAACACTCGAGAAGACAATGACACTGCTTGCCAACTCGTTATAATCATCGTCATACTGCTTGTCGGTTGTTATAATAGCCGAAGCATACTGCTGCTTTGTGTATTCCGAACCGGGAGTCCAGTCGGCATCTGCGGTAATCGGTGCGGAAACTGCGGTATCCTGTGTTGTGAGGATAACCTCTGTTGTTCTGTTACCAAAAGAAGTATATGCCGCAGTCAAGGGCATATTTTTGCCTGCTATATAGATTTTATTTGCGTTGTTTACAGATGCTGTTGTATCTGTCTTTGCATTCAAAAGGCCAACTGTTGTCGGGTCGCCCGAAAGATAGTTGTTCTCATCGGTTTCGAAGATAACACTACCCTGCTCACAGGAAACGCCCCACTCTTTTAAGAATGCATAAAGATTGGGCATATTTGCGCCTGCGGCATCACAGAAAACCATAAGGCTCTTGCCTTTTTTACCGCCATTCTCAAGGAAAGTTTCCAAAACGGTTATTTCGTCTGCGGCAAAATCGGCCGACGGAGCGGCAATAGCCACAGCATCAATATCGGACGGAATTTCGGACACTATATTGTCGGAAATTTCAACGATTTCAAATCCGTTAAGTTCCAAATTGGACTTCAAGGCATCAAACGCACCCGATGTGCTGTGTGCCGAAAGATATCCGACTTTTTTGATATCCTCGCTCGTTACGTTGGAAATTGCGCTTGTTACCGCAGTTTCAACGTTTGAACCCGAAAGGCTGTATACTCCGTAACCCATTGAAGCATATCCCGTAGAATCGTAAAGTTCATACAAATCCGTAAAGGTCAATACCTTTGTTCGGGTAACTTCTTTTCCGTCAAGTTCAAAAGTCGAATAAACCAAAATATCGCCGTAGTTGAGTGTGGTATCCGGCACGATGGCTTTAACCGTGGAAAATGCGGTCGAATCGGGGTCTTGGAAAGCAACATTTATCTTGCTGTTATACTTTTCATAGGAGTTCAAGAGTTTGAGTGTCTGCTCATAATAAGCACCGCTTGAGTCCTGTGCCATATACATACTATAAGCGTAATTTGCCATATAACCGCCGGTATAGCCGTCTTCGGTTGCACAAACTACAACGTTTACGTCCTTATCAACGGTTTTAAGATAATCGGCGTTTTCATCCGAAATGGTGTTTTCACCCGAAAGCGAAAGGTCAATATCCATCGGAAAGCGGTTTGCCGCGGCAGTGGCAAGAACATTCAAAACCACAACGGCAACAAGTACAATAGCAATAAGCACTGCGTTATAGGCGCCGTGTTTGAGCAAAAGACGGCTGCGAAGTTTTTTCTGCTTTGCAGGCTTTTTACCCTCTTTGTTAAAAAAGTTTTTCATTTTTCGGCACCTCCCTTAAGCCCAACGTTTTTTCTCAAGCATACGAACTGTCAAGAATATGAAGACAGCCGCAACGCTCACGAAAAACACAACGTTGGATAAATCAAGAATTCCTGCGGAAAAAGTCTCGTAACGTCCGCTGAAGGAAATTTTTTCAACAATACCCGAAAGGAAACTGTTGTTTATCATACTTGCAAAACTGTCCATAAGACCGATAAGCAGCGATACAACAATTCCGAGCACGGCGGCAACTACTTGACTTTCGGTGAGTGACGAAATGAAAAGTCCTATCGAAATCAGTGCCGCACCGTAAAGCAGAACGCCTAAAAGCGCGTTTATATACAAAAGCCAGTTAAGCGAAATGTTTGCGGAGAAAATAATCTGATAGATAAGCGACGGAGCAAAGCCGAGCGCGAAAATCGAAAATGCGGCAAGGAACTTGCCCATTACAATTCCCGTGAGACTAACAGGCGCAGTCAACAATGCTTGGTCGGTTCGTTGCTTTCGTTCCTCGCTCATAAGGCGCATTGTGAGCAACGGAACGGCAAACATAATTATTACAAACATATTTGAAAAGACATACGTTATGTCGGCATAGCCGTAGGAATACATATAAATAAAGAATATTCCCGAAAAGAAAGTCATTGCCGTTAAGAATACATATCCTATAGGCGAGGAGAAATAGGATTTAACCTCGCGCTTGAAAATTGCAGACATTATTCATTCTCCTCCCCTGTTTCCGTTTCTTCCTCAGTTTCGGTCACTGCCGAGTCGGGGTCTTCATAAACGACCTCTTCCGACTGATTTGCAGTGCCCGCGAGCAACGCCTCACTGTTAAACGTATCGTCGGTCAAACGCAAGAAGATTTGTTCAAGCGTGAGTTCGTTGCTATTAAGCGAAAGCACCGGCCAACGGCGCTCTGCCAAACGGTCGAATATCGGACGACGAACATCCTCACCGTCAAGCGGAATAACCTCATAATCAACCGAGCCGGTTTCAACCGTTCCAACAGAACGCACACTCTCAACATTCGGCACGGACGAAAGCGTTTTGAGAACGTCCTTTTCGGGACCTGCAACGCGGATTTGGAGCGACCTGTCGGACGAAATGCGTTTTGAAAGTTCGTCGGGTGTACCGTCGGCGACGATATGGCCCTTGTTTATGATTATAATTCTTCCGCAAACTGCCTGAATTTCCGAGAGAATATGGGAAGAGAGAATAACCGTGTGGTTCTTTCCGAGACGTGTTATGAGATTGCGAATTTCGATAATCTGCTTGGGATCAAGACCAACCGTCGGCTCATCCAAAATGAGCACATCGGGGTTTCCGACAAGTGCCTGTGCAATTCCCACACGCTGACGGTAACCTTTTGACAGGTTTTTAATGAGTCTGTCTTCCACCTTGTCTATCATAACAAGTTTGCAAATTTCCGCAATGTGCGGCTTGCGGGGAAGTTTAACCTTTTTCAAATCAAAAATAAAGTTAAGATATTCTCTAACCGTCATATCGGTATAGAGCGGCGGTATCTCCGGGAGATAGCCTATGCGGCGTTTTGCCTCGGCGGGATTATCAACAATATCATACCCGTCAATGCTGACCGTTCCCGTTGTGAGGGAAAGATAACCAGTAAGTATGTTCATTATTGTGGATTTACCTGCACCGTTCGGACCTAAGAAACCGATTACCTCGCCGTCCGCAATGCTGAAAGACGCATTATCAACAGCAAGATGGTTTCCGTAGCGTTTGCTGAGTCCGGTAACCTCAATCATTGTTTATACCTCCAAACCGTCCGTTAAGCACGGACTTTTACCGTTTAATGTTATCAAACAAATTTATTGTAATTGTAAACTGTTTTTAAACAATAAAACACTCTGCATATTATACAATAAATCTATCACCTTGGCAACGGTTTATTGAAAAAGAGAGCAATTTCATCAAAAAATATATCAAAAAAACCCGCAAAAGCCTTTAAAGCCTTGCGGGTTTTTGCTTTATTAGTTTTTATTAAGGCAGAGGGCAACGAGGTCGTCAACATTGGCGGTTGCAAGACACTCTACAGTGTCAGATGCGCCGTAGTAAATTTTAACCTCACCGTTATCCTCCAAGATCATACCGCCGGGGAAAATAACGTCGGTACGGAAACCGTCTTCGGTCTCCCACGGAAGTTCGGGTGCGATAAGCGGCTTGTCGTATACGCCCAAAACCTTTGACGGGTCTTTAAGGTCAAGCAACATAATTCCGCCGTAATACATCTTCTGCCAGCAAGGTTCCCAACCGTGCTTGCCTCTTGTATTATCGCGCTCAACAGCATGGAATGTGGTGAGCCAGCCATGTTCGGTCTTTACCGGAGGTGCAGCAGGGCCGATTTTATCATTGGCGAAGGGTACGTGCTCAACGCCCATAACAAATTCGGTTTCTCCCCAATACTTCAAATCGGGGGACTTAGAAAGCCAAATATCAAATCTGTCCTTACCTCTTGAATAAACAGGCATCGGACGTTCCAAACGGACATACTTTCCGTCTATTTTTTCGGGAAATAAAACCATATTTCTGTTATCGGGTGCGCTGAGCGAAAGAATTTCAAGATTTTTGAAATCTTCCGTCGTTCCGATACCGCCACGTACACCGTGTTTGGTATCCATTGCAAAGCAAAGATAACAACGGGAATCGATAACGGTGAGTCTCGGGTCATAAATACGGCGAATTTCGTCATCGGCAACGGCAAAACTCGGTTGCGGTTCAGCCTTCCAATTTATACCGTCATCACTGTATGCCAAACCGAGGTTGGTACCTTCAAGAGTCTGCTTGTCGTAATCACCGTAGTCATTACGGAAAAGCATAACATATTTTCCGTCAACCTTAGCAACGCCGGCATTGAATATCAACGCCGCCTTATACGGAATATCCTTATATGTTAAAACAGGTTTTTCCAACTTTTTAATAACACTACTTGAACTATACAAAAAATCGACCTCCTATGTTTTTCGGCAATTTTTGCCGTCATTACTATATTAGTTTATTCGCAATGATTTTGGAATTGAATATCTTGCTTTTGACATTGCAAATATTTCCCATAATCACGCAAAGCGGAGCATTACATACTGTGGAGTTTAACGCTGTTGGCATTATAAAGACCGATTTTCTCCGCACCCGATTTATTCGGATGGAGACCGTCAATCAAATCTCTGCCGTTTTTCTGCCACTGCTCATAAATTCCACAAATTCCGCAGTTAAAAGTGTTTACAAATGTAACATCGGAAATTCGGTCACAGATAGCCGAGAGAAGCACACCCTTTGCCTTTATAGAAGCATACGGACGTACGCCCTCTGCTCCCTGAATAGGCGAACAGATGAAAATTTTTGCGTTCGGATATGCGTCGCGCATTTTCTCGTAAAAATATCTTATAGCGCCTGCCCAAGTTTTGCGGTCAACCTTATCAAGCGGAATCGTTTCTCCGTTTGACGAAATAAACTGTCTGTCTACCGAAGCAACCGTATCGGTGCTCACAGCACCTCCTCTATTAGTGCCTGCAGCGGCTATAATGATATCAAAATCGGCATAATCGCTGTTTCCCGCCGACTTTTGCATAAGAACCTTTTCAACCTGATTTCCCATAACATTGCCGAGTTGTTGTGTGTCATTGGGGTCGAAAACGGGATTTCCGTCATATACCGTTCCGACCACATCTTCCCAACTTGCTCCGCTCACCGCAACATTTACAAAATGTGACGGCTTTATGATTTCATTGAAATATCTTATCCAGCCTCTTTCCGAAGTGTCAAGAGCGGTTATGCTGTCGCCCATAAAGAGGATTTTTTTGTTTTCATAAGTATTTTCATTTTTCTGCATAGTTATCACTCCCATTAAAGCGTATACTCCATACCGAGCATTTTGTATTTAGCGCCTGCCGCCGCATTATAGGGCAGTTTTTCCCACCTGCTGTCACCGATAATCTCCCCTATTTTTTCAAGGTTTTCCTTTGTATCGGTGATGTTCGGAATCAGCGGGGTTCGTATTATGTGCGGTTTTCCGCTTTGCTTTAAAATTTTAAAATTGCCGAGTATTTTTTCGTTGTCGACTCCGGTATATTCACGGTGCTTATCGCTGTCTGCAAGTTTTATATCCATAATCACAAAGTCAAGTTTTTCTATGACTTTTCTGAAAATGTCACTCTCGGCAAATGCCGATGTCTCAATACAAAGATGATAATCTTTAAGACAGTCGATAAGTGCCAGCAAAAATTCCGGTTGTGCAAGCGGCTCCCCGCCCGAAAATGTGAACCCGCCGAAAGAGTCACCCAAAACATCTGCCGATTTTTTAAGTTCGTCTGAGAGACTTTGCGGCTCTCTTTCACTTCCCGAAATCACAAGACAGTTTTCGGGACAGGCGTGAATACATCTGCCGAACGGCTGACATTCGGCGTGCGTACAGGCAGTCGCACAGCAACCACACCGCAGACATCTTGCTTCTTTATACATAAGTTGCGGTTTGCTTGCGAGTCCCTCGGGGTTATGACACCAACGGCAACGGAGCGGACACCCCTTGAAAAACACCGTTGTTCTTATCCCCGGTCCGTCGTGGACTGCCATTTCTTTAATATCGAAAATAGTTCCCGTCATACCGTATATGCCTGTCTTGAAATTACGTGGTCTTGGTATTCTTTATCGAGTTCGACAAAGTATGCGCTCCAACCCCAAATTCTTACAACGAGTTGTTTATAATTCTCGGGATGTTTCTGTGCGTCGAGCATCTTTTCGAGATTAACCGTATTAAGTTGAAGTTGGTGACCGCCGCGGTCGATAAAGTTTTTAACAAGCAGTCCGACCTTTTCAATGCCGTCTTCATCGGCAAAAACGCTTTGATGGAATTCAAGCGTGAGCGGGCCGCCGTTCATTGCGTTTTCGAAGTGCTGTTTTGTCATTGATGCGATTACCGAAACCGGCCCTTTGACATTTGCAAAAAGCGAAACGGAATAGTTTGTTCCAAAAGGTTCTTTTTCACGTCTGCCGTCGGGTGATGCGCCGATTTCGTCGGCGTGCCACAAATAATACATCGCACTTCCCGTTCCTGCGCGGAAAATACCTCCTCGGCAGTTTTCCTTGCCTTTAAGTGCATTGCCGAACGTATCCAAAAGTTGTGTTGCAATGCTGTCAACATAATCATCGTTATTACCGAGTTTCGGAGTTTCATAGCGAAGTTTGTGCAAAAGTTCGGGCGTGTTTGCGAAGTTTGACTCAACAGCGTCTATATATTCGCGTTTTCCGATAGTTTTCTCATCGAAAACATATTTTTTAATTGCCGCCAGACTGTCTGCCGCTGTGGCAATTCCCGTTCCGTGAATGCCGAAGTTGTTATACTTTCCGCCGCTGTAAATATCGCAGTCCATAAGCACATTCATAAACGGCGAAGGTACAAACCACAAATCCTTAATGCCGGAGCATATACTCTCGCATTCTTTTTCGATTTCCGCCTTTACGCAGTCAAAGAACTGCTCGTATGTATCGGACGTTTCAAGGCTGTTTCTGAATGCGGTATCCACGGCTTTCGGATATGAAAGTGCCGAAACATTCGCAACATCTGCGCCGACAAACGGAATTATAAACTCCCAACAGGCGGCAACGGTATAGTTGACCGCATCGACGTGGGAATAACCCATTTTTTTAAGTGCGGGAATTACGATATCATCGTTTGAATACTGCGGAAAACCGAGTCCTGCTCTTGTGAGTTTTGTTGCTTCGGTATAGCGCTCTGCGGGGGTATTCTTCGATACACGAAGATTTATCTTCGGGTCGATAAGTTTGTTGTTGCAAGACGCTTTAAGGCAGAGTTCGGACAGAAGATTATAAACGTCGTTACCGTCGGCATCGATACCGCCGAGCATCATACTCTGACCGTTATCGCCCTGCTGAACACCGACGTATATATCGCTGTCCTTATTGAACGAGAGGAAGAAGTCCTCTAAAAGTTCAAGCGCGGTTTCCTTTGTATAAACGCCGTCTTCCATATCCTTTTTAAGATAGGGATACATATATACATCAAAGCGGCCTACCGTGTTGTGATAGTTACCTTCAAGCCACAAAGCATAGTGCAAAATTCTGAAAAACTGCAATGCTTCGCGGAAGTTACGTGCTTTATATCTCGGAACCTGTGTCAGAACTTCTACAACATCGTCACGTCCCTGACGTTTCGCTTCTTCGAGATATTTATCCGAGAGAGCGATTATATTATCGATAGCGCGTTTGCCGTATTCATCGGCGGTTTTGCGTTTTTCGAGCAAACCTGTGGCGATAGTGCTGTAATAATTCGGTGAGAGGTTTGAAAGATAGCCGAGTTCGTGGATATAATGGCGGCTCTTGATATCCGCCCATTCTGCCTCTGTAAATACATCGGGAATGTTGGCAACGGTGCGAAGAAAGACTATTTGCTCGCCGTCGAGTATAACTGCCTTTTCTTCCCTGCAAAGTCTCTCAAAGCGGTCTGCCATTCGCTCGATAGGGGTCAGTCCTGACGCGGAATATTCCTCGCCTAACTTCCAATCTACCGTGTGACGGTAGACGTGATGCTGTTTGTTTATTATAAAATCGTATAATTCGCTGTTCATTGTATCACCTTCTGTTTATTTCCATTCAAGCACAAATTCGTTTTTGCCGCTGAGTTTTACCGAAAAAACTCGGTTTGATATTTTTTTCACCGGCGCTTTGCAGCCGTCAACAAATACTTCCGGTTTTGTATAGGATACAAAGCAAAACTCACCCGAAGTATGTGCAACGCATTTATCGGGCGCAATACGCTCGAACGTTGCGGGAGCCATATATTTTTCCAAAATGCCAACAGGGGCCGTGTTTTCTTTCGGAATTATATAGCACAAACGGAAATCGTCATAGTCTTTCAGTGTGACTTTGTGTCCCTCTGCGCGTTTTAAATCATATACAGAGCGGCTGAAATAGTCAAAGAGCAGACAATCGGTATTTTCAATGCCGTAAATATCGTCGGTGCGAATTTCTCCGCTGACCTCCGACTCGTTTTCGTCCATATTGAACGCGGCAATAATTCCGACATTTTCGGCAGTGTTGAAGACCTTGAAAATCTTTCCGTTCGTTTCGGGATTTTCAAAGAAGCAATCGGCTGTCGGGCGGGCGGAATTCGTAAGTCTGATAATTCTGCCGTCGTCATAGATAATCGGCATAATTATATCTTTAATACTTCTTCCGAGCTTGTCGCTCATATAAACCGGACCGCCGCTCATTGCACGAAGAACGGCATTTTTTCGTGCCTGCTCGTCATCCGACCACCACATATCCCAGTCTCCGGTATAAATACTGCCATAAACATAGGCATTGAAACTGCACTGTATCAGATGTTGAACAAACCACTGCCTGTTTTCAGGTTTGAAATCTCCGCTTATGCGGTTTACTATGCTCTGCGGACGGTTCCAAAAGTTCTCGTTTGACATACCCATACAATTTATCAAATTGCCGTCAAAGCAAGTGCCTGCCGCCGCTTCAATCGCTTCATGCAGATTTTGCGCTATTTCCCCAATCGGGCGCACAAAATTATAATGGTCAAATATAAATGACTGATAATCGACCTTTATGAAATCCGCACCGCATTTGCGGAAAAAGTCGTTAAACATATAAAAATAGCGAAAAAGTTTACCAAACTCTGCCGAAGGTATCAGTTTACCGTTTGACGAAGTCATAAGCAAATCGCCGTATTCCTTTGCGATTTTGCCGTCCGGGTCTATTCCGTTCCAATAACCTGTTGTGGGATACCAAATTCCAACCTTCATACCGAATTCGGTTTTGAGTTCCTCAACCGAGGCACGCAGACCGTTTTTAAAACGCTCCGGGTCGGCCTCGGTATCGTAGAGTTCTCTCGTCTTCATAGTTGAGAGGTTATTGTTTTTAACGTGAGCCCACATATCGTCGAAGAGCATCCAACGCACAGGTATCCCCTTATCGCGAAACTCGGTTGCTTTTTCGACAAGACCCTCGTGAGAAACGTCCATATGGAACGCGTCCCAACTGCACCAACCGAGATATTCGAATATTTCCGGAAAGCGCCTTTCTTCGCGCAACCTGCCGCCCTTGTTCATCACACGCAGACCACAACCTGTCGCCGCACTCGGCAATTTATAAATGTCGTTTCCGACAGCGATTATCAATGCCGCAGTATCGCATTTGTTGCTCGGATAGTGGCTGTATGCGAAGAGTGTCAACCCGCCGTCCTCACAAGCCTTTATGTTTGTTTTATAGGCACTGTCGCAGGTTGTCAGCATATAGGCATAGTCGTTCGAACGCTTGACCAAAAGAGCCTGCGTCCTTTCGGGGAGTTCGGATAACTTGACGGCAAATCGGGTAGTGCACCAAAATTCACAGCGCATAAAGTTTGCCGTGAAACTTTCCGCACCGCCTATTTCGGCAACATCAATTCCCATTGCCGACTCGCCGTCAAGATGATTTTGCCCCCTTGTTTTCGCCAGTGTGGGAAAATAGGAAACCGCAAAACGGAGCGAATACGCATCGCCGCTCGATTTTATATAAAGTTTTGCCGAAATGCCTTCACCGCCAAAAAAATTCGCCTCGTTTTCCGAGCAATCGCAAAAATCAAGATATTGCTTTTCGCCGCCCTGCCCGCGCACCCACATTCGAATTCCCGCAAAAAAGTCTTTGCCGTTGTATTCCAATGAAAGGCGGTCTTTATATGTAAATTTCATAAAACGCTCCTCATAATGACTGTGAAAAATCAAAACAGTATCGTTTTAAACCCTTGAAAGAATCAAAACATTTCCCGTGAAGTCGGGCATATCGGAGATTTCCAAAACGCCGTCATTGATAACTGCGGTGTTTTTATAAAGAGTCTCCTCGATTTTGTAGTTGCCCTTGAGCGCAACCTTCATTTCTTTCATATCCTTAAAACTGTGAATTACCGCAAGTGCACGGCTTCCGTCCTCGCTGTATCTTACTACTGCCTGTGTACCTGTAGGTGAATGGAAACTGCACATATCGGTACGATAAATATAACTGTCACCGTGTTTAATAATCGGTGCCGCCTTTTCGTATAATTTCTCGGCATCGAAAAGTTGCTTCAACTGTGCTTCCGAAAGATCGTTCAAATCGCCCGACCAGCATAATCTTCCGAGGAATCCCAACGAGATTATGTGGGTGAAATGATTATCATCATACTGAGGTCTCAACGTACACCATACCTGATTTTGTCTCGGCGGTGTGAGATAATGCAAGTTTGCCGCAACAACAGCACCCTCATATACATCGTGGGTATCGCTTGCCGAACTCATAGCCGTAATATCCATCATACTCGGCTCTAAGCGGCAACCGCCCGACGCACAGTTTTCTATAATAATATCGGGAATTTCCGTCTTTATTCTGATAATAAAGTTGCGAACCGCCTCCAAATGCTGACGGAGATTTTCACCAACGCTTTCCTCACCGTCAACACCGATACCGGTGCTTGAATTGTAATCGATTTTGAGATAACCGAAATCATTATCTTTCAAGAACTTGATTACCTTTTCATAGAGATAATCCACTACCTCTTTTTTGCGGAAATCGAAGAATTTCGCAACCTGGCCGTTTATAACGTGACCGTTAATGGTGCGACCGCCTATTGAAAGTTTCATCCAATCGTTTTCCGGAGCATAACTGTCACTGTTGCTACCGCTGACTTCAAACTCCATCCAAATTCCCGGAACCATACCGAGTTTTCTGATTTTTTCGGTATAGGTCTTGAGTCCGTTCGGAAAAGCCTCATTGTTGAGTTTCCAAGAGCCCGGGCCACCGCCGTTTATTCTGTAGAACCAGCCGGCATCCATAACAAAATATTTTGTGTTGCCCTTTTTCAAGAGATTAGCGGTTTTAAGCAAATCTTCCTCTGTCGGTGCACCCCAAGAGGTGGCATAATCGTTGTATGTAATTCCCATACCGTTGTCGGCAACTTCGCCGTAGGCGTCGATTGCACGGTGACGCATTGACAAAATGCGATTGGAAAGTTCGGCTATTGAACCTTCCGTAACGCTGAGCATAGCCTTGGGCGATTTAAAGGATTCACCTGTTGCTATTTTTTTGCTCCACATACCGTTAACAACATCGGCAATTCCCGCGGAAAGCGACACACTGTATGCAACGCGAGAAAGTTCCATCTGCCAAGAAGCATTATGAGCAAGATAGACACCCCAGATTACATTGTTTTTGGTATCTTCAATAGCGGAATATGGATGGTATTCTCTGACCGGACGTGAACCGATAGCGCCGATTTTTATACATTCGCCCGACATTCCCCATGCCTGTTCGAGACCGAGTTCGCAAAGATTGTGTGCTTGGTGCAAACCTTCCATTGACCATCCGGCTTTAAAACGGTGATATGTCATATCCTTGCTTCCCTCATCATCAAGATAGGGACTGAGGTTGTCAAGCGAAACGCTTGTTAAATACTGGAGTTCGAGGGTTTCTTTGCCGTCGTTGAAAAATTCGGTATAAACTTCGCAACCTTTTTCGCCGCGATACCAAGTTAAATAATGTCTGATACCATAATTTTCTTCGGCTTTCTCTTCAGTGACAACGGTTACCTTGTCGCTGTCCTCAACAACCTTTTGGTCTGTGAATTTGAGCGAATACATTGTATCGCTGAGTTTAAATGTGTTGCTGAAAAAGCCATTGTCGTGACAACTGAGTTTCAAATGGACGAGCGAAGAATTGTTATACGCCTTGCAGTTCTTTTCGGAAAAGAGGTCACACTCTTTACCGTTGGGTGTCATAACCAAAACGGCACGACCGCCGTCATTGAGAATATAGTGGGCGGTAAAATCGCCGAGTTTGTGTGAATTTATAAGTTTACTCATTATTATTACTCCTCTTTATTATTTATCAAAATTTTTGGGAAAAATAGTCACTCTGAGTTTTGCACAGGCAACGGGAACCAATTTTATAGTTTCCTTACTGCCGAAACCGTGTGCTTTCATAAAATCGGCACTGGGAATTCGCGGCGTGAAGATGAAGTCACCAATACGTTCAAATCTGCAATTTCCCGCGCCGACGGCATTGAGTTTGTGTCTGTTTTGCAGTCCCCAACCGTTAACCTTTCGTGCAGGCACGCTTATGCTGTATGGCACTGTTCTGATATCCCACGGATTTCCATTGGTTTTTTTGGACTCAAATTTATAATTTTCAATATCCTCTGCGTCAGTGCAGATACTGTAATTCCATTCGTTATCGGGATAGATATTATATGCCGGAAAATCGTTTGTCGAATTTTCATCCTCTTTGTCGATATGTCTTTCGCCGTACATACCGAACGCATATACGAGAGGACCTTTTTCGACAAAATTGCCGTATCCGCGATAATCCTTTACTGTGATTTCGGACGGCAGAGCAAGTATTATCTTATCACCGTCGGCAAACTCACGTCTTATACAGGCAAAACCTTTTACCGTCTTGAAAGCCACCTGATGGCCGTTTACGGTAATTTCGGCATTCTTGCACCAAGCAGGTATTCTCAGGTGCATACCGAATTTTTTCGGCGTGTCGGTGCTTACGGTAAACGAAACACTGTCATCAAACGGATATGCCGTTTCTTCTCTAATAGTAACACCATTATGCGAAAAGGTATTTGCACCGTAAAGTGTTGCAAACAAATCATCCCCCTTAATCATCCACATATGCAAACAGTAGTTGGGAAAAAATCTGTTAACATTACCCGCACAGCAAGCGGTATAGGGCATCGGTCGATAGGACATCGCGGCGTTGCCCTGTGAATAGAGGCAGTGGTTTGAAACATTTGTCGCAACAACCTGATTTTGGCAGGAGAAATACTGCAAACCTCTAAAGTCCTCTGTAACCGAGCCGATACCCGCATTGAGAATACAGCGCTCTATTCTGTCTGCCCACTTTGCATCTCCTGTTGCCATCAACAAATATGCAAGAGACCATGTATAATCACTTACATTACAGGTTTCGTGACCGTGCATATAATCCGAATCATGAAGATCCTCGTCCGAAGAGTGCAAACCGTCGGCAAGCATAAAATAACGGTCTACCTTCTCATACGCCTTTATGGAGGTTTTTAGATAATCCGTTTTGCCGGTGCAGATGAAAAGAATAGCGCCGAGTTTAAAAAACTCGTTATACGATACGCCGTGTACGGCAGGCTTTTTTGTCGTCGTCATTGCCTTTACACAGCAATCGTTTGTTGCCTTTTCGTTATATGAAGCATATGCCTTTTCCGCACGTTCAAGCAATTTTTCGTTGCCTGTATTCAAATATACCCAAAGCATAATCTCGATGTTTTGAATATCCCTTTCAATATCGTACGGATAATCATCACCGAGGTAATGATTTGTGAGTTTTGTGAGGATAGTTTCGTCCCTGTTTGCGGAGTATTTTGCCATAAAAGCACGGTAAAAAACAGCAAGCGACCAACGAATATTGACAAGATCTGTTGTTTTCATAAACTGCGGGCCCAAAAAGCCGTCCTTGTCCGCATTTTCAAGCACATAGTTTAAAGACTTGTCTGCCTTTGCGAGCAATGCCTTATTGTCCAACAGTTGTCCGCAACGTTCCATTCCGTCAACCCAGTATGCTGTCTGCTCATAAGGCCACCAACGCGGAAAACCTTCACGTTCATTGCCGCTTTCGGGATTATCCCAACTGCAACAATCAAAAGGATAACCCGCAACCTCAAGATTGCCTGTGAGACCTTCTGCCTGCGTTTTCAAGAAATCAAAAAGCCAACCCTCGAGTTTTATGCTTTTAACATCGATTTCTTCCATTTTAGAAAAGTTTTTAATCACCTATATCACTCCTGTTTCATATAATCAGGAACGGTTTTGGCAATGGAGTTACTAAGCAAAACCGCCACGTATGACGCGAAACCGTGATTACAACTTGCGGTTGACTTCATATTTTCCCAAAGAGTGCCTGTTATGTCCGCCATATCGGCATAATATCCCACAATCTCTTTACGGCACATATCAAACATACCGTATTTGAGCAACGTATCCAAACGAAGCAGATTGCCGGTGAACGCATTAGACGGATAAACCGAGGGATAAAGACCGAGTTTTTCGCGCTCAGGGCCGAACTCGACAGTCAGTTTTTCCCAAAGTTTCGGATGCGACTTCGGTGTGACGATATCGAAGAAAAATGCGTGATACTGACAGGTTTCGGATGTCTCACCCGTTGATACCGCTTTTCCGTCGCAGTATACTGCGTTGTCAACAAAGAACTCGCCGTTATAGGATTTTGCGAGAATTGTATCGCGAAGTTTCTCGCCGCGTTCGCGGGCATTTTCATCGTCGTACATACGTCCGACCGCACGCAGAATATATGAATATACCATATTTGTGGGATAATTTATATCCTGTATGAAACGGTTTGCCTCAGACCACTCGACAAAAACCCAACCGGGCAGTTTTTCGAGCAAGCCGTCACCGTTTTCACGCAACTTTAAAAATCCGAGCAAATCGTAAACGATCTTTTTTGCGCGGTTTTTGATATCCATATCGCCTGTGCGCTTAATATAATCCTCGAGTTCGGCAACATACCACATCGCCCAACTCACGATATAACTGCCGTTGCAGTGGTCGGAAGGATAACACATATTGAGCATACCCTTCGGCAAATGCTGATCGGGCTCGGGCAGGATAAAGTTTTCAAGGAATTGGCGTTCCATTGTGTTGTCGCCCGTGAAGAAGGTTTCGGCTCTGCCTGTGAAGAAACTGTCGCAAAGCCAACCCGCACGCTCTCTTGTGGGGCAGTCCATAAATATATCGGATGTGTTTTGGCGGAATGTCTGCCAACCGGCATCGAAAATCTTTTGTTCGATTTCAGTACCGCCGACGAGGGTTGCTTTGTTGCTCTTCGGATTGACATACTCAACCAAACGGAAATTATTTACGGCAATCTCGCCGCCGATGCTTATAAGATTTACATACTTAAAGCCCACGGGTTCCATACACATAATATCGTACGAACCGGCTTCAACCTCAAAATAAACCGCATTGACGCAAATCATCCGGAACGGATCTATAAGTCCTTCCTCGTTTAATATCTCGTCAAAGGTAAAATACAATTTTGTTTTGCTCTTGCACTCCAAGTGTGCCGCAATAAATCCGGTTCTCTCGGTCGGAAGAGTCAAAAGTTTATATTCGCCCGAACCGAGGTTTATATTTTTAATTTCACAATCGGTTTCGGAGTTTTTTTCAAATTCAAAACGCGCTATATCATCGGAGAGTTTCACCTCTAAATCGGAAAACTCAAATCCGCGCGAATTGCCCATTAAATCATCCGCAACGAAAAAGTGTGATTTATCAAGCGGTTTTTCACTGTTTATGCTAACCTTTCCGCAGGAAACTACACTGTCGGGATAAACACTTTCAAAAGTATTAAGCGGAAGTTCACGCGGTAAAAGTGTTTTTTTCGCGGTTTCCTGTAATGCAACAGGTTTTGCGGAGTCGGTCTGTTTTCCGACCCGCCAAGAGTCAACACCTTCATAAAGGCGGTAACCCTCAACTACCGTTCTTTGGCGACTGTATAGTTGCATACGTCTTATTCTGCTGCTAAGCAGGAAGGACTCGAATCCGCCGCCTGTTTCATCGGTATAGGCAACAACGTTGCCGTCTGTTTCGATTTCGGCTTGAATAAAGCCGGATTGCCTTATTGCGGCAAAATTCGGAATAAAATAGTTTACCGTTTCAACGGCAATGCTGTTTTCGCCCTCAGTCAGATATTCGTCAAGCGGAATTTCATCAACTCGAAAGTGTTTATCGGCACAACGCACAGGGCCGTAGCAGACAAACTTTCCGTTTACGAAAATTCGATAATAACCCGAAACGGCTATTTTTGCCACCGCATATTTTTCGGGTTTTTTGATTTTTGTGAAAAAGCCTAAATTTATATGTTTTTCATCCTGTAATCCCTTAGCCCAAACAGGCTTCGCAACCGAGAATAACATAATAACCCTCCGTATTTTAGGAAATGAACCTGTTAAAAATGTCCGCAGATGCGTCACACACATCTGCGGACACTTATTAAAGTGAACCTTTTTAAATTTTTACATCATACGATGTTTTTTCTTGAGAACAAGCAGCAGTGTAGTAACCGCACCGCCAGCAAGGACAACAACGCAAGCCACAACTATAAGAACTATAGCAACGGTTGACATTGAGTTGTCGGTGTTTTTCTTTTTCTTCTTGTACTTATACTTTTTAACAACAGTCTGCTGTTTGTTTTCTTCTTCCTCAGCATCTGTTATTTCTTCGTCATCGGGTTCCTCGTTCTCAAAGAAGGAATCGTCGAGATAATCGTCGCCGTCCGAGAAATCATAATCCTCGTCCTCATCGTCGTCCTTCTTCTCATCGTCCAAAGAAGCGCCCCAAAGGTCTTCTGCGTAGAAGAGTTCGTCCTCGTCGGGCATAATCTCACCCTTTTCGAGAGTCAAGAGTTTGGGGTTGATATCCAAAAGCGATACCTGCTCGCTGGCAACCGTTTCATCGGATTCGGTCTTCGGATACATCCAGTTCTTGAAACCGTATGAGAAATCGCTGTTCGGGAAGAGGTTTTCGTCCGTTCCTTTTTCAACGAGTTTGATATTCCAGATATATGTATATCCGTCAACACCCTGTGCGAAGCCCAAGATAAAGTCGTTCTGGTCGGCATAGGTTGTAAACTCGGCGGTCATTGTGCCTCTGCCCTCGTCCATAAGAAGACCTCTTTTCTGCTTTTGACCTGTTGTCCAAAGGTGAACATTGGATTTTTCATAATGGCTGTAGAGTGTTTTGAGAATGCATGAAGTCTGAACGTTACCCTCACTGCAGTAGTAATCGAACGAGAAGACATATGTTGTGTTCGGCTTGATTGTAACGCCGTTTTGACCTGCGCCGAAACGCTGAACTACTTCCTGGTCAATTATAATCTTGCCACGCTCAAGGTCATAATAATAACTGTCGAAACGGAGCATCTGAGAGTTGCCCTTTTCGCCAAGATTATCAATTTTGAAGAGTGACGGATCATATTCTACCCAATCGGTTGTGAGATTTTTATTGATAGTCCAGTTTACAGAAGCTGCCATATTGGTCTGTGTTTCGTCACCGACCTTAACAACTTTGTAATCCCAGATATAAAGTGTTCCGCTGTTGAAAACGGTATAAATCTCCATACCGATTGCCATTTTTGTTATGTTTTCCTTGCCAACTTCGGCTCTCGGATTAGCTGCCGCTGTTATAGTATGTGAAAACTCTCTTGCTTCGCCAATGTTAAGGAAATAGTCACCTGTGGTTTCATCGGGGATTTTGTTGTCTTTTCCGCGGGGTTTGTTAAGACCGGTAATATCGGATGCCGCAGTGGCAAAACCGCCGGTGCTGTAATACTTAAACGAAACCTCATACTGTGCGCCAACTTCAAGATTTTCAAAAAGTTTGTAAAGGTTTCTGCCCTGCTCTATCGAGCCCTTGCCCTGTATCTGTATGCGGAGCATATCAAACTTCTCTACAAACAAGCTTTCGTCATAGGGCTTGAAGGACGCATATCTGGAATCCGACCACATACCCTTTGCCAAAAGGTTTTCGCTACCGTCAACCTCGGTGATTTTGAAGTTCCAAATATAGAGAACTCCATCTTCATCGTCAAAATTGAGGGTGGGTGTGACCTGAGTTGTAGTACCGGAGTTGAATACTGCCGATACCGAATGTTTTCCGCGTTCAAGCGAAATGTTTATGCGGTTTGATTCGGATTTGTCGGTCATTGCACAGCCGGTAATATCGGTATTGAGGAAGTAATCAAACGAAATCTTATAATTCTTGTTCTCTTCAAGACCGGCAATCTTCTTGCTGACATCACTGCCGAAAGGAATATCCTTGATTTCGGTCATAGTGTTTGCGGTATCGGCAAAAAGGCTCTCGTCATAGGTCGCTGCTACTGCCTTTGTTGTATCCGACCACGCAGTATCTTTAATAAGGTTGACAGAACTGCCTTCCTCGGTCAACTTGAAGTTCCATACGTATGCGTATGTGGTAACACCGTCCTGAACGCTCCAAATAACGAAACGGAAACCAATCTTTTTAAGCGAAGACATACCGGTGAAAACGTTTGTGTATGTGTGTCTGCCCTTTGAACCGTCAATGTTCTTGATTACAAGGTCGGTATAACCTACATCATTATAACCGTTAAGATAGAATCTGTCCGAAGCACCTACAATACTTTCGGTGAGATAATAATCAAATGTTACTCTGTATGACTTGTTGGGGTCAAGCGGAGTTGTCAACTGTTTTGTTGCAAGTGTTTCCTTGCCGTTTTGTGCCTTGGGAACGGAGATTTTGAGCATCGGGTCGGTAACGTCGGGCAAAAGCGAGTCCTCTGTTACGATTTCCGAACTACCGTAGTTGTTTCCTGCCCACTCAACATCGGAAAGCAGGTCTTTGTCACTTGCGGCTTGTGTGAGTTTCATATCCCAAATATAAAGTTTGGGTTCTGTTGTATCAACCTGTGCCGCATAGATTGCCGGCATAACCTTGCTGTCGCCCTCCTGTGAGAAGGTGATGCTGACAGAATGTGTTCCGGCTGTCAAATCCTGCGTAAATCTTGCCTTTTCGGACATATCGCGAATTTGATATTTATAATTCGTTCCGCTCGCAAGAGAATAGGAGAAAGAAAGGGTGTAGTTTGTGTTTTCGGCAAGTGAATCATAGGTCTTGCTGACCGATTCGCCGAGTCCGAGTCCCTTTATTTCGTCTGTGGGATAGTTAATAATACCGGGTTCCATAACTTCGGCATCATATTCGACAATTTCAACAATATTGCCGTTTGCTTCCTGTCTCCACTCTTCGGGAGAAAGGTTTTCGCTATCGCCGACCTTGGTTATCGTGAAATCCCAAATATAAATTTCAAAGTTGGGAAGGTTATTGTTGCTACGGAAATAGAACTCAAACAATACGTCTTGTGTGCCCGTATAGGTAAAGGTTTGCGTAAAGGTTTTACGACCTTTTTCGAGTCGAGTTTCCGTAAAACTTGTTTGATTGTTTGCGTTTTTGATTATAGCACGGTTAATATCATCTGTTCTGTCGGCTATGAAATAATATTCAAAACTCAACTGATATGTCTGATTTGACTCAAACTGCGTCTTGGCAACGGTTCTTCTGAGGAAAACACCATAAGGACTGTTTGTCTTAATATGTGTTACCGGCTTAGAGTCGTCCAAAAGAACGCCGTCATATTCAATCACTTCAATAAGGTTACCGTTTGCTTCGTCACGCCATTCGGCAGTAGCAAGGTTTTGGCTGTCGCCTACTTTGGTAACCTTGAAATTCCAAATGTAGCATTCGAAATCTCTCAAATTGTCTATGGTTCTGAGATAGAAGTGGAATGTTACGTCACCGGTACCTGTGTATGTGAAGGTTTCGGTAAATGTGTGACGTCCGAGTTCAAGATATCTGTTTGTATTTGTGAGTGAAGTTTGACCGTTTTCGTCATTGAACGCAACACGGTTTCTATCATCGGCATGGTCGCCGTTGAAACGATAATCAAACGTTACCTGATATGTCTCATTTGCAGAGAAAGATGCCTTCGGAACAGCCAGTCTGATATTAGCGCCTAAATTGCCTGTTGCCTTGATGTGCTTTACCGGAACGGAGTCGCCCAAAAGAATACCGTCATATTCTATTGTCTCAACGGTATTGTATGTGTTGTTTGCAGACCAATCGGCAGTTGCCAAATTTGCGGTATCACCCTTTTTGCAGATTTTGAAATCCCAAAAATAGAACTCAAATTTGCTGACACTGGCGTCTTGTGAGCGGAAATAGATATCAAACAAAACATTGTTGTTGCCTTTGCCGTCAAATTCAACCGAAAAGGTATTACGTCCGGCAGAGAGGGTAGTTTCGGTCAGTGTTGTCTGATCGTTTGTGTTTTTGATTGAAACTTTGTTTTTGTCGTTGACAAGGGTGGTGTTGAATAAATATTCAAAACTCAACACATATTTTTCGCCGTCTTTGATTTTTGTGTTGGAAACTATTTGGCTGAGAGTTGTGCCGTTGGTACTTGCCTTTTCAATATGCGTTACGGGTCTCGTGAATACTGCCGCCGATGCACCTACCAACGACAGCGAGACGAGCGTGGAAAGTATAAGACAAAACGCCAATAAGACACTAATAGAGCGTTTTAAATTAACCATATTCATTCTCCCTTATTTATTGTTCGAAAATTATTGCTGTGGGGGACAAATCAACTGCATTTACAGCCGCTTCAAGTTCTTCTTTTGTGGAGGCGGGCATCCTTAAACCGTAAAGATATTTTTGATCGGTATAACTCTTCTTTATCCACACGCCGATGCTCTTCTCGGTTACACGCTGAACATATGTGTTATTGCGGATGGTCGGGCCTTGACCGTTGGGGTCGTTCGGGAAACCGACACTTATAAGTGAGAAATACGAAGTGTCCAAAATATTGTTTTCAACAATAAAATTCTCGGCGCCGTAGATACCCGAACCGTTTCCTTTATAAAAAGAGATGTTCGCAGTAGCGGTGTCACTGCTTCCGATACGGTTATGAACGCCCCAACCGAAACCTGCGAAGCGCAAAATGTTGTTGGTAAAGCGACAGTTTGTGCCAACACCGACAATCTTGTTTGCACCCGCCTCACCGGCGGTAAAGATTTCGATATTCATTACGCAGTATTCGATAAGGTTGCTGTCGAATACCATATTGTCTTCAACCGTTTTGTAATATCCGCAGTTTTGGAAAGTGAGACCGGTATCGTAACATTGATATACCCAGTTGTTTTCAACCAAACAGTTGCTGTAAGAGTTTATGAACTCAACGCCGTTGCCGAGACGTCCGTAACCCTCATCACTCATACTGCCGCCGATATATCCGATTTCGCAGTTGCGAACGATACAGTTGTCTGCGCCGGTATTAAAGGATATTCCGTGAAGTCCGGAATATTTAACGCAAAGGTTATCAATAACGATATTCTTCGGGGCACTTCTCGAACGGATGCCGTGACCGGAAGCAAACTCAATACTGCTGAAGAGTTCTCCGGGGTTGCCCTCGCTCAAATAGAGATAGAGAACGCCGGTGTCCATATGATGATAGAACTGATAATCCTGCTTAAGATTTTTGTAGGTCTTCAAAACTTTAAGACCGCACTGCTTGCCGTTGTCGAAAATGATATTTCCGATATCGGTAACGTTACCGACACGTACTGCCCAAATATTCTCGGCAGAGGTCTTTTTCCAAAGTTCCTTATCGCCGCCGTAGTTGCGAGTTCCGGTATAAAATACCGGTTTCGGGCCTGTGCCATAGGAAGAATATGTGGTATTGTTGGAAACTCTGAAGTTGCCGCGATAAATTCCGCCACGTTCGAAGAGAACGGTGTCGGCGTCTTCAAAATCGAGGTTTTTCATCGTTGCCCAAGCGGTTTCGGGGGACAAACCGTCATTTTTGTCGTTGCCTTTATAAGAGATATAGCGTGTTATACCCTTCGGTTGTACGGTGTTGCCCATATTAACGATGGAAAGACGCTTTTCTTCCGCAAGTTGATCATAGCAACTGCTCTGCGGATTGTATAAAACCGCAGTGTTTCCCTCAAACGGCTTTTCGTATGTAACGTTGGTAGCGTCAGAGGTATCTTTTTTTGAGGAAGATGATGCGGAGGACGAGGAAGAAGATGTTGATGTGTCATATTTCGAATAGTTGGAAACAACGCTGTTTACGCTGTCATCCGTTGAAGACACATTCTCTTCGGAAGAATAAATCTCGTCGCTTGAGGAAACATCGGTGTCAGAAGAAGAGACATTACCGCTCTCCCCTTCGATTTTCGGAGGGTTATCGCTGTTGTCACCGCAGCCCGCCATAGCGGTGGTGAGCAACAAAATAACCGCCAAAAGACATGCTATTTTTCTCATTTTCGAATCTCCTTTTTTTAAAATAATGTAATTGATATTTTAATGATTCAAAAAAACTGATAACTTATTTTTCATTCAAATCACAGTGGCAAAATAGCGCCACCGATAAATTTAGTACATATTCTGTTGTTCAAGAATTGACATTCGACAACGCAACGCTTTGGAGCATTGAAATATCAATTACCCTTTTCGCTCGGTCTGCGGTTTCCCGCAGACCGAACAATTTTTGAAAAGTTTAATTAACTACTTTACAATACCCTTCAACTGAGCGTTGTAGTCGTCAACCGCAGCGTCGAACTTAGGAACATAGGAGTCCAAACGGGGCTGCATCTGTGCGGGTGTAGTGTTTATAATCTGCTGTGCGAATGCACCGTGGATAAGACCGATAGTGTCAGCAGTCATAAATGTAGAAGCGATGTTGGGGTCTGCCCAAGTCTTCTGACCCTGATACCAAGTGATAACTTCCTTGGTGGTGTCGTCGCCGTAGAAACTGCTCATATCATAGTTATCCTCGTCAAGATAGTAGCGAAGGAAGAACGGAGCGATATCTGCGTTCTTAGCACCCTTTGCTATACCGTAAGCCTCATACTCACCGCTTGTAGCATAGTATTCAGCCTGACCATCAACAGCCGGCAACGGAACGCACTTTACAGCGCCGCTCTCACGGAGCTGACGGAAGTAGTTGTGACCGGTACGCATTGACATAGTCTGTGTGATGAGGAAAAGGAGTTTTCCGCTGTTAAATCCGTCCTGATCAAGCGGCTGTGCATCGTAGAGACCCTCTGCGTTTGCCTGTGCCATATATTTACAGGCTGTGAGGAACTTCTGATTGTCGATGTTGTGAACGAATGCCTTGCCGTTGAATGCAACCGAGGGAACACCCAAGCAGTCTGCATACTGAAGGTTGGACTGAGAAACACCGTTGTAACCGTCGCCGGCAGCCTTCAAGAACTTGCGGGCGATTTCGTGCATCTTGTCCCAAGTCCACTCGCCCTTTTTCCAAAGTACATACGGGTCTTCAAGACCGTAGTTGTCGATAAGGTTGGTATTGTATGCAACGATACCGTAACCGAGGAACGGAGAGTTAGTGAGGCTTGTGGCATAAACTTTACCGTTAACGGTATAGAAACTTTCGGTCTGTTTGTCCCAATGCTTGTCGTTGAAGTTGTAGTTGATGTCCGAAAGGGGCTGTAAAGACTTGATTGTTGTCGGTGTAACACCGTTACGGCAACGAATGATGTCGGGGGAGTCGTTTGCGGCAACGCGAGCGGCAACAGCGATGTTATCGCAGTCGTTTGTTACAGTCCACTTAATCTTGATACCGGTTTCTTTTTCGAAACGTGATACAACTGTCGGTGCCTGCTTAACATAGTTAAGCGGGTTCCAAGAAACAACCTCAATGGTCTTGCCCTTGGCAGAAGCGGGGATTAAAGCCTTTACTTCTTTCCAAGAAAGGTTGGTTTCTTTATTGGTTGTAGTGTTGCTTGCTGTCTGTCCGCCGGTTGAAGAAGTTGCGGTTGAGGGGTTTTTGGAAGAAGTGCTTGAAGTATTGGCGGGACTATCCGTACTTCCAGTTTCTCCGCTAACCGTTTCGATTACCTCTACTATGCTGTATTCATAGTCAGAGTCATCGCCCGAGTCTCCCTTACAGCCTGTAAACAGTGTTGCAATCATACAAACTGCAAGTGCCAAAGAGAGAACTCTTTTAATGCTGATGTTCATATTTTTTCCTCCTGTTTTTATTATTAATAAACTGTTTTCAAAAAACAGTATTAACCAACTATACCCGTAGAGGCGATACTTGCGATAAAGCGTTTCTGCATAACCATATATACCAACAAGAGCGGTAAAACAAACAGCAAGCACGCGGCAAGTGTTGAATCGGTTATAGAAACGTAACTATCAACCTGCTGAACGTAGGTATGGAAGTTTGAAAGTTGAACGGCGAGAGTGGGTTTACCCTGCCAATACATCAGTGCCGAATAATAATCGTTCCAGTTCCATATGAGTGAGAAGATGGAAACGGTAGTTATTGCAACACCCGATGAGGGGAAAACTATACGCAGATATGTCTTGAGTGAAGAAGCGCCATCAACCCATGCCGCCTCTTCAAGTTCTTTGGGAAGACCCTTATAAAACTGAATGTATATGTATATAAGGAATCCCGACTTAAGTCCGACACCCAACAGTGCGGGCAACCAAAATGCCCATACCGTTTCAAGAAGATTAAGTCGCACGTCACTGCCTACTATATTGCCTATCAACGAGAAAATACCGAAAACATCGAAGTGTCGATAGTTTATATAGTTCGGTATGATTATCATCGAAACCGGCAAAAGTATGGAGAGGATAAGCATAAATTGCATAAATCCGCGACCTTTGAACTTAAATCGTGCCATTCCGTATGCGGCAAATCCGCAGGAAATGACCGATATTCCCGTGCTGACAACCTCTGACAAAATCGTGTTGAAGAATGTCGTTTGATAAGAAAGCGCTTCGAGTGCAACCTTAAAAGGTTCCAGTGAAAAGGCTTTCGGCACCCATTCAACGGTGGGGTCGAGGTTGTTGATAGGAGAACGCAACGCGTGCGAAATCATATACATAAAGGGATAAAGCAGGATATAACTGAAAGCGACAAGGAATATCAAGCGTACGAGTGAAACAATAACAGCAGATGCCTTTTTGTTGACTTTCTCAACCTTTTCTTTGCTAATGCCGTTTATTGCGTTTTGAGCAGTATCTTTAATTGTCATATTCCATCACTCCCATTTCCTTACGCAATATCTGTTATAGACGAATAGCACCAGACCCATAACAGCACCGACGATAACAAAGTATCCCCACAACATTGCCGAACTTCTGTCGTACAACTGACGCTCGAACATCGCCGACGTGATAATTTCCATAACCGGATTGTCAATCGCGGTAAACAAATCAATCATCGTGTATATGAGCACAAGCGTAATAATGTTACGCAACATCGGAATTTCCATCATCCAAAGCATTTCCCAGCGGCTTGCGCCCTCAATACGTCCAACCTCGTAAAGTTGCGGGGTGATGCTCTGAAGACCCGACAGGAACAGAAGTGTCGGAACACCGCAACTCCAGATAAGATTGAAGATATTGCTCAAATAGGTCGAGAACAGATTGGAAATCGCATCCGGCAGGTTCAAGTTTGCCAAAATTGCGGTAAAGTCTATCATCTGACCGTAATTCATTTCCTGTCCGCTTGTGGCGGTGAAGAGCGGCAAGTTTACAACCGAACTCTTGAGTATTGTCATTACAACCGAGTTTGCCAAAATTACCGGAAGGAAGAAGATAAGTCTGAAAGCCAATCTGCCGCGGAACTTGCCGTTCAATACCAGAGCCAAGAAAAGGCTGAGGGCGATAACAATCGGCAACGAAACCAAAAGGTTTACAACCGCGTCACGCAGACAGTCAACATACTGTGCGTCCTCGGTGAGCAAATACTTAAAATGTTTGAGTCCTTGAAAGGAAATTTTAAGACCTTCATTTTCCAAAGCAACGTCGGAAAACGAATATAAAATCGAACTAAACAACGGAACTATGAAGAAAAGGAGCATTCCGATTATCCAGTGTAGCGAGAAGAACAAACCATTTCTGTTTCTTCTTGCCAACAAACTTTTTTGTTTACCTTTACGCACCTTGCTTCACCCCGTTCTCTGTATAGAAAAATGATTTTGCGTCTATCGTGCCTGCCGGCGTTTCAAGCGCACTGTCGGTCTTGTTGGTATATGCGGTTATTCCATTATCGAAAACCGTTTCGGTCAAACCGTTATCATAAGCCGTAAATCCGACAATTTTCGCATCCGAAACCTTGCTGTAGTAATCGGAATACTTGTTTACCGTTTCAACTACCAAATCTTTCTTATATTCATACTGTGAAGAATAAAGGAAATCGTGGTAGCCATAGGAATAACTCAAATCGTGATTTTTAATCAACGTAAAGCCTAAACCTACGCCTGTCTCAAGGGAAGACAATATCTCGCTCTCAACATCTGATGCGAGGTTTACCGATTGTGAATACATCGGTACATAACCCTTGAATACCATTTGATAAAACGGAACGTACTTATCAATGTTATCTGTGCCGTTTCCGACGGTCTGAACCTCGAAAACAGTATCGGAGAGTACCGCCGCATAATCATTGGCGGCTGTCGATGCAAATGCAGCACCGCTGTCTTTGATTTTCTGTATGCTTTCTTTGACAACGCTGTCTATATTCGCTTTTGCATAACTCTTTGTATCCGAATAATCGGAATACGCCGATGAAGAAAGACTCGCAAGGCTGTAGCCCGAAATATCGTACTTATCGGTCTTCTTGAGAAGTTTATCGGTGAGTTCGGAGATGAACTTCTGCTTAACAATATAGAATGCGCCTTCTTTTTTGTCGTAATCTCCTGTCGCGTGGTCGTGCTTATATACGAGGGATTTACGCATTGTAGCGCTCTTTGCGCCGTCCGAAAGGGTTGAAATACCCATACCGGACTTTTGATAAAACATCAAATCGAAATCCACAAAAAGCGGAATTCCGCTTTCCTTTGCAAAAGAGTTAAGGCTCTTGAAGCCATTTCCGCTCTTGCTCGCGAATTTGAACTCGCCTGCTATTTTCTGATTATCAACGCCCGCCGCACCGTAACCGACGAGTTGTACCGCAGGGGTACTGCCGGTTGCATCGACAAGTTCGCTCAGCATACTCTCAGCCTCGCTGAATGTTGTCAGGCTCTTGACTACCGTTACGGGCATTCCGAGTCTTAAAATATCCTGTTCGATATTACCGATAAATCTTATTCCGTACGGATTTTGTGCTACTTCCGACTTTTCCATACCGTTTTTGATAAGATAATTGCGGTAGCAGTCTGCCATACCGTTATAATCGGACTTTTCGCCTTCAAGCGGATAGTATCCGATTACGGTCTTCGAATCGGCGATGTTGTCCGATGTGAGCGTTGTGATAGATGTCGAAGAAATTCCGACACTGCTGTAAACGTCATAACCGCGTGTATAAACCGTGGCACAAACGTTTGAGTAGCCGGTCTTCTGACTTCCCGCCTCAGCCGATATTGTAACCGTACCGGGCGAATTCTCAACTATTCCGAAGAGAGCACTGTTGTTGTCTTTAGCGGCGAATACCGGAAGACGAACGCTTTCCTGATCGTAAAGTCTTTCAATCAAAGTCTGTGCAATATCGTCACCGTAAACCTGCTGACTGTACGAACGTGTTCCGTCGGCGTTTTCATCGGTATTCATCAAACCGCCTGTTCCCGAGGGAACAAACAAATATCCGTCCTCGCCGTTGGGAACCGAGCAAAGCATCGGAGCAACGTCGATTTTCAAAAGTTTGTAATTGTCAGCCTCTGCAACGCGGGAATTGTCAACGGTAATCTCAAGCGAATCGTCACGAAGTATATAAGTGATAGGAACGGAAATCTTGTAATCATCAAAATAGAAGATCATTTCCAAACCGCCGTCAACCTTTTTACACTCGTAATTTCCCGAGGTTATACAGGCTGAATAGGATTGCTTGGTATTGAGCGAACGATCGCTCACACCGGCCACTGTAACACTTATCGGAGAACTCAAAAGTGCTGTAGTTTCGCCCTCTTGATACGCTTTATAAGGCGTTGTTCCCCAAACCTTTCCGGACTCTTTGGAACGGAGCATTACGCAAGCATTCTCACTGTCCCACTCAAGTTCGAGAGTGCTGTTGGAGGCAACAATTTGTGAATCGATAACCTCCATAGTGTCAGGCAGAGAATATTCCTCCGCAACGTTTTCCTGCTTGCCGCAGCCCGCAGCGAAAGAGGCAATAAGTGAAAGCATAAGTAAATATGCTGTTAATCGGCAAATTACTTTTTTCACCTGTATAACACCTCCATATAAATTGTGTAGAAGAAGTTACCGAACTGCTGTAACAGGATAACAACCATGAAAATTATAAATACTACAAGGATCATCAAGAAAACGGTAATAATAGTTGTGAAAACAAGTTTGCCGAAACCGTATTCCTGAACCGTCATAATGGCAATACAAAGAATATATGCCGTGAACAAGAGCGCTATTGTCGACAGACCGGTCAAAAACGCGCTGTCGTCATAACCCAAACAATACGAAAGCACAACATAAAGAATGTTGTAAACTATCATCGGGAGCATACTGTATGTAGATACAATAAATATCTCTTTAAGCGAACCTTTACCCGACATAAGCGTACTTGTCAACCAGTTTGCAACCGACCACAGAACAATAAGTCCTATTGTTGTCGCAATGGTATAAAGAACGTTGTAATTTGTCGCGTCGGCTGTGCGATAAAGGAAACTACTGCAGGTCATCTTGAGGTTCGATGTTATCGTAAACAACAAGAGAAGTATAATCGCATACAGCATTGAACCCTGTTTTTTATACTTAATGTCACCGAAAGCGGCAAAGGGATGCGCTATTGTACTGAACATAGTATGCAGTTTTACGTTCTTGATAAGCGGAGTCTCGCGCTTTTTGATTTTAATCAAAAATACGATAAGTCCGACCACAAGTGCAACACCGAGCATAAATATCCAAACGAAGTTATCTTGTATAAATTTGTTTCGGATATGGCTGTATGACATATCATAGGTTGAATAGTCATACGCTTCTTTGGCATAGTCTGCCGCAAGTTTGTATTCACCCTCGGCATAATACGCCTTTGCAAGACCTCTGTAAGCATACTGACAGTTTTGATCAAGAGCGTATATTTCTTCCCAAAGCGGCTTTGCCTCTTCATAGTTACCGCTGCGGTAAAGAATTTGCGCCTGTTGAAGTTTTTTACCGAAATCGTTTACTTCAAAAACGGTAATGCTCTGAGTTTCGGCATCGGCAACAAAAACTCTGTCGCCCAAAAGAGAGAGAGAAACGGGATTTTTGAAAGTTCCGCTTTCACCACCCTTGCCTGTTCCGCCGCCGAAAGTACCCATAAGGTTGCAGTCTTGGTCAAAGACGTAAGCAAGACCTGTAACCTGGTCAAGCGTGAATATATAACCCGCCTGATTAACATCAATAGCAACAAGGTTTTGCAAACGGTAAAGACCGGTAGCCTTTTTATAGGTGTTTGTTTCCAAGAAATTATAACTGCTTGATGCGTCGGATGAGCCGTCTGCCTTTCTCTTCTGAAGAATGCTACTGCCGCCCGGACTCATCATGGAAACCTGACCCTTGCCGTTGTTCGAGTTGTATGTCGAAAGCATTCCGGTACAAGAATAGATATATCCGTTTTCATCAACAGCCAAATCGACAAAAGCCGTAGGCAATACTCTTGTTTGCTTTGCTTTTTTCGCGTTGGTGCTTGTCAGCAATTCCCAAAGTTTTCCGAGTGTATCAAGCACGGAATAAGAAACTGTGTTTGCGCCGTAAAAACTCGTAAATTCAAAAGAGGAATTGAAAACCAGTGCACCGTAATATGAGCCTTGGCTCAAAACATAATAGTTGCCGTCGTTATCTTCTACGATTGAACCGGGTGTGAAGACAAAATCATCGGGAATAAGGTCGGCTTCCGGCTTGTCGATAATTCTCGTAACGACACCGTCGTTTCCGATAATCAATATTCTCGAATTTTCACTGTCGGAAACAAAAATGTTTCCTTTTTTGTCCGCATACACACCGAGAGCACCCTTGAACGACACCGGCTGACCGTCGGAATCGATAACAGCCAACTCTCTGTCAAAGGTGTAATCGCTGTTAACAACATAAAGTTTGGAAGCACCGCCGCAAAGAACATATACTTTGCCGTCATCGGTGCAGTATATGTCTGTAAGACCGTCGAATGGATCTTGCAAACCGAGGTCAGATGCTTTAATCGTCTTAACTGAATCGTAAATGTTTCTTCCCGAAACGGTCAAAACCGAATCGTTCGTTTCCAAGCGGGAGAAGGACTGATTGGATGCCGCCTGAATATTTACCGATAAAAGAAGAATCAAAGTGAGACAAACAACTAATATTCGTAATATTTGCTTTTTCATTATTTCTCCACCCGCCTCATTCTTTAATACCGGAACTGCTCATAGTCTCAACAACATTGCTCTGTGTGAACCAGAATACAAGGATTGGCGGTATCATAAGTAATACCGTTGCCGCCATAGCACTTCCGGCTCTCGCTATACCGCCTGCGGTAAGCGAAGACATAATCTGTGGCAATGTTTTAAGTTCTTCACTGAATATCGTTCCGCTCGGTACAATAGACCACATATCTCTGAACGAAAACAGGAAAAGTGTCAACCATGCCGGTTTTACGAGCGGCATAACAATTTGGAAATATATTCTGAAAATTGTTGCGCCGTCAATCTTTGCAGCCTCCAAAAGTGCATCCGGCACACTCGCATCGATATACTGTTTCATAAGGAAACAACCCATTGCCGAAGGAATGGCGGGCAATATATATACCCAATATGTATCGATAATGCGTGTTGTGCTGAAAATCAAATACTGCGGAATGCCCAAAGTATAGGAGTTGTAAAGCAATGCCGACTGTACTATGAAAAACATTACGCCTTTAAACTTCAACTTTGACTTAGAAAATGCGAAAGCCGCCATCGAAGCAACAATAATGTGTGAAATTGTAGAAACAACCGCTACGAAAATGCTGTTAAAAACATATCTTGAAACCGGCACTCTCAAAGATGAAAGCAAACTCGGCAGGATTGAATAGTTTTTAAGAGAAGGTCTCGATACCCAAAATCTCGGCGGAAAAACAAGAAGTTCTTCAAGAGGTTTCAGCGATGTTATAACGCAGTAAAACAACGGAAAAACCGAAAACAAACCGAAAAGTGTCAAAAAGACGAAGAACAGGACGTTTCCGGCTTTTGAACGGGTATATCTTTTATATTGGGAATTTTTACTTACCCGAATTTTTTTAACATTAGTGCTCATTATTCAGGTCCTCACTTTCCCAACAAATTTAAAAGATTACCGACGACAACTCTTACAAAGAGCATCATCAAGAACAAAATAACTGATATTGCGGACGCATATCCGAACTCGTAACGCATTGTACCGATATCGGTCAAATAGGTTACGATGGTATCAACTGAGTTGTCAACGCTCGGATAACCCGCAAGTGCGGTAACAACAGCACCTATTGAAAAACTTGACTGTATCTGCATAACCGCGCCGAACAAAAGTATGCTCTTCATCGACGGAAGAGTTATATACCAAAGTTCCTGCCAACGGTTGCGAATTCCGTCAATTGAACCTGCCTCATACATTTCGTGGCTAACATTCTGTATACCGGAAATATTCGACAGGAATGAAACGCCCATACTCATCCAAAGTTGAACGATTAATATAATCGCCATATTGTAATTTACATCTTTGAACCAAACAATCGGGTCGTTTACAAGGCCCAAACTCAAAAGCAAACTGTTTACATAACCGTTGCTGTCGCCGCTGAACGCAATCTGCCATATGTAATATGCGTTTCCGACCAAGGCGGGCGCATAAAACAGGAATGATAAGAAGGTACGGACTATGGGCTTAAATTCGCTTATAGCCCAAGCCAAAACAAAGGATATGATAAAACTGAGCGGGCCGGTTATAACAGCCATTATCAGCGTGTTCTTCAAAACGATGAAGAAAGTTTTATCGCCTGTGAACATACGCAGATAATTTCCGAGTCCCGTCCAAATCGGAAGGGATACCATGTCATAATCGAAGAAACTTAAAACGAGTGATGACAATATGGGAAGGATTGTAAACACAAAGAACAAAAACATAAACGGGAAAAGCAACACGCCGTATGAAACATTTTCACTCAGCACGAACTTTTTACCGGTACGTTTTAATTTAACGGGTTTATTAGCGGTTTTCATACTGCACCAACTTTCTTGTTATCTCGGCATCTGCCTCTTCGCCCCACATTACCAAAACATCCTTAGGCGTTTCGTTAGAGCCGGCAACGTTCCAAAATGCGAAATCAACCGAACGTGAAATATAATAACTTCCGGGAATTTCTCTGATTTCGGTTACGTTGTTCCAAGACTCATAAATGGAGTCGTACATTTTTGCGTCCCAAGACATCTGCGAGAAGGCTTCCTTGTTGGAGACAGCAACCCTTCCGATTGTTCCCAAAACCGATTCAAGATTGTTGGAATATGCAAGTTGTGTCTCGGCGGATGTCCACCATTTCAAAAATTCCCAAGCCGCTTCGGGGCTCTTTGCGGTTTTAAGAATCGCGCAACCCGTTCCGCCGCCTGCGGTAGTATTGTTAATTGTTCCGTCGTCATTCAAAACGCCGGGTACGGGAGCCATAAGCCACTTTCCGTCAATTTCTTTCGCCGCATCCTTGAGGGTGCTGTATGTATTATACGGAGCAATACCGATAGGACAGGTGCCGTTTCTGAAACGGTTATAAAAATTAAGTTGATAGGACATCTTCATTTTTGTATAGTACGATGTCCACTCGTCAAATACGGAAATGGTAGCCGGCTCTGTTAATGTTGTTTTTGTGAAGGACTCATTATAAAGTGAAATTCCGTTCTGCAACAGAAGAGTCGGGAAAATGTTCATATTTCCGATACCCGCATTTGCAACCGACATATCGGTTAACTGCGTGTAGGGAAGCCACGCGCCGAGGTTATTTCTCGACAAAATTCTCACAACTTCTTTAAACTCGTCCCAAGTTTTCGGAACGGTCAAACCGAGTTGTTCAAAAACATCGGTTCGATAGAAAGTCATAAAGAATGTCTGCGTATCGGGCAGTGCATACAAACCGTCTCTGTAAAGATACGGTATTTCCGCATTGGCGGTAAAGCGCTCAAGAACTTCATCACAGTCGTCAAACTGTTTCAAATCATATAAAACGCCGCGCATTGCGAGGTTTACGGGTTCGGTTCTTGTGTGTTGCAAAATAACATCAGGGCCGCTACCCGACAAAACACCTTGAACTATCGACGCGTTGGAAATTTTTACGTCAACCGCAACATCACTCTGTGTCGAGAAAGAAGACTGAATGAGCATATTGAGTATCTGTGCCTGATCACGTCCCCAGTTCACCCATACTGTTACGGTTTCGCCTGTGTCGGAAACGCTCGAAATACTATTGTAATCCTCGGTAAAGGATGCTACGAAACGTTTAATCGAAAATCCTGCTTTTGAAAAGAGCGAAGAGAAAAATCCTTTGCCGTTAATGCTCTTGTCGGCGGCTTTGGAAAGAACAATTCGGTCTATTCCGAGCGGGGTACTCTGCATTTCGTTAAGGCAGGAGTTAAGCGCAGTATAGTTGCTGTCGTATGTCGATTTATAACGGTGAGCGGTGTAGGGATTATCCAACATAAGTTGAATTACCTGTTGCATATTGCGAACAGAAATCGAATAACTGCCTGCATCACCGTTTGTCAGTGCCAAGAGTTCCTCATCGGCCTCTTGAAGAGCATCGTAAATCGCCGTAAGACGCTTGTCAAAATCGGGAATTTGCTCAAAAAGTCTGTAATCGCGATAAATATCAACAGTTTCACCGGTTACCATAGTGATATTCAGATAAACATCACCGATTTCATCGATAACGGCGGAAAGTTTTCTGCAAATCTCGGTATAATCACCGAGAGTTGCGGTGAGTGATAATTCGTTGCTTCCTTTATTAAGATAAACCATATACGGATTATCGGAATTGTCGGCGAAGGTCATTTGCGTCCAATCTTTATTATAAGGAAACTCTATTGTTTCGGCTTCGGAATAGGGTGTTTCGCCGTTAACACGCAACCACCTGTAAACTTTGCCGTTTAATACGAAGTTTTGCTTATACGCGAAGGAAAGTTGATACCAACCTTCTTCGGGAACTTCAACAGTCCAATAAACTGTATCACCGACTTCGCTCCAGTTTGCACCGCCGACATAGTTTATCTTGGCTTTAATAGCGTCGGAGGGGTGAACGAGCGAACTGCTTCCGTCGGAAAGCGATGTCAACCAATAACTGCTCTTGAGTGCAGCGTCCTCGCCCTCGGTATATATCGCCTCGCCGCTGTACTTCTTATCGGCATTTTTCGAAACAGCCTCAGAATAACCGACTGTCTCGGTCGCGGGCTCAAAAATTATTTTATCCAAACGGAATGAGTCGCGTCCGTTACTCGCAATCGAAATGCTGTGCGTTCCCTGAATGAAATCGAAAGAATAGGGCTTAACGTCATATTCTTCCGTGTCAAGCAACATATATTGCACGGACTCACTCTTTAAAACCTGTTCGGGAGCGAACTGATTTCCCTGTCCGTCCACACGGTACTTTTCCTTGTTTTCCCAAAACCTCGGCAAGGTGACACCGGCATCACCCGATATACTGTTGCCGTCAACAAGAATCAAAGCGTTCATAGAGGTGGTCTTGCTCTCCAACGCCCTGTATTCCAAGGAAAGGGTGTACTTCCCGTCTTTCGGAACGGTAAAGGTGAATGTTTCGGTTGTTGCTCCGATATCGGTCTCCGTTTCGACAACAACACTGCCGTCGGTCACAGCACCCGCCGCGAGAGAAATCGAAGTCATCAATCCCGAAAGCAAACACACAACACAAACCAACGAAATTAATCTTTTCATACCTAACTCCTATCGTTTACTGCATAGTAGAAACGCAATCGACTTTCTACTATAAATTCCCAACAAAATTTGCAATCAAAAAAAAAAAAAAAAAAACAATTTCAAAATTTGAGGAAAAGTTTAGGTGATAATTACAAAATGCCGTCAAATCAATGAAAATATCAATTAAGCCGATAAAATAACCGATTTAGTCATTGATTTTAACTACAAAATGCAGTTGTATCACACTAATCATCATTTATATTATAATTCAAATACAAAAAAATTTGAATGACTAATATTATCCATATGCGTTTTGCACATTGAAAATCTTCTCATCATATGCTATAATAGCGTCGGTGATATTATGAATAATTACTTTTTGTACTCAGATGACGTCATCCAAGCACACTATTCTCATAATGAACATCCCGATCCAAAGCAGTTCCAAACCCACATTCACGAATGGTATGAAATTTATTATTTCATAAACGGAAGCGGACTATTTAAGGTTGAGGGAAACTCTTATCCGATTGAAAGCGGTTCTGTTCTTGTTATGCGTACGGGAGAGGCACATTATATCGATATAAATCCCAACAGACCCTATACACGTATATCAATACACTTTGATCCGCGTATATTATCCGATATAGATCCGGAAAATATATTGCTTTATCCCTTTACGGAACGCCCACTAGGACGACTTAATCTTTATAACAGTTCTGACTTTAAATCGACTCTTTACCACACGCTTATTCAGAATATGACGGTTGAAACAGGCGAACGAAGAATTCAACTTCTTTCAAACCTCGTCCCACTGCTTAACGAAATAAGAATTGCATTCGAAAGCAAGAGTAAAAACGCCGAAAACGCGGAAAACTCCACGATACATAACATAGTTAAGTACATCAACAGTCATTATTCCGAAAACATAAATCTCGACGTAATATGCGATAGGTTTTTTATCAGCAAATCGCAACTTTGCAGAACCTTTAAACAAGCAACCGGTTCTTCCGTTTGGAAATATGTCACCATTAAAAGGCTTCTTGCCGCGCACGAACTGATATCGCTCGGTCAAGCACCGACAGAGATTTACAGCAAATGCGGATTTAACGACTATACTTCGTTCTTCCGTGCATACAAAACACATTACGGCATACCGCCGACAAAGGCCCCAAAACAGGAAACATTGCAAAAATGATTTTCCGGGAAATACCTTGTCTTCCGAAACCACTGAACTTCTGATGAAATTCAGTGGTTTTTTGTATTTGAAAACATTTTTAAAGGAAAATTATCTTTGAACTCTTCCCGAACCGTCTCCGCCGGCAAGTTTTTCAACCTCGGAAACCGATACACGGTTGTAATCCCCTTCTATCGAATGTTTGAGTGCCGATGCAGCAACCGCAAACTCGATAGCATCCTTGGAAGATTTTCCCGAAAGCAACGAATAGATAAGTCCGCCGCCGAAACTGTCGCCGCCGCCTACACGGTCGACAATGTGAAGATGATATTCTTTGGAGAAGTGATAATCCTCACCGTCATAAAGCATGGCCGCCCAATCATTGTCGCTTGCGGAAATAGAACTTCTGAGCGTAATGGCAACCTTTTCAAAACCGAATTTGTCAGCCAACTGTTTTGCTACGGATTTGTAACCCTCTTTGTCGAGTTTACCGCCGTAGATATCGGTATTTTCAGCCTCGATACCGAAAACGTCTTTTGCGTCCTCTTCGTTTGAAATGCAAACATCGACATATTTACAGAGTTCGGTCATTGCCGCTCTTGCTTCGTCCCTTGTCCAAAGTTTTCCACGATAATTAAGGTCGCAGGAAATTTTAACGCCCTTCTTCTTTGCGGCGATACAAGCCTCTTTGCATATTTCAACAAGATTTTGACCAAGGGCGGGAGTTATACCTGTGAAGTGGAACCAGTCTGCGCCCTCAAAAATGCTGTCCCAGCAGAAGTCGGACGGCTGTGCCTGCTGAATAGCGGAATATTTACGGTCATAAATGCAAACCGAGCCACGCTGTGAAGCGCCTTTTTCGAGATAATAAATTCCGACTCTCTCACCGCCGCGCACAATTTTGCTTGTGTCAACACCAAAATAGCGAAGGCTGTCAACCGCCGCCTGACCGATTGCGTGAGCGGGAAGTTTTGTTACATAGGTGCTGTCAAGACCATAGTTGGCAAGCGAAACCGCAACATTTGCCTCGCCGCCGCCGAATGTCGCCTGCATCTGGTCATTTTGAAAAAATCTGTAATATCCGTTTGGAGCAAGTCTGAGCATTAACTCGCCAAAAGTAACTACGCGTGCCATTACTGTTTGTCCTCCATCTTTTCAAGTGCTTCTTTGACGAAGAAACTGCCGCCTACCGCAGCAATTTTGTCAAATGCCAAAAATTCGTCCAAATTCCCGCGGTCTACGCCGCCGGTCGGAATAAATTTAACCTGCGGGAACGGAGCGGAGAGTGCTTTTAGTGCTTTAAGTCCGCCGTATACGTTTGCGGGGAAGAACTTAACCGTTGTAATTCCGAGTTCCAACGCCTGCATAATTTCGGTCGGTGTAACGCAACCGGGATAGTACGGTATGTTGTTTTTCTTGCACATCTCGGCAACAGGAATGGAAAGTCCGGGAGAGACTATAAACTGCGCTCCCGCCGCAAGTGCCGCCGCACATTGCTCTGCGTTTATAACAGTACCCGCTCCTATCGACATATCGGGATAGTTTTTGCAGGCATATTCAATAGCCTCTGCGGCACAAGCGGTACGGAATGTTATTTCCGCACAGTTGATACCGTCGGCTTTCAGAGCCGTTAATATTTTATCGGTTTCGGATAATTCTTTTATAACCACTACCGGTATACATTTTTCCATTTTTCAGTTCCTCCTTATTTTTCTACCATCTGACCTGCCATCTCGGCAAATATGATGTGTTTTCGCTCAACCCTGCATCGAGGTCTGCGCCTTTTGAAACGCCTGCCCTCTTTGCAAGCAATCTGTCATAAAGCGCACAGTCAAACGGCAAACGAATTTCAGCATTTCCCTGCCACTCGGAAAGATATGCGGCGTTTGAAAGGGTGAGTTCGTTTATTCCGTCATAACCCGGAGCGATAAGTTTTTCACCGAACAGGACGGCGTTTGCAAAGTTTTGCAAAATTCCCTTGTGCGAGGTTTCCGCCTCTTCCTGTTTTATTTCTTCATAATCGTAATCTATCTGTGCAAATCCTTGCTCGGAATTTGCGATAACATCGCTTATCGGTTCTTTAAGCATATAACGCTTTAAAACGCCGTTCTCCAACACAAGTTTTCCGAAGTCGCCCGATATTTCAAGACGATTTGTGCCGGGGTATTCACCGGTTGAGGTCATAAACACGCCGGTCGCACCGTTTTTATAACGTGTAAATATTGTTGCGTCGTCCTCAACCTCGATAGTGTGATATTTTGCAACATCGCAAAAAGCCGTTACACTTTCCGGCATACCGCAAATCCACTGCCACAAATCAAGATTGTGGGGTGCTTGATTGAGCAGAACGCCGCCACCCTCGCCCGACCAAGTTGCACGCCAATCGCCCGAATCGTAATAACTCTGTGTGCGAAACCAGTTTGTTATTATCCAAACGGTTCGTTTGAGTTCGCCGAGTTCGCCGCTTTGCACTATTTCACGTGCCTTGGAATAGAGCGGGTTTGTTCGCTGATTGAACATAACCGAAAAGACCTTGCCGGATTTTTCCGCTTCGGCGTTTAATACCTTAACGCGCGAAATAGTTATATCCGACGGTTTTTCGAGCATTACGTTCAAACCGTGGCGAAAAGCCTCAATGGCAATTTCACTGTGCAGTGGGTGCGGCACAGCGATTATCACGCTGTCGCACGCGCCCGACTCAAACAGTTCTTTATAATTTTTATAGCATTTAACATACGGATGTTTTCTCGAAAACGCCGAAAGTTTTTTATCGCATATATCGCAAACAGCAACAAGCGACATACCGACAATTTTACTTTCCGCAATACAGGTGGCGTGCGCCAAACCCATATTTCCGATACCTATTACCGCAATTTTTATGCTGTCCATATTATTTATTACCGCCGTAACTGTTGCTTGTATCGGCAAATACCGATTTTACATCAACTTTTCGCTTTGAAGTTGCAACACGCTTCATAAGTTCGTTGTAATAAAGTTCCTCGTCAAACGGAATTTCAACCTCTTTACCCAAGAAAGCCGAAAGGTGCATAGCATTTGAAAGTGTAAGTCCGTTTATACCCTCTGCGCCGTCTGCAACAAGTTTTCCGCCGTGAAGTATTGCGTCTGCCCAAGCGTTCAAAACACCGACGTGCTGCAGATTTTCACCGTCGGTCTCAACCTCGCGAGTGGTGCTGTCAACTGTTGAAAACGGCATAGTTTTATTGGTTTTGGAATACTCTTGCTCAGTCATTGCATATTCGGTCATAATAAGTTTGTCGTCTTCGATAACAAACTTTGCTCTATCCATCTGAATTTCAAAACGGTTTGTTCCGTGTGCGTCACCTGTTGTGGTGATAAACACGCCTGTTGCGCCGTTTGCATATTCAACATATGTGGTAACGTCGTCCTCAACCTCAATGTCGTGCCATTTTCCGAAATGGAGATGTGACTGAACCTTTACGGGCATACCGCAAATCCACTGCCACAAGTCAAGTTGGTGGGGGCACTGATTAAGCAATACGCCGCCGCCTTCGCCCGACCAAGTTGCACGCCAATCGCCCGAATCGTAATAGCACTGCGGACGATACCAGTTTGTTATTATCCAGTTTGTGCGTCTGATTTCGCCGTAGTCGCCCGACTGTACGAGTTCGCGAAGTTTTCTGTAAACGCAATTTGTACGCTGATTAAACATCATTCCGAAAACAACCTCGGGGTGCTTTTCAGCCTCGGCGTTCATCTCTTTAACCTGCTTTGTGTAAACACCTGCGGGCTTTTCAACCATAACGTGAATGCCGCGTTTCATACACTCTATTGCGTACTTTGTGTGGTCATAGTGCGGAACTGCGATAAGGCAAGCGTTGATTATGCCGCTGTCGAGCATTTCTTCCGCAGTGTTGAAATATGTAATACCCTCGGCAAAGCATTCGTTCTTTGCCCATTCAAGTCTTTGGGGATTGTTGTCGGCTATTGCAACAAGTTCAACTTCCGGACACTTGCCGTTCCTTATATTGCGGGAATGTCCCGAACCCATATTTCCTATTCCGATTATTCCAAGTTTGATTTTTTCCATCTTAAAAACCTCTCGATTTCAAATATTCGTAACTGCGCTTTAAGCAGTCAAAAGGATCTTCACCGTTGCAGTCGTCCTGCTCAACGAGCATATATTCGGTGCCCGCAGTCTCCGCTTTTTCAAAAACGCGGTCGAAGTTTATATTACCCTCGCCTATTACCGACATTTTTTTGCCGTAGGCATAATCTTTAAGGTGAATGCACGGTACTCTGCCGGAAAGTTTTTCCAGCCACTGTGCGGGGTCACCGCCGCCCGCCTGAACCCAGAATGTATCAAGTGTAAAGCCCATAATATCGGCATCGAAATCGTCCGCAAGGGATTGCAAAATCAACTTGCCGTTATATTTGCTGAACTCCAAATCGTGGTGATGATACATAAAGTATTTTCCGTTTTTACGTAATTCCTCTGCAATGGGTTTGTATGTTTTCACAAACTCGTCGTAGCAGTTGCTGTTTTTTTCCTGATCGAAATCATAATATCCGAGTCCGACATATTTACAATCGAACACATCATGTTCTGCCGCCACGGACGAAGGACTCTCTTTGAGTTTTTCGGCAGGAGTGTGTGTCAGCACACACTTCAAACCGTTTTTCTTGAGTTCGCCAGCGAGCCAATCAGCTTCAAAAGGACAAGTGCCCGAGATTTGTACTGTTTTGTAGCCGATATCTGCTACCTTTTTCAGTGATTCGGAGAAAGACTCCAAATCTTTACAAAATGAACGCAAGGTATAAAACTGTGCTCCTATTTCCATTCTTATTCAAACCCCTTTAAAGTAATTTTTTAAACGCGTCGCACGCCGTATCAAAGGCGGTGTCGCTATCGGAATAACGGCTATCGGCGATTTCGCTCTTTTCGCCCTCACGCTCAAGTTGAGCAAGACCGTCAAACTCGATAAGGTGCGGTTCCATAGTAAACGCCGTGCCGCCTGCCGCAATATAGCGTTTTGCCAACTGTGCAATATTGCCGTCGCCCTCGCCCGCGGGAACGATTGTTCCGCTCTTTTCGGCATCCTTGATGTGCATATATGCAATATGTTCACCGAGAATATCCCATGCGGCAAGAGTATCAACACCGCACTGAACAAAATTTGCGGGGTCGAATATACCGCAAAGTTCCGGCAAAGCCTTGAAAAGTTCAAGACATCTCTCTGGGGTGTCACCGTATATTCCCTTTTCGTTCTCGTGTGCAAGTTTAACGCCGAAAGCACGTGCTGTATCGCACATAACACCCAAGCGGTCGATTACCTCATTTTTATAAACCGAGAGATCCTTGCCCTCGGGCATATAGAACGAAAACATTCTGATATTCTTTGTGTCGAGGATATTCGCCGTTTCCAAAGTGCGTTTAAGTTTTTCCAAATGGGCGGAAAAATCGTCTTTTTCGATATCTATTTTTCCTATCGGAGAGCCTACCGACCAAGTAATCAAGCCGTTGCTGTCAAGTTTACGTTTAACCTCTTTAGCTTTATCGGAGGTGATTTCCGCAACGTTTACGCCGTCAACGTTACGAATTTCGAGTCCGTCAAGACCGTTTCTTTTCATAGCGGCAATCTGGCCGTCAATCATCGAACTTGCTTCGTCGGCAAAGGCATAAATTTTAATTTTTTCCATATCATTCACCTGCTACATTCGGTTAAACGCCCGAATAAGCGGAGAAACCGCCATCGATCGGCAAAACAACACCTGTTATAAAGCCTGCCGCCTCGTTGTTGAGAAGGAAAAGCAAACCGCCGTCGAGTTCGTTCGACTCGCCAAACCTGCCCATAGGGGTTGCGGCGAGAATTTTGCCTGTTCTGGCGGTAGGAGTTCCGTCATCGTTAAAGAGAAGTTTCGCATTTTGCTTTGTCGAGAAAAATCCCGGGGCGATTGCGTTCACGCGAATTCCGACCTTTGAAAAATGTACCGCAAGCCACTGTGTGAAATTTGAAATTGCGGCTTTTGCGCCCGAATATGCGGGGATTTTCGTAAGCGGAGTGAAAGCGTTCATACTCGAAATGTTGAGTATGTTGCAACCCTCTCTGCCAACCATCTGACGAGCGAATGCCTGTGTGGGTATGAGTGTACCCAAAAAGTTGAGATTGAATACAAAACCTACGCCGTCACTCTCAAGGTCGAAGAAACTCTTTGTGTCGGCGTCGATATCGCCGAGTTCGAAATATTCCTTGTCGGTTTGGGCTCTCGGATTATTGCCGCCCGCACCGTTTACCAAAATATCACACTTGCCGAGATCCTTTTCAACCTCATTTGCAACCTCAAAACAAGCCTCCTTATCAAGCACGTTGCATTTATAAGCCTTGGCAACGCCGCCCTCGGCTGTTATCTCGTCGGCAAACTGTTTTGCCGCGTCAAAATTAAGGTCAAGCAGGGCAACCTTTGCGCCTGCACGTGCAAGTGTTTTGGAAAATGCGCTACAGAGTACGCCGCCCGCACCTGTAACAACCGCAACCTTTCCGGTAAGATTGGTATTAAGTACATTCTTTTGCATTATTTTTCCTCCGTTTTCGCTTTTTCGCAGGCTTCAAACAAGCCGTTTATATACGTTGCACCGAGTGCCCTGTCATAAAGTCCGTAACCGGGTTTTCCGTTTTCTCCCCAAATCATTCTGCCATGGTCGGGGCGAACATATCCATCGAAACCTGTGTCGACAAGCGCCTTTACGATTTCATACATATCAAGACTGCCGGACGCCGAGAGATGTCCGCTTTCTTCAAAACTTCCGTCTTCCAAAAGTTTTACTTGACGAATGTGCATAAAAGCGATTCTTCCCATTTCGCTGTATTTCCGAACCATTTTCGGAATATCGTTAAACGACGCACAACCCAAACTTCCGGTGCAGAAGCAAAGACTGTTTGCGGGACTGTCGACAATGCCCAGCAATCTGTCAAGGTTTTTCTCGTTTGTGATAATTCTCGGAATGCCGAAAATCGAATACGGCGGATCATCGGGGTGTATCGCCATTTTGACACCGCATTCTTCCGCAACGGGAATAATCTTTTTAAGGAACTTTGAAAGGTTTTCCCACAGACCCTCTTCACCGAGTGCGGAATACGCACCGATAAGTTCTCTGACTTCGGACTGTGTATAACTTGAATCCCAACCGGGGAGATGAATATCGTCTTTAAGCGGATCCAAACCTTTCAGTTGATCCATATACATAACAAGGCTTGTCGAACCGTCTGCCGCACGCTTGTCAAGTTGAGTTCTCGTCCAGTCGAAAACCGGCATAAAGTTATAAGTTATGCACTTGACGCCGTATTTTGCACAGCGGCGGATATTTTCACAGTAAACCTCGGTGTATTCGTCGGCTTTCTCTGTTCCGAGTTTTATCTCCTCCGGGACGGGCACAGATTCGACAATATCGAACAAAAGTCCGTTGCTTTCAACCTGAGCCTTGAGTTTTGCAATACTTTCTTCGGGCCAAACTTCGCCGGGTTTAACGTCGTAAACAGCCGTTACGACGGAACGCATATTGGGTATCTGTCTTATGTATTCCAACGAAATCGGATCGCTGTCACCATACCATCTAAACGACATCTTCATATCATTCACCGATCGCTTTCTTAATATTCTCATAGCAGATTTTCGCCGCAAGTTTTTCGGCACTGCCGCTGTCATATTCGCCGTCTTCGACCCATTCGCCTATAAGACCGCAAAGAATTCTTCTGAAATAATCGTGGCGGGCATAGGAAAGGAAACTTCTCGAATCGGTGAGCATTCCGTAAAACTCGCCCAAACAGCCGTTTTCGGCAATAACCTTAATCTCGTCCTCAATGCCGCGCTTGTGATCACAGAACCACCAAGCCGCACCGCAACGCACACCGGGGAAACCGCCCGCGATTGACGCGATTTGTGCAATGTTCGACTCGTTGAGTGAATAGAGCACAACCTTCGGAAGACCGCTGTTTTTGTTTATCGCATCGAGCATCATAATGAGGTCATTTCCGTTTACGACATTTCCGACACAGTCAACACCGCAGTCCGCACCGAGTTTTCCCGCCAAGACGGAGTTTGAGTTGCGTACGACCGCCAAGTGCCACTGTGAAATGAGGTCACGCTCACGGTAGAGTGCATTGGTAAAGAGATACATATTTCCGATAAAGCCCATATACTCCTCATCGTTAATATCCTCGCCCGAGAGCACACGCTTAAAGGTGTTGTCCGCTTCGTCATCATCGGCAATTCTGTTCGGGAAAAAGGGAATGCCGATATCGGTGCAACGGCAACCCGCCTCACAGAAGAAGTCAAGCCGTTTTTCCACCGCGCGCTTTAAAGACTCAAAAGAGTCAATCGCAAAACCGCAAACATCACCGAGTTTTTTAATGTAATCACAATATCCCGCACGTCTGACAAGCAGAAGATTATCCGTTCTGAAAGAGGGAATAACGCGGGTCTTGAAACCGTCGTCGGCGGCGATTTTTCCGTGCCACGAAAGGTCGTCGATTATATCATCGGTCGTGCATATAACCTCGACATTTGATTTTTCAATAAGTTTTCTCGGGGAAAGAGCGTTTTCTTCGATGTATTTATTCGCCCTGTTCCAAATTTCCTCGGCGTTGGCGGCATTTATCGCCATATCGATACCGAAAAAGAGCGACAACTCCATATGCGACCAGTGATAGAGCGGATTGCCCGCGGCAAACTCAATAGCCGAGCAATATTTCAAAAATTTATCCTTAAAAGATTTGTCACCTGTAATATATTCTTCCGAGATGCCCGCCGTTCTCATAAGTCTCCACTTATAGTGGTCAGCACCGAGCCACATTTCGCCTATATTTGCAAACGGCTTATCCTCATATATCTCCTGCGGAGAAAGATGACAGTGATAGTCAATTATCGGCAGTTTTGCCACCGCCGAATAAATTTTCTCAGCCGTTTCTGTTTTCAACATATAATTATCCTTCATTAAGTCACACCTCTTCTGTTTAATTGTATCAAAAGTGCGCTCTTAATTGAATTGCTAATATCACCTTTGATATTGCAAATATTTTCATATTCTGTCAAAAAGGGTTTTCTCACGTCTTTTAAGACATTCTTGTGCTGTGAATTTTTGGTTTTTAGATTTTCCGGCCGCTCGACCCGCTCGTTTTGCGACAGCCTGTGCCTCCCTTGCCTAAAGGGGAGCATTGACTTTGTGCTTTACCGCCTTACCGTACTTCAGACAAGAGGTCTTGAAAAGCGTCATCACTGCCGACCAATTTAACAACGACATAAAAAAGCCGAAAGTGTCTCCGTTTTTTCGGAGATACTTTCGGCTTTTGAATTACAAAAATCAATAATAACCGTTAGTCCACTTGTCCTCGTCGGACGAAACGGAACCTGTGGAAGATACGGCACTGCTCGACGATGGCTCGGTGCTTGCGCTGCCGGAAGAGGTGTCTTCCGACGGTTTTTCCACATTGCCGTTATCGCCTTTATTATCCGCATTATCGGTATTGTTATCCTTTGAGGGGATTATAATCTCGATATCACCGAGGTCAGGCCCGCCGTCTATCTTTTCATAAGAACTCGTCTTTGCAGAAGAACTGCTCGGCGATGCGGTGGAAGATCCACCTTGTGTCTTGCCGGCAGATGAAGTGCTGCTTCCGCCGACGACGGTTTCGTCTTCGCCACTTTGCACCGTGTCCGACACAACATCGGAAGCGGAGTCCACGGCGGAAGAAACGCCGTCTTGTGTGCTTTCGGTTTTTTCTTTATCCTTTTTACAGGCGGAAAGTGACAAAAGCATAAAAACAGCCAAGAGCAAAACAATAATTTTTTTCATAAATTTTACCCGCTTTTCAAGAAAATATTGCCCGCAGTAGCACACTATTCAAAAATGAACCGTGCAAACTGCGGGCAGTAATCATATCTTTTGCCGTGTGCACAGCAAAATCAAAAGAGACTAATCTTCGTCTACATTGTAATCGGGGACATCAACAAAAACAGATTCG
>CAZMHU010000011.1:0-52911 GCA_964566175.1 uncultured Eubacteriales bacterium
CCTCGGCACGCGGTTTTGGAGACCGCTGCTCTACCAACTGAGCTATACCCCTATGCAATATTCGTCTTTATAAAATTAGTAGAGTATCGAAAATCGAAAAATCAACAATACTCTACTAATGGTGGGGCATCAGGGACTCGAACCCCGGACCGACCGGTTATGAGCCGGTTGCTCTAACCAACTGAGCTAATGCCCCGTACGACAGCAGATTTATTATACCACAAAAGTTTTATTTGTCAACAATATTATTTTTCTTTTTTGAATTTTTTATAAATTTGCGGTGAAAACTGTGTTGACAAAATACAGCCGCCTGTATTATAATGTCATATGCACAAAATCATAAACGTTCAAAAAAGAATTATATGCTCGTTTACGTCGTGCTTCAAAAATATACGATAACCGCCTTTTAGGTTTTGCAACATAGACCGTTGCGGTTTTGCCGAAAAATCCGAGCAAAAAACTTAATAAATCGGGATGTGGCGAAGTTTGGTATCGCGCCTGATTTGGGTGACCGACCTGATTCATTCAGGACTTTTTTCTAAAACCTCAAACACCCCTTTAACACTGCGGATTTTCGGCTTGTGGGATTTCCGAAAAAACCGCCAAAAGTGGCAACGACCACATAGTATCCCACAGACGTTAAAAATACCTCAAAAATTGAATATCGGGATGTGGCGAAGTTTGGTATCGCGCCTGATTTGGGTTCAGGAGATTTCGCAGGTTCGAATCCTGTCATCCCGACCATTCGAGAACCTTTACACGCAATTCGCGTGCCGAGGTTCTTCTTTTTTTGAGTTTTAGTCACATTTTGGATTGGTTATGATAATCTACGCAAGTTGCAACAAATTCTTGCCATAATACGATAATTGTGATATATTAAAAAGCGACAAATACCGCGCTTGGAGGTGATTTTTAGTGGATACGTTTTTGTTTGATTTTGACGGTACGCTTGTTGACTCTATGCCGGTGTATACTCGCTCAATGCTTAAAATCCTTGATGACGAGGGCATAACCTATGACGGCGAACTTGTCAAAACAATAACACCGCTTGGTCTTTTGGGTACTGCGGAGTATTATGTCAAAATCGGTGTCAAGAAGACAAAAGAACAAATCGTTTCTCTTATGGGCAAATATATGTTTGAAGAATATTTATATAATATTCCCGCCAAAGATGACGTTGTTTCCGTTTTGCGGGAATTTAAAAGCAGGGGAGCAAGTTTGAATGTGCTCACTGCCAGCCCGCATATAACCCTTGACCCTTGCTTAAAGCGCATAGGTATTTATGACCTTTTTGATAATGTTTGGTCGTGTGATGATTTTGCGACCACGAAGTCAGACCCGAAAATTTATCTTGCGGCGGCAGAAAAACTTTCGAAAAATGTCGGCGATATACTTTTCCTTGACGATAACCTAAATGCGGATTTGACGGCTAAGTCCGCTGGAATGAAGGTTTGCGGCGTGTACGATGCGTCATCAAAGGAGTACACAGAGGAGATTAAAGTCGTGACGGATTATTACATTGAAGGTTTTTCGCAACTGCTTGATTTGTTTTAAGTAAAATAAAAAAACAGGAGGATTTTTTATGAAGTTTAATGTTAACAGTCCCGTGCTTTACGTTATTGTAGGCGTAATTATTGCGGCTGTGCTTGCTCAATCGATTTATTTCCTTGTGCGTGCGCTGAAACGTGCCAAGGAACTCGGAATAGCGGTTACAACAATCAAAAAGACCGTAACCTCTGCCGCGATTTTCACAATCGCTCCGGCGGTCGCGGTTTTGATAGGCGTTGTAGCACTATCGAAAAGTTTGGGTGTTGCACTGCCGTGGCTCAGATTGTCGGTTATCGGTTCAATAACATATGAAACCGTTGCTGCCGGTAATGCGCTTGAGGCGGCTGGTATGAACGCCGGTACAACCGTAACCGACCCATCTATATTCGTAACTATTATATGGGTTATGACAATAGGTATTGCCGCCGGTCTTATTCTCGTTCCGTTTGTAACAAAGAAAATTCAGAACGGCGTTATGAAAATCGGAATGAAGGATAAAAAATGGGGAGAGATTTTTAATAACGCTATGTTTCTCGGAATGATTTCGGCGTTTTTGGGCTATGTGTTCTGTGATGTTTCAAATGTATTCAAGGGTGACACTTCCGGTCTTATTCCTGTTTGCGTAATGCTTGTGTCGGCTGTTGTAATGGCGGTTTGCGGAACTCTGGCTAAAAAGACAGGCGTCCGTTGGATTACCGATTATGCTCTGCCGCTGAGTCTTATCATAGGGATGGCGTCGGCTATTCCGATTACGTCGGTGCTTGGCTAAGGAGGAATAAAAAAATGAAAGAAAAACTTACATACCGCGAAAGTGTTCATCGTGACGGTAAAATTTGGGGAATAGCAATAGGTTTGCTTATAATGCTTTTCCCGCTTATCGTGTCGCTCGTTTTCCAAACTTCACCCGAATATTCAGTGCTTGTAAAAGGCTTGATAGCAACCGCTCCAATGTATTGGGCTGTCGGTATTGTTGAAATTTTCACATACGTCCCGATGCTCGGTGCGGGCGGAACATACTTGTCGTTTATAACAGGAAATATCTCAAATTTGAAACTTCCTTGTGCGGTTGATGCTATGGAGCGTGCAAATGTTAAAGCATCGAGCGAAGAGGGCGAAGTTATATCCACAATAGCAATAGCCGTTTCAAGTATTGTAACAACGGCTATAATCATAATCGGCGTTATCTGTATTGTTCCGCTCACTCCGATTTTGGAGTCGCCCGTTTTGGAACCCGCATTCGATATGATACTTCCGGCGCTCTTCGGTGGACTTGCGGTTGTGTTTATATCCAAAAACTTAAAACTCTCAATAGCACCGGTAGTTTTAATGCTTATACTTTTCATATCCGTTCCGGCTCTCAATTCAAGCACGGTCGGAATAATGGTTCCCGTAGGTGTTGTATTCACCGTTGTGACCGCCAGAATACTTTATAAGAAAGGATTGCTTTGATTTTTTATGTGGTTGATAATTCTTGCCGTTTTGGTTTTGTTTATTGCCGTTATTCTCATTCGTACGCTTTCCTTTAAACCCAAGGCAAACGCCAAGGTTATAGATGCCGAAGAGATTTTCGACGGAGATCGGACGGTTGAAAACCTGCGTGAACTTGTTCGTTGCAAGACCGTTTCGTATAAGGACGGTTCGCTTGAGGACGATGCCGAGTTTGAAAAACTCATATCCCTTTTGCCCTCACTCTATCCAAATGTTTTTGAAAAATGTTCATTTGAACGCCTGCCCGACCGTGCGCTGCTTTTTAAATGGAGCGGCAAGGAAAAGGGCACACCCGCCGTGCTTATGGCGCACTATGATGTTGTTCCCGTGAATGAGGACGGTTGGGAGAAACCGCCTTTTGATGCCGTGCTTGAAGACGGTGTGGTTTGGGGCAGAGGAACGCTTGACACAAAGGTTACATTCAACGGTGTTCTTTCTGCTGCCGACCATTTGATAGGTGAAGGCTTTGCTCCGCAGAATGATATATATTTTGCCTTCTCGGGCGGCGAAGAAGTAAACGGACAGGGCGCTGTTAATATCGTTGACTATTTTGAAAAAGAGGGAATCGTTCCGTCGTTTGTTGTTGACGAGGGCGGCGCTGTTGTTAAGGATATTTTCCCCGGCGTAAAACTTCCCTGCGGACTTATCGGTATTGCCGAAAAGGGAATGATGGATGTTGAATACCGTGCAAAATCTTCCGGCGGACACGCTTCCGCTCCCAAGCCGAAAACCCCTGTCGATACTTTGGCACGTGCGTGTTACCGCGTTGTGCAGAACCCCTTTAAGGCACATCTCACACTGCCTGTTGCCGAAATGTTTGACACACTCGGCCGCTGTTCATCGTTTTTGTTCCGTATGATTTTTGCCAATCTTTGGCTTTTCGGACCGGTGCTTGATAAAATTTGTAAAAAGTCCGGTGGAGAACTCAATGCGCTTATGCGTACTACAGTTGCTTTCACACAAATGAGCGGTTCTGCCGCATCAAACGTTATTCCCCCACAGGCTACAATGGTTTCCAACATTCGTCTTAATCCGGTCGATACCATGGAGTCGGCTCTTGAATATCTGAAAAGCAACATTGCAGACAGTGATGTTGAAGTTACGGCGCTTCACGGTATGAACCCGAGCCGCATCTCGGTTACCGATTGCCCCGAATGGGACAAGGTCGCATCGGCTGTCGCATCAACCTGGAAAGGTTGCGTTGTATCGCCTTATCTTATGGTACAGTGCTCTGATTCACGCCATTATGGTAGAATTTCCGATAAAGTATATCGCTTCTCTGCTATGGATCTCACAAGCGAGGAACGTGCCACGATACACGGTAATAACGAGCGTATACGCGTTGAAACCGTAAAGCACGCGGTTGAATTTTACATCCGTCTTATGCGTATGTGCTGATTTTATTTAATTTCAATATTAAAATGCTTTTGTGTTGTTGAAAATTCAAAAAACGAAAAAGATGTTTGTCAGGCAAATTACCGCCTGTCGAACATCTTTTTTTATTCGTATTAAAATGCGTTTCAATAATTCGCATTAAAGTTAGGAAGTCTTTAGTTGCTATTGTTCCATAACATAATTCAAATTGTCTAAAATAGCGAAAAAACGTTAAACTATCTGTTTATTGCAAAAAAACACCGTTTTTAATAAAATATTTTACAGAGAAATATACGGGAGTTGTGGGTTTAATGTCAAACCGCTTGTTTCAAAGCATAATACATAAAATGAAGGATGCCGTGGGAAGAACGATGGGTGTGCTTGATACTGCATATACTGTTGTGTCCTGCAGTGATTTGGACAGAATAGGAGAAAACCTGGAGTTTGAGTTTATGTATAATAATCGCATGAACCGTGTCGGTGATGAGGCTTTTGTCAACGGTGCATTCACATATATGCCTATGAAAAACGATGGCAGAACCGACTATTTTGTTTTTGCCGAGGGAACCGATACCGAGGCGGCAGACCTTTGCGCTATGATGATTGTCGCACTATCGGGAATAAAATTTTATTACGACAGAACCTACGATAGGGACAGTTTTGTTAAAAATATGCTGTTTGAAAATGTTCTGCCGGGCGATGTCTTTATAAAGGCGCGCGAGTTGGGGATTGATATAAATTCACCGCGCACCGTTTATGTTATAAGAAATTTGAGCAAAACGAAAATTCCGCTTTATGATTCGGTTTGCAAGGCTTTTAAAAAATCGAACGAGGATTTTGTCATTGCGGTAAACGAAACCGATGTTGCGCTCATAAAGCAGCAGAATACCGCTGATTTTCCCACGGTCGAGGCGTATGCCGAACGTATTTCGGAAACGCTGACCTACGAGGGCAATATCGGCGTTTGCGTGGGAGTGGGTTCGACGGCGGAAGTTTTGAAAGATGTTTCGCGTTCTTTCAAAGAAGCCTGTCTTGCACTTGAGGTAGGAAGAATTTTCAAAGAGGATATTTCTGTATTCTCTTATGAAAATCTCGGGCTTTCCCGCCTTATATATCAACTGCCCATTCCGTTGTGCGAGTCATATTTAAAGGAAGTTTTCAAGTGTGGTTCGTTTAAGAGTTTGGATAATGATCTTCTCTCGACAGCGCTTGCATTTTTTGAGAATAACCTCAACGCTTCCGAAACATCGAGAAAGATGTTTATTCACCGAAACACACTGATATTCAGACTTGAAAAAATCAAAAAACTTACAGGTTTTGACCTTTGCGTATTTGAAGACGCGGTAACATTTAAAATTGCCGTTATGGTAAACAAATATTTGAAAAACGAAAAAAGTGACAACAACTGAAATCAAAAAACACGGACTGTAGTAATTACAGTCCGTGTTTTCCTATGTGCCGAATTTTGTATAAAGTTCCTCAATCGCTTTTTTTTCAAGGCGGGACACATAACTTCTCGAAATTCCGAGTTTTTTGGCAACCTCGTGCTGAGTGAGTTCTTTTGCTCCGCAAAGTCCATACCGCAGAGCGAGAATTTTTTGCTCCCGCGGCGTTAGTTCGCTTATATATTTTTTTAGTTTTTCGAGTTTGATTTTCAAATCAATATTTTCCACAATATCCTCGCCGTCGGAAATAACGTCGATAAGTGTCAGCGCGTTTCCGTCGCGGTCGGTATCTATTGGGTCGCTTATGAAAACATCGTTTGCACTCTTTTTAAGATTGCGAAAGCACATTAGAATTTCGTTTTCTATACAACGTGCGGCGTAGGTGGCAAGGCGAATGCCTTTTGACGAGTTAAAGGTTGAAACCGCTTTGATAAGTCCTATTGTGCCGATTGAGATTAAGTCATCCTGTTCGACCTGAACGCTGTAATATTTTTTTACGATATGTGCCACCAAGCGCAAGTTGTGTTCTATGAGTTTGTTTTTTGCATCTCCGTCACCATTTTCCATACGTGCTATCAGTTTCGCCTCTTCTTTTGCACTTAATGCTTTCGGGAAAGATCCCGCACCGCTCACGTGGAGCGCAAGGTATAAAAGTCCCTTTATGACTTCGCTTATTGCCGATAAAAGCATATACTATCATCTCCCGTAAAATATATGCTGTTTGGGAATGTCCGTATTAGGACATTTTATGGTTGAAAAGTTTTTTTAGAGGATATATAATACAAAATGCAAGGAAAATTTTATGCGGAGTGATTTAATTATGGAAATTAACGAATTGCTTTTAGGAGTAGACTGTAAATGCGGAAAACATCATACTTGTGATATTAAAAAGGTGTATATTGAACACGGTGCAACCGCTCATTTGACCGAACTTTGCGGCGGTTATAACAATATTTTGTTGGTTGCGGACGAAAACACATACCGCGCGGCGGGCGAGAGAACCGAAAAGTATATTTCGGACAAGAATGTTAAAAAAGTTATATTTTCGGGCGATACCGTGCTTATTCCCGACGAAAGAGCGATTGCCCGTGTGCAGTATGTGCTCGGCGAGAGCGACCTTATAATCGGCATAGGCTCGGGCGTTATTCAGGATTTGTGCAAATATGTATCGTATGTTAGCGGCGTTCCGTATTTTGTCGTTGCAACCGCGCCGTCTATGGACGGTTACGCTTCGACCGGTGCTGCCATGATAACCGGCGGAATGAAGGTTACATATCCTGCGGGTGTGCCGGAAGTCATACTGGCTGATACCGAAGTTTTAAAGGACGCACCGCTTGAGATGATTAAAGCGGGTTACGGTGATATTGTCGGAAAATATTCTGCCCTTAACGACTGGAAGTTGAGCCGTATTGTAAACGGAGAGTATTTCTGTGATTATATTTATGATTTGACATTCGATATGGTGCAAAAGACTCTCTCCCTTGCGGACGGTTTGCTTTCGCGCAACGAAGAAGCTGTAAAGGTGCTTATGGAGGCGCTTGTCACGGTCGGCATAGCAATGAGTTTTGCCGGTTCTTCAAGACCCGCATCGGGCAGTGAACATCACCTTTCGCACTATTTTGAAATCACCGGAATTGTTGACAAAAGCGAATATCTGCCGCACGGAATAGATGTTGCTTTTTCTACTATTGTTACCGCCGCAATACGCGAGAAATTGCTCGAAACGGATTTTTTACACGACGGTTATAAGGCCGACAGAGCAGTTTATGAAACTGAAATGAAACGCGTTTACAAAACAGTTGCCGAAGGCTGTATAGCCTTGCAGGATAAGGTTGGGAACTATAAAATCGACCGCCTTTCCACATACCGTGCCAACGAAGAGGAAATAAAAAACCTGCTTCGCGAGATGCCGACACCCGACGAAATAGAGCGTATGCTTTCGGCGGTCGAACTCAGCACAGAGCAATTTTACAATACATACAGCAAAGAAAAAATAGCCGATGCCGTGCGTTATGCAAAGGACTTAAAGGACAGATATACCGTGCTTTGGCTTTATTATGACTTTTTCGGTACGGAAACATTATAAGTTGAGCAGAGGTGATTTTTTAAATGACAGGACTTCAAAATCTGCATACTCATTCAAAGTATTGCGACGGAAACGATACCCTGCGTGAGATGATTGAAACCGCTATCGAAAAAGGTTTTGACTCTTTGGGCTTCTCCGGTCACTCCGGAAACAGTTTTTCCACTTATGGTATGACTCCCGAGAAAACCGAAGCATACAAACGGGAACTTGCCGCTTTGAAGGAAGAGTATAAAGACAGGATAAAACTCTTTTGCGGTCTTGAGGCAGAGGTCTTTTCCGACAGCAGTTTTTGCGGGTTTGATTACGTCATAGGTTCTACGCATTATTTTGATTTTGACGGCAAAAAGGTCAGTTTCGATACCACAAAGGAAAAAGTGGTTGAGATTATAGATACATATTTCGGCGGCGACGCTGTGAAATATGCCGAGAGGTATTATGAAACTATGTCGCGCTTGTATGAGTACGGCGATTTTGATATAATCGGTCATTTCGATATTCTTGCAAAACATAATGAGGTTTTGCATATTTTGGACGAGGACTCAAAGGAATACAAGGTGCTTGCCGTGTCGGCTATTGAGTCGCTGAAAGGTAAAATACCCGCTTTTGAGGTAAATACCGGATGTATATCGCGCGGTTACCGCAAAACGCCCTATCCCGCACCGTTTATAATAAAGGAATTTAAACGACAGGGATTTTTGCCTGTTATCTCTTCCGATTGCCACAACAGAAACTATCTTGACTGTAATTTCAATGAGGCAGAGGAACTGCTCAAAAGTTGCGGTTATACTGAAAAATATATTCTCACCGAAAACGGCTTTGAGGGAGTTAAATTTTAATATGAATGTTATGACCTTGATTATGCTTTGCTTTTCTATGCTCGGTGCGCTTGACAGAATTATCGGCAACCGTTTCGGGCTCGGAAAAGAGTTTGAGCGTGGGTTTATGCTGTTTGGTAATATGGCACTTTCGATGATAGGTATGATTTCCGTCGCACCCGTTATAGCAAGCGCTCTTTCACCGGTTTTTGCATTTCTTTCGGATGTTCTTCATATGGAACCGTCGATATTATCGGCATCGCTCCTTGCAAACGATATGGGCGGGGCATCGCTCTCGGAAGAGATTGCCGCCGACGCGCAACTCGGACGTTTTAACGCACTTGTTGTCGCCTCAATGATGGGGGCTACCGTTTCCTATACGATACCATATTCGCTCGGTGCAGTGCCGCAGTCGAAGCACGGCGAACTCTTGCTCGGCATTTTGTGCGGAATAGTGACAATTCCTGTGGGCTGTGCCGTTTCGGGATTTATGCTCGGACTTTCGGTTTTGTCGGTTGCGCTGGATCTTTTGCCGCTGATAATCTTTTCGGTGCTGCTTTGTATCGCACTGATAAAAGCACCCGATGCCTGTATAAAGGTGTTCAAGTGGTTCGGAATTTTCATAAAAGTGATTATAACCGCGGGACTTGCACTTGCAATATTCAGATATCTTTCGGGAACGGAAATTATAAAAGGTATGGCAACGCTTGAAGAGGGCGCAATGATATGTGTCAATGCCGCTGTTGTTATGTCGGGTGCTTTCCCGCTGATATATACTTTATCGAAAATTTTGGCAAAGCCGCTTAAAACGCTCGGCAGAAAAACCGGTATGAACGAGACTTCCGCGCTCGGATTTATATCTACCCTTGCTACCAACGTTACCACATTTGAAATGATGGATAAGATGGACAAAAAGGGTGCAGTGCTTAATTCCGCATTTGCCGTTTCGGCGGCGTTTACTTTTGCGGGACATCTTGCGTTTACAATGGCGTTTGACAAAAGGTATATTTTCCCTGTTATAGTGGGTAAACTTTTTGCGGGAATTACGGCATTGCCGGTGGCTTTCCTGCTTTATAAAGCAAAATACGGAAGATGTGAAAAGGAGTAATGTCTCAGGCGTTGCTCCTTTTATACTGATTTTTACTTGTCGGGAGCGTATATGTATAAAACACTTAATGAACATTACAAAGAAAAATTCGGTTGCAAAGTATATAAACTTTCGATAGACGGCGGTTTTGCCTGTCCGAACCGTGACGGTACACTAGGCACTGCCGGCTGCATTTTTTGTTCGGCAAGAGGCGGCGGAGAGTTTGCAAGCAGTCGAACCGACAGCATTGAAACACAACTCGCGGAGGCCTTGCGGCGTGTTGAGCAAAAAAACAAGGACGGTAAATACATTGCGTATTTTCAGCCGTTCACTAACACATATGCCGATGTTGAGCGTTTGAGAAAGGTATATTTTTCTGCTATAAAGCCGGATTATATTGTCGGTCTTGCCGTTGCCACACGTCCCGACTGTCTTCCGCAGAAAACGGTGGACTTGCTTTCGGAAATCAATACTTTTAAACCAGTGAGCGTGGAACTCGGACTTCAAACCTGTGATGATAAAACGGCGGAATATCTGCGGCGTGGTTACAAAAGCGAAGTTTACCTTGACGCCGTACGCAGACTGAAGCGCGCGGGGATAGAGGTCGTAACGCATATAATAATAGGCTTGCCGTATGAAAATGCCTTGTCTGCTGTCAAAACAACGAAGTATGCCGTTGCCGCGGGCACAGACGGAGTGAAGTTTCATCTTTTGCACGTTTTAAAGGATACCGACCTTGAACGTGATTACAAAAACGGACTTTTTGAGTGTTTGACACTTGAAGAGTACGCCGATATATTAAAACAGTGTATAGATGTTCTACCCGAAGATATTGTTGTTCACCGAATAACAGGGGACGGAGCAAAAAGTGAACTTGTCGCCCCTCTTTGGTCTGCCGATAAAAAGCGTGTGCTTAACTTTCTTAATAGGGTGTTAGCGGAAGAATGAAAATATTTTTCCTGAAAAGGCTTTACTTTTCGGGTCAGTAGTGATATAATTCGATTTCGGTGAAAATAAAACAGAAAAAGGGAAGCGAATAATCGTGAAAATTTTATTGTCCGTGTCGGTGGCTTTGCTTGCCGGTCTTTTAATGACAAGACTGTTCAAGCCCTTTAAACTGCCGTCCGTAACCGCATATCTTATAGCGGGTGTTCTTATCGGTCCATACTGCGTAGGCAGTTTCGGGTTGCAGGGTGTCGGATTTTCTTCGTCATCCGATTTGGAGGCTTTGGGACTCATATCCGAGGTTGCGCTCGGATTTATTGCATTCTCAATAGGCAACGAGTTCCGCCTTTGCGAACTGAAAAAAACAGGTAAACAGGCTTTTGTAATAGGTGTTATTCAGGCAATAACCGCAACGCTGTTTGTCGATGTTGCACTCTTTGTGCTCCATTTGCTTATGCCGAATGTCCTTTCGATTCCGCAGGTGATAACACTCGGTGCAATCGCAACCGCAACCGCTCCTGCCGCAACTCTTATGGTTGTACGTCAGTATAAGGCAAACGGTCCACTGACCAAGTTGCTTTTGCCTATCGTTGCGCTTGATGATGCTGTCGGTCTTGTTGTATTTGCCGTATCTTTCGGTATTGCTAAAACACTCGTCAGCGGCACTGTGGATATGGTTTCGATAATCGTAAATCCGCTTGTCGAAATCGTTTGCTCGCTTGCGCTCGGTGCTATAATGGGTTGGGTTTTGACACAACTCGAAAAACTCTTCAACTCCAATACAAACCGTTTGAGCCTTACAATCGGTATTGTGTTCTTGACTGCGTCACTCTCAATGCTCGATTTCAATATAGGTTCTGTTCATATCAGTTTTTCGTCATTGCTCACCTGTATGATGCTCGGAACGGTATTTTGCAATATCTGTCCGCTGTCCGAAGACCTTATGGCGGCATCCGACAAATGGACTTCACCGCTCTTTGCTCTTTTCTTTGTTATAAGCGGCGCACAGTTGGAACTTTCGGTTTTCGCAAGCGGTGCTATTGTACTTATTGGCGTGGTTTACATAATCTTCCGCTCGCTCGGAAAGTATTTCGGCACACTCTTCAGCGCAAAACTTACCCACTGCTCCGATACGATATGCAAATATTTGGGTATAACACTTCTGCCGCAGGCGGGTGTTGCACTCGGAATGTGCACAACGGCTATGCAACTCGGCGAAGCCGGCAAACTCATACGTAATATAACACTCTTTGCTGTTCTTATCTATGAACTTGTAGGCCCGCTGCTCACAAAGCAGGCACTCTCCGCCGCAGGAGAAATCAAGCCGATGTCGGATGAGGTTAAAAATCGCCGTCAGACAAAACTTGATGCCGCAAAGGAAAACAAAAATTAAAACTAACGGCTCTGTGAAAATTACGCAGAGCCGTAGTTTTTTGTTGACTTTCGGTGGCATATAATATATAATTGTTGGGAAATAAAGGGGAGTAGTTTGCGCCGTATGGCGTTATACATCCGTCAATACGTTTTAAAACCGGATTGTATATTAAAAAACAAGACTTTTATTGCCGTCGCGCAATAGAAGTCTTTTTTACTCTCGGAAAGGACGTTTTATGGAAATACTGTACAAATACTTATTGGAAATTACCTGGCAACAGGTCGTGATGTGGGGAATCGGCGGAATACTGATTTTCCTCGCAATCGCGAAGAAAATGGAACCGTCGCTCCTGCTTCCTATGGGGTTCGGCGCAATACTAGTCAATTTGCCATTTTCGGGTGCTGTAACACAGGGCGATACAAAAGGCCCGCTTGATGTGCTTTTCAGTGCCGGAATAGATAACGGCGAAATCTTTTTGCTGTTGCTGTTTATAGGTATCGGCGCTATGATTGACTTCGGCCCGTTGCTCTCAAACCCGAAACTTATGATTTTCGGCGCTGCCGCTCAGTTCGGAATATTCTTCACACTGGGTCTTGCAACATTCCTCGGTTTCGATATTAAGGATGCGGCGTCTATATCAATTATAGGTGCGGCAGACGGCCCGACAGCAATATTCGTTGCAAACCATTTCGGCACTAAGTATATAGGCGCAATAATGGTGGCGGCATATTCTTATATGGCGTTAGTACCTATGATTCAGCCGCCTGTTATCAAACTTTTGACAACCAAAAAAGAGCGTCGCATAAAGATGACATACGCTCCGGGTCACGTTTCCAAACTCACAAAAATTCTTTTCCCGATTGTTATAACCGTTATTGCCGGTATTGTTTCGCCGTCAAGCGTTTCGCTTATCGGTTTCTTGATGTTTGGAAACCTGCTTCGTGAATGCGGCGTTTTAAACAGTCTCTCCGAAACGGCACAAAACGTGCTCGCAAACCTTATTACTATCATTCTCGGAATAACAATAGCATCACAAATGCGTGCAGAGGATTTCTTGACACTCGAAACAATAGTAATAATCCTGCTCGGACTTGTAGCCTTTATTTTCGATACTGTAGGCGGCGTGCTTATAGCAAAACTCTTTAATCTTTTCAGAAAAGAAAAGATAAATCCGATGATAGGCGCGGCGGGAATTTCCGCTTTCCCGATGTCTGCACGTGTTATAAATAAGATGGGTCTTGAAGAGGATAACCAAAACTTCCTGCTTATGCACGCTGTCGGTGTAAACGTTTCGGGACAGATTGCCTCGGTTATAGCGGGCGGACTTATAATAAGCCTGTTAGGATAGGAGATATGCTATGAATATAAATATTGATATACAGAATTTTCTTTCCACACTGCCGGTAATCGGCAAGGGAATGCTCGGAATTTTTGCGGTTACTATTGTTATTATTATTCTCACTTATATAATCAACAAGGCAACCGAAAACAGAGATTAAAAAAGAACAGCCTTTGGGCTGTTCTTTTTCGAAAATGCTTGACAAGTGGGGGATAGTAGGGTATAATATTGGCTGTAAAGCAAAAAACTTTACAGAGGTGAGAATGTGCCTAAGGATTTGACGGTATCGCAACTGCTTGATATCTACGGTGGACTTTTATCGGAAAAGCAACGTCTGCTGTGTGAATTTTATTATAATGACGACCTTTCCTTGGCGGAAATTTCGGAAAACGAGGGCATAACTCGACAGGGTGTGCGTGATGCCGTAAAGCGTGCCGAGCAACAACTTAAAGGTTTTGAAGATGTGCTCGGTCTTTATAAAAACATAAAACTTTTACGCGATGAGGCACAGCGTGTTAAAAACGGCGCAGACTGTGAACAACTTCTTTCTTTGATAGATAAACTTTAAGGCGGTGAAAAAATGGCTTTTAATAACCTTTCCGATAAATTAACGGCGGCGTTTAAACGTTTGCGTTCAAAGGGTAAGTTGACCGAGACTGATGTTAAAGAAGCAATGCGCGAAGTGCGTCTTGCACTTCTTGAGGCCGATGTTAACTATGCTGTTGCAAAGAGTTTCACAAACACCGTTGCCGAAAAGTGCATTGGTGAAAAGGTTATGGAAAGTCTCACCGCACCGCAGATGGTTATTAAAATCGTCCGTGACGAATTGACCGCGCTTATGGGCGGCGAACAGGCAAGGCTTAAAACATCCGATAAAATTCCGACTGTTATTATGATGTGCGGTCTTCAGGGTTCGGGTAAAACAACGCATTCCGCAAAACTTGCCCGTCTTTTAAAGGCGCAGGGACACAGACCACTTTTGGTTGCCTGCGATATTTACAGACCCGCCGCTATCGAACAACTTAAAGTTGTCGGAAAACAGGTTGAAACGCCTGTTTTCGAAAAAGGCACGGAAAAACCGGAAAAAATCGCGGCTGAGGCAGTAAAATATGCACGTGATTACGGTCACGATTATGTTATTCTCGATACTGCGGGACGTCTTCATATAGACACCGAACTTATGGAAGAACTCGTCCGTATAACAAAGACCGTTACGGTTAACGATATACTGCTTGTTGTCGACTCAATGGTCGGTCAAGACGCCGTTAACATTGCAAAGGCATTTGATGAACAACTGCCTATCGACGGTGTTATTTTGACAAAACTTGACGGCGATACCCGCGGAGGTGCGGCACTTTCGGTTCGTGCCGTTACGGGAAAACCGATTATGTTTGCCGGCATCGGCGAAAAACTTGACCAGTTTGAAGAGTTTCACCCCGACAGAATGGCGTCACGAATTCTCGGTATGGGTGATATGCTTTCGCTTATCGAACGTGTTGAGAGTGAGGTTGACGAAAAAAAGGCGCTTGAGGCGGCAAAAAAACTCGAACAGAACAAGTTCGACCTTAATGATTTACTTGAGCAGTTCGAAAGCATCAAAAAAATGGGACCGCTTAAAAACGTTCTCGGAATGATACCCGGTATGGAAAAGCAACTGCGTGATGTTGATATTGACGACCGCGCTATGCTCCGCACTGAGGCTATAATTAAATCAATGACCGCAAAAGAGCGGGAAAAGCCCGAAATACTTAACGCATCACGTCGAAAGAGAATTGCGGCGGGTTGCGGAATGAAGGTTGAGGATGTTAACCGTCTTATGAACCAATACGAACAGATGAAAAAGATGTTCAAACAACTCTCGGGCAAAAAAGGCAAAAAGGGTTTTGGCAGAAATATAGGTCTGCCGCCCGGAATGGGTTTTTAAAGAGAAATCTTTGGAATAAATATTTTTTTACAGGAGGTGCAGAATAATGGCAGTAAAAATCAGACTTCGTCGTATGGGTGCAAAGAAGGCTCCCTTCTACCGTGTTGTTGTTGCTGATTCCCGTTTCCCCAGAGACGGTCGTTTCATTGAGGAGATAGGCTATTTCGATCCCACTAAGGATCCGGCAATCGTTAATATCGACGGAGAGAAGGCTAAAAAATGGATCGCCAACGGCGCACAGCCGACCGATACCGTAAAGGCTCTTCTCAAGAAGAACAACATCGTTTAAAAACTCCGAAAGGAAAGCGTATATGCAGGATTTATTGGTTTCCATCGCAGCCGGTTTGGTTGAAAAGCCGGAGGCTGTCAGTGTTAGCGCAGACGAGCCCAACGAGGAAGGTCTTGTTGTTTATCACCTTCACGTTGACGAGTCGGATATGGGACGCGTTATCGGAAAGCAGGGCAGAATTGCCAAGGCTATCCGCACGGTTATGCGTGCCGCAGCCAACCGCAACAATCAGCAGGTTGCAGTAGAAATTGACTAAGCAAGACTTAATACCCCCGCTTTTCGGGGGTATTGCGTTTTTCGGAGGTAAATTATGAAAAAATATCTTGAAGCGGGAAAAATCGTAGGTACACACGGCGTGCGCGGTATGCTCAGAATACAGCCGTGGTGTGACACACCGGATTTTTTGTGCGGATTTAAAAAAATATATATAAATAACGGCAGTGATGAACTTTCCGTTTTGCGCTCACAGCCGCATGGAAACGTCGTAATAGCGAGCATTAAGGGTGTTGATACGATAGATGCGGCAGAACGTCTCAGAGGAAATGTTGTATACATAAACCGTGACGATGTTAAACTGCCGAATGGCAGTTACTTTGTTGATGATATAATAGGTTGCGAAGTTTATAATATCGAAAACGGCGAGCATATCGGCACCGTTACAGATGTAAGTCCGACCGGTGCAAACGATGTTTGGCACATAAAGCGTGACGACCGTGTTTATCTTATACCGAAAATCGACGATATCGTAAAAACGGTTGATATCGATGCCTCACGTATTGAAATAAGCGTAATGAAAGGACTGCTTGACGATGAGGATTGATATACTCACCCTTTTTCCCGAAATGTGTGAAGCGGTGCTCGGTGACAGCATAATCGGACGCGCACGTGTTTCGGGTGCGGTTGAGATACACTGTCATAATATACGCGATTATACCGAGGACAAACACGGTAGGGTGGACGATGCTCCCTACGGCGGCGGAATGGGTATGATAATGGCAGCGCAGCCGATTTTTAACTGTTTTGATTTGCTTTTCGGGGATTTTGAAAAGAAACCTCACGTTATATATATGTCGCCGAAAGGCAAAACTTTTAATCAAAAGCACGCGTTGGAACTCGCGAAATATGAGCATATCGTGCTTTTGTGCGGACACTATGAGGGAATTGACCAACGCGTACTTGATGAACTTGTGGACGAGGAAATTTCAATAGGCGATTATGTTCTCACAGGCGGCGAAATGGCGGCAGTAGTGGTTACCGATGCGGTTGCGCGTATGTTGCCGGGGGTTCTGTCCGATGATATTTGTTTTCAGGATGAGAGCCATTTCGCGGGTCTGCTCGAATATCCGCAGTACACGCGTCCCGCCGAATGGCACGGCAGACGTGTGCCCGATGTGTTGCTTTCGGGACACCACGCAAATATTGAAAAATGGCGGCGCGAACAGGCGATAGCGACTACGCTTGAAAAACGTCCGGAAATGTTAAAAGACGCTGTTTTGACCGAAAAGGAAAAGAGATATCTGCGGGCAATTGCCGACAACGACTAAAAAGTATACACCTTGTTGGTTTATTTGCATAAAAACCTATCTTTCGACAAACCGAGATTTTGGACAAAAAAGAAAAAGTTTTATAAAAAAGTGTCATTTGTGTTGACTGTGCGATATATTGTGGTATAATATTAAGGTATCAATAAGCACCAAGTTTTTTATGACAATATTTTAAGGAGAATAAAGCATGTGTGTTAAAGATGTAGTCGTTCAGAATCAGGTTGGTTTACACGCCAGACCCGCAACATTCTTTATCCAGAAGGCAAATGAGTTTAAGTCTTCCATTTGGGTAGAGAAAGAAGAGCGCCGCGTTAATGCGAAGAGTCTGCTCGGCGTGCTTTCTCTCGGAATTGTCGGCGGAACACAGATTCGCATCATTGCCGACGGTACTGATGAGGCTTTGGCGGTAGACGAGTTGGTTAAACTTGTTGAAACCGGCTTTATGGATTAATTTTTGTCTTTTGACCCGCTCAAACGGGCGGGTACATATATCCGGGTGTGGCGCAGTTTTGGTAGCGCGCTTGAATGGGGTTCAAGAGGCCGCAGGTTCGACTCCTGTCACTCGGACCAAAAATCCAAGTCCTTTGGGACTTGGATTTTTTTATTTTATTCCGAATATTTATAAATTTTTTCAAAGTCTGTGAATAACTCACTAAAATTCGACGGAACAAATGCTAAAAGCAATGTTTTTTTGTCGAAATAGAACAAAATATGAAAAATATACACTTAATTTTTACTGTATCATTAACAAAAAACGACTTGAAATATATACCAACATTTGATAAAATAAGTAAAAAGGTATCAAAGGGGAGATATTTTTGAAAAAGGACAATAAAATCAACTTGTATACGAAGCAACTTATAAGCAACGCATATGAGTTTTTGGGATGCCATAAATCAAAAGGAGGACATATTTTCAGGGTATGGGCACCCAATGCAGCGGGTGTTTCTCTCGTCGGTGATTTTAACGGCTGGGATGCCGATGCCGATAAAATGGAACAGTGTGACGGCGTTTGGCAGATAGAGAAGTCGGGACTCAAAATTTTCGATAATTATAAATTTGCCGTAAAAAAGCAGGACGGCACAACCGTTTTCAAGGCTGACCCCTTTGCTTTTCATAGTGAAACCGCCCCCTCAACCGCGTCTAAAGTCTATGACCTTGACGGCTTTGATTGGCGGGACGACGATTGGCTGAAACACAGAAAAAATACGAATATTTATGAAAGCCCCGTAAATATATATGAGGTGCACGCAGGCTCTTGGCAGCGCAATGCCGACGGCACGGTGCTTGATTACGTAACGCTGGCGGAGCGACTTTGCAAATATGTTAAGGATATGGGTTATACTCACATCGAACTTATGCCTATTTCCGAATATCCTTTTGATGGCTCGTGGGGATATCAGGTCGGTTCATATTATGCGCCGACATCACGCTATGGTACACCGCATGATTTTATGCGATTTGTGGATATAATGCACCGTAATGGAATTGGTGTAATACTCGACTGGGTTCCCGCACACTTCCCGAAGGACGAGCACGGCCTTTACCGCTTTGACGGGACGCCCTGTTATGAGCACGGCGACCCGCGTATCGGTGAGCATTACGAATGGGGAACTGCGGTGTTTGATTACGGCAAGGTTGAGGTTATGAACTTTCTCATTTCCAACGCCGTATATTGGCTTAAATATTATCATATAGACGGATTGCGTGTCGATGCGGTAGCGTCAATGCTTTATCTTGACTATAACCGCAATGACGGCGAATGGGTGCCGAACACTTACGGCGGACGCGAGAATTTGGCGGCGGTTGAACTGCTTCGACGCGTCAACGAGGCGGCTTTTGCGGCTAATCCCGATGTTTTGATGATAGCGGAAGAGTCGACCGCTTGGCCACTCGTTACTAAACCCGCCGATGCGGGCGGACTCGGCTTCAACTTTAAGTGGAATATGGGGTGGATGAACGATATGCTTCGCTACATATCGCTTGACCCGATATACCGAAAGTTTAACCACGAATGCTTGACTTTTTCTTTCTTTTATGCTTTTTCGGAGAATTTTGTTTTGCCGATTTCGCACGATGAAGTTGTTCACGGAAAGTGTTCAATGATAAACAAAATGCCTGGTGAGTATGAGCAAAAGTTTGCGTCACTGCGAGCATTTTATGCATATATGATGGCACACCCGGGCAAAAAACTTCTGTTTATGGGACAGGAGTTTGCACAGTTTATCGAATGGAATTATGAACAGCAACTTGATTGGCTCTTGCTTGATTACGATGCACACAAAAATATGCAAAATTTCGTGCGGGAACTTAATCATACTTATTTGAAGCAAAAGCCGTTTTGGGAAATTGATTTTTCGTGGGAAGGTTTTTCGTGGATCGCAAACGATGACAATGAACAAAGTGTTATCGCTTTCCGCAGAACAGATAAATCCGGAAAGGAAGTTGTTGTTGTTTGTAACTTTGTTCCGGTCGCACGCGATAATTACAGGATAGGTCTTCCTTTTGAGGGAAAATACAAGTTGTTGCTTAATACCGACAGCGCACAGTTCGGCGGTGCGGATAACGCAGTAAAAGCCGAACTGAAAACCGAGAAAATTCAGATGCACGGTTGCAAGCAGTCGGCAGAACTTTCCCTCCCGCCGCTTTCGGTACTTTATTATGAATATAAGCCGCCTGTTAAACGCGGCAGAAAAAAGACAGATAAAGGGAGCGTAAAAAATGAAAAAAACTGAGTGTGTGGCAATGCTGCTTGCAGGCGGTCAGGGCAGTCGTTTGGGTGTGCTGACAAAGAGTGTGGCAAAGCCCGCCGTACCTTACGGCGGAAAATATCGAATTATAGACTTTCCGCTTTCAAACTGTATAAATTCGGGCATTGAAACGGTCGGTGTGCTGACACAGTATCAGCCCCTTGAACTGAATGATTATATCGGAAGCGGAAAAACATGGGATCTTGACCGTCTTGACGGCGGTGTTCATGTTTTGCCGCCATATCAAAAAAGCACGGGAAGCGACTGGTACAAGGGTACTGCAAACGCGATTTATCAAAACCTCGCCTTTATTGAACGCTATAATCCCGAATATGTCCTCGTTCTTTCGGGTGACCATATTTATAAAATGGATTATTCCAAAATGCTAAAGCAACACAAGGAAACCGGTGCCGCTTGTACTATTGCGGTTTTGAATGTTTCGCTTGATGAGGCAAAGCGTTTCGGTATTATGAACGCAAACCCCGACGGTACGATATATGAATTTGAGGAAAAACCGGCAAACCCGAAAAGCACACTTGCGTCAATGGGTATATACGTTTTCAACTGGCAACAACTTAAAAAGTATCTCTGTGAAGACGAACAAAACGAAAACTCTTCAAACGATTTCGGAAAAGACATTATTCCCGCAATGCTTTCGGCAGGTGAAAAGATGTGTGTTTATCGTTTTGACGATTATTGGAAAGATGTCGGCACTGTTGAATCGCTTTGGGATGCAAATCTTGATTTGCTCAATCCCAATATCGACCTTAATATGTCTGACCCGAACTGGAAAATATATTCCAAAACGCAGAGTTTGCCTCCGCAGTATATTTCCGCCGATGCACACGTTGAAAATTCGCTTATATCCGATGGATGCGATATAAACGGTAATGTTGATTTTTCAATTCTGTTCAAGAATGTTCATATCGAAAAAGATGCAAACGTTATGTATTCGCTTATAATGCCGGGTGCAAAGATTGAAAGCGGTGCAACGGTCAAGTATGCTATCGTTGCGGAGAACGCCGTTGTTAAGTCGGGTGCTTGTATCGGCGAGAGTCCCGAAAATACTACAGCACTTGACAGTTGGGGTATTGCCGTTGTAGGTGACGGAATTACGGTCGGCGAAAATGCTGTTGTAGGTGCTAAGGCTATGATAACCGAGGATGTAAAGGCAGGTGAGCGGATATGAGAAGAAATAATGTTATGGGTGTTGTATTTGCCAACGCAAAGGAAGATTTATTGCCCGAACTCACAAGAAACCGTTCTATTGCATCGGTACCGTTCGGCGGTCGCTACCGCATTATTGATTTTGCACTTTCCAATCTTGTAAATGCCGGAATTTCCAAAGTCGGGGTAATAACAAAAGAAAATTACCAGTCGCTTATGGATCATATCGGCAATGCGAAGTCGTGGGATCTTGACCGCAAAAACGGCGGTTTGCATATCTTGCCGCCATACAGCAATTCTGTAACGGGTGTGCATGGAAGTCGAATTGACGCTCTGCGAGGTATACGTCCGTTTTTGGAAAATTCTTCGGAGCAGTATGTTGTCCTTTACGACAGCAATACGGCAATGAATATTGACCTCTCGGCGATGGCGGAGCAACATATTAAAAGTTCTGCGGATATTACAATAGCATACAGATACGGCACTGCTCCGCAGACGCGTATGGATGTTATGGCGTTTGAACTTGAAAAAGGCAGAATAAACAAGGTTCGCCTGTGCGAGGGTGGAAATACCGAGTGCTGTCACAGTTTGGGTATAATGATACTTTCAAAGAGTCTTTTGATTAACCTTGTGGATTATGCCGTTTCCGAAAACAAACACGATATCACGCGTGATGTTATTATGCCGAATATCGAAAAACTTGTAATATGCGGATATAAATTCGAGGGTTTTTCCGCTGTTATGGACAGCGCACAAAGTTATGTCGAAGCCAGTATGCAACTTCTAAAGCCCGAGGTGCGGCGTGACCTTTTCAATATGGAGCGTCCGATATACACAAAAATCAAGGACGCAATGCCGACACGTTATGGTGTTGCGGCGAATGTTACGAATTCGCTTATAGCCGACGGCTGTGTAATCGAGGGAACGGTCAAAAACTGTATACTGTTCCGCGGTGTGCGTATCGGAAAAGGTGCAACACTTGAAAACTGTATCATAATGCAGGACAGCGAGGTCGGAAGTAATGCGGATTTGAAATACGTTACTATCGATAAAAGCGTCAGCGTGGGTAGCAACCGCGATTTGTGCGGTGCGCCGTCGTATTATATATTTATCAAAAAAGGTTCAACAGTTTAGGAGGTTTAATATGAAGGTATTATTTGCTGCAAGCGAGGCATATCCGTTTGCTATGTCGGGCGGATTGGCCGATGTTGCAGGTGCGCTGCCCAAAGCACTCAGAAAAAGACTTATAGGTTGCAGAGTTGTTATGCCGCTTTATTCCGATATACCGGAAGAATTGCGTCAAAATATGAATTTTATTACGCATATTACCGTTCCCGTTGCGTGGAGAAGGCAATATTGCGGAATTTTCGAAGCAAAGGTCGGCGGAGTTATATATTATCTGCTTGACAATCAGTATTATTTTAAACGTGACGGTCTTTACGGATATTATGACGATGCCGAAAGGTTTGCGTTTTTCTCACGCGCCGTGCTTGAAATACTTCCGCACATAAATTTCAAACCCGATGTCATTCACTGTAACGATTGGCAAACGGCTATGACACCGGTGTATTTGGATCGCTTTTATGTTCACGACCCGTTCTATACCGATATTAAAACCGTTTTCACGATACATAATATACAGTATCAGGGAAAATACGGATACGAACTTTTGGGTGACGTTTTGGGCCTTTCGGGTGATGATTGCCGCGTTGTTGAATATGAAAATTGCGTAAATATGCTAAAAGGCGGTATCGAGTGTTCCGACAGGGTAACAACCGTTTCGCCGACATATTCTAGAGAAATCTTAACTCCTGAATATGCACACGGTTTGGACGGCATACTGCGCGAGCGCAGTTTTAAACTCAGCGGTATTATAAACGGTATTGATACCGACGTTTATAACCCTGCCACCGACCCGATGATTTTTGAGAATTACGATGCGGAAAGTATGGAGAAAAAGGCAGTTAACAAGAAAAAACTGCAAGAACTTATGGGTCTGCCGGTGTGTGACGATGTTCCTGTTATAAGCATCGTTTCCCGCCTTGTCGGTCATAAGGGAATTGACCTTGTTAAGTGCGTGTTTGAGGATATGCTCAAGGCCGATTTGCAGTTCTGCATTCTCGGCAGCGGCGAGTGGGAGTTTGAAACATTTTTCCACCAAATGGCTGAAAAATACCCCGACAAGGTTGCTTTGCGTCTTGGATTTGTGCCGGATTTGGCACATAAGATTTACGCCGGTTCGGATTTATTTTTGATGCCGTCGAAGAGTGAACCGTGCGGTCTTTCGCAACTTATCGCATTGCGTTACGGAACTGTGCCGATTGTCCGTGAAACCGGCGGTCTTAATGATACTATACACGACAGCGGTGATAATGTCGGAAACGGTTTTACCTTCTCGACATACAATGCGCACGATATGCTAAATGCCGTTTGGCGTGCCGTCGGTGCTTATCAGGACAAGGAAGGTTTTGCAATTCTTTCAAAGCGTGCTATGCTCTGTGATAACAGTTGGGGCAAGTCGGCTAATGAATATATTAAACTTTACAAATCCATAAAAAGATAGACAACTTCGGGAATATATGATAAAATACCTGTATATTTTTATACAGGTATTTTCTTTGGAGGGATACATATGTGGGAAATTATCAAGACGGTAATTCTCGGAATTATCGAGGGTATCACCGAATGGCTTCCAATCAGCAGTACAGGTCATATGATACTCGTTGATGAACTTTTGCAACTCAAAGAAACCAATGCTTTTAAAGATTTCTTTTTTGTTGTAATACAACTCGGTGCTATACTTGCCGTAATATTGCTTTATTGGACAAAAATTTGGCCTTTCCACCGAAAGAATGACTCGTATCAGCCTTTCTTTCTTCCAAACGAAAAAGGAGAAATCGGCACTTTCGGACGTTTTTGTAACAACTATGTCCATATGGACAAAATCTATCTGTGGCTTAAAATTCTTGTTGCGAGCATTCCCGCGGCGGTGTTCGGACTTCTGTTTGATGACCAAATTGACAACTTGCTGACAGGTGACAGCCGTGCATTTGTTGTGGCTGCAACACTTATAGTATACGGCGTTCTGTTTATTATTATAGAGCGTCTCGACAAGCACGAAACGGTAAAAACGACCGATGCCATAACTTACAAGACGGCGTTTTTGATAGGACTTATGCAGTGCCTGGCGCTCGTTCCCGGAACATCGCGTAGTGGAACAACAATACTCGGTGCTGTTTTGCTCGGTTGCAGCCGTACCGTCGCGGCGGAGTTTTCCTTCTTTTTGTCGATACCGGCAATGCTCGGCGGCAGCGGAATAAAACTTTTGCAGTATGTAGCCGACGGAAACGCCTTTTCCGCTCATCAACTTACAATTCTTGCAGTGGGCACTGCAGTTGCATTTATTGTTTCGGTACTGGCGATTAAATTCCTTATGTCGTATATCCGCCGTCACGATTTCAAGGCGTTTGGATATTACCGTATTGTACTTGGTATAATCGTGCTTTTATATTTTGCTTTAACATGAAAAATGCGGCATCACACGATGCCGCATTTTTTATTTTATTATTGTCTGTACGCCGTTTATAAAATCTCCGACGGCGCGCACCGCCTTGGCAGAGCCTTTTGAAATATTGCGGCGGTTGGTTACAACGGCCTTTCCGACCGTCACGGCAACCGCGCCTGCCGCCATACCTGCGGCAATGCCCTTGGCGAACGATACAGCGTTTTTATTCATTGCGAAATACCTCCTGCATTTATTCTGCAAATAGTATTTCCCGCTGTTTGAAAATTAAACCTCGAAATATTGAGAATGCCAAACAAGGAAGGTGTAAATAGTCCAAATTTTGCGGCTGTTGTCCTCTTTGCCGTTTTTGTGACGGTCAAGCAAACGCAAAAGGTATTTTGTGTTAAAATATTTTTTTGCCGTTTCGCTTTCAAATGACGTCTTGACGGTGTTATAATATTTTTCTTCTTTAAGCCATACACGTATCGGAACGGGGAAGCCGAGTTTGTCCTTTTTGGCGGTGCGTTTCGGAAGTGTTCGCTCTGCGGCTTTTCTGAGTGCGAGTTTGGTAGTTACTGTGTTTACACGGCATTCAAGCGGAATTTTTTCCGCAAGTTCCATAACTTTTTTGTCAAGGAAGGGAACACGCAACTCAAGCGAATTTGCCATGCTTGTTTTGTCGGCTTTGAGGAGTATATCACCCATAAGCCACATATTTATATCAAGATATTGCATTTTTGTTATGTTGTCCTTGTCGGCAACTTCATTGTAAAATTTATCACAAAGAACTTTTGGAGCAATGCCGTTATCGTGAAGGAAAAGTTTTTTGCGTTCGGAAAGCGAAAAGATATTTGCGTTGCCGATAAAGCGTTCCTCGACCGTTTTTCCGCGACGAACAAGATAGTTTATGCCGTGCTTTTGCGGCAGAAGTGAACAAACTTTTCCGATTACACGACGCACTCCGAACGGCAGACGGTCATAAACGGTGGTGGTTATCGGTTCTTGATAAATTCGGTATCCGCCGAACAATTCGTCAGCGCCCTCGCCCGACATAACGACCTTAACGTGTTCACTTGCGAGTTTTGCAACAAAGTAAAGTGCTATTGCAGCGGGGTCTGCAAGCGGTTCGTCCATATGATACTGAATTTTCGGAAAAGTCGACCAATATTCCTCGGGCGTTATGATTTTGCTTATGTTTTCAACGCCTATTGTTTTTGCAAAGTCTTTGGCATAATCAATCTCGTTATAGCGGTTGTTTTCACTCTCAAAGCCTACCGTGAATGTTTTGTCGACTTTTGCGGCTTCGGCGATATAACTGCTGTCTATTCCGCTTGAGAGGAAAGCGCCAACTTCAACATCGGCGATTTTGTGCGCCTGAACAGACTCGCGAACCTGTTTGTCGGTTAGGTCGGCATAGTATTCAAGCGCGCCCTGCTCGGGTGAGAAATTCGGCATCCAGTAGCGACGTTTTTCCATTTTTCCGTCACGCAGTGTGAAACAGTGTGCGGGCGGGAGTTTGTAAACATCCTTGAAGAATGTTTCCTCGGTCGGTGAATATTGGAAAGAGAGATAGTGCGAGAGGGCGTCTTCGTTAAGTTTTTTTGTAAAATGTGGATGGCAAAGGAAAGACTTGATTTCCGAGCCGTATATAAACGAGCCGTCCATTGAAGTATAATAAAACGGTTTTATACCAAACATATCGCGTGCGCCGAAGAGCGAGCCGTCGTTTTTATTATAAATCACAAAGGCAAACATACCGCGAAGTTTTTCAACCAAATTTTCGCCGTACTGTTCGTATCCGTGAAGCAGAACCTCGCTGTCGGAATGGGTTTTGAAAAGGTGACCCGCCGATATGAGTTCTTCGCGGAGTTCGCGATAGTTATATATTTCTCCGTTAAATGTCAGCACGAGTGAGCCGTCTTCATTGAAAAGCGGCTGGTCGCCTTCAGCAAGGTCAATAATGCTGAGTCGGCGAAAACCCATACAGATATTACCGTCGACATATTTTCCGTCGGAATCGGGGCCTCGGTGAACGATTTTCTCCATCATCTCGCCGAGTACGGTGCCGTCATCTTTTATTAAATTTGTGAATCCTACAAATCCGCACATATAAACAACATCCTTATATTTTATATAAAGTTACGGAAATAGTATACCACATTATTTTTCCAATGTAAACGTAAAATATCTTGTTGCCAAGCAAGGGGTTTATAATATATAATATGTAAAACGAGTGCAGAGGTGGTATTTTGGCTGTTTATGTTATTTCCGAGCAGGCAGGTCTTGACGGTTATTGGGTAACCGATATACTTGCGGGTATCAAAAGTGAGGCGGACAAGAAAAATCTTCGCACTGAGGTTTTTCCTATGACCGAAATGACTGCTGCTTTTCCGGAACGCCCCGTGGTTCTTGTTGTGGGATATTCGAAAAACTGGTTTTCTTATGTTTGCAGGCGCATAGCGGGTTTTGGTGCACAGCCTTTGCTTGTCAACGCGCGTGCTGACCTTTTGCCCGAAACGGCGGTCGGCGGAGTATGCTTTGATTACGACGGCGGAATGAAAACACTCGTTTCCTATCTTTTGCAGTGCGGAAAGAAAAACATTGCGTTTGTCGGCTCGGACGGCGGCAGAGTATCATATGATTATAAAAAACGTGCGTTTTTGTCGGCTTGCAATCAAGCAAATGTTGAAAATTGTTTTTTATTCGGCGGACGTGATACCGCTGATGCGGCGACAGATTTTTTGAGAACAGATGGCGGACACGATGCCGTTATCTGCTCGCGCGATGTCGAGGCGGAATTTATTATGCGTGAGTTGTCGCGCAAACATATAGCGTTGCCGGAAAACCTTTTTGTCACAAGTTTCGGCGGGGGAAAACTTTCGGAAGAAACACCACTTTCTCTCACGTCGGTACACACACCTTTCAAACGTTTGGGTGTTGAGGCGATAAAACTTTATCAGTTTTTAAGGCAGAACCGCGAAACCGATTGTGCTTCGGTTTCGGTTAAGTGTCGGCTCGACGTTCGTGAGTCAACGGCGGGTGTAAAGGCTTTGCCGTTATCGGCTGATGCGGTAGACAGGCACCCAGCATATATAAACGATAATGAATATATGACCTTTTTGCAGGTGGAGGAATTGGTTAGGGGTTGGGACGCGCTTGACAGAAGTATTGTTCGTTGTATGACCGAAGGCAATAATACCGCCGCCATTGCGGACAAACTTTTCATATCTCAAAGTTCGGTTAAATATCGCATAAAAAAGATGCTCACTTCTGCCGATATAAAGAACCGCAATGAACTTCTTTCGGTGGTGTCGAAATTTGGTTTGTTGTGATTTTTGCACAAACATAAAAATAACAAAACAGAAAAGTCTAAAAATTTCCTATATATTAGGTAATTTTTAGACTTTTATTATATAAATTATATGCTAAAATGGATAGAGATGATGGCAGATTATCATAATTTCGTTGGTTTGATTAGTTAAAACCGACAAACAAGCACGACTGTGATTGTGATTTTATGGAATTTGCCGATATTGACCGAACTTATAATTGAATGTGTTTGTCTGTCGTTTTTTGTCTGTTTTAAATGGAAAGCGGCGGACTGATACTCAGTTAAGGGATTACAATCAAACGGAGGTACGCAATGAAAAGAATTATTTGCCTTATTATCGCTGTTGTATTGCTTATCGGCTGTTGCTATGTCGGTGTTTCCGCCGATGAGCCGCAAAACACCGCAAAGTCTGTTGCTGTCGCTGCGGTTTCAGAGGACGGACTTTTGAATTACGACAGTTATCTTGCCGCAAATGTCTCACTGCCCGATGCAACGGCTGAAGTCACCGTCGCGGGCGGCGCATATGTGACAGAAAACGGAGCCGAGGTTGAAACCGCCGATGTCGACGGTTATCAAAAGGCTTTAAAGTGGACTAACGGCGAAGGAACGGTAACATATACCGTAAACGTTCCCGCAACCGGTCTTTATTCTCTTCGCTTTTTCTATGAGGGAATAAAAAACCGCAGTAATCCTATTTCGCTGGGTGTCAAAATAGACGGTGAATATCATTTCTCCGGCATTGATACTATCGAACTGCCCCGCGTTTGGCAGGATGCCGGCGAGGTACGTGCCGACGGTGTCGGAAACGAGTTTTCCGCCGAGCAGGTTGAAACCATAATGTTTACCGATTACTATGCGACAGACAAATCGGGTCTTGTTTCCGACCCGTATGTTTTTGCACTCACTGCAGGCGTTCATACGATAGAACTTGAGGCACTTGAGGAGCCTTTCGTTCTCGGTAAATTTGTTTTAGGTGCACCCGTCCGTTACGGTGATTATAAGACCGTTTCCGCGGGATATGCCGCAAACGGATATAAAAAGTACGAGGGCGATGCCGTAATCAAAATCGAGGGTGAGGACGCGGTTTATAAGAGCACAAATTCCCTTGTTGCGAAGTCGGACAATTCCGACCCGACAGTTTCTCCCACAAGCCCGCTTGTCAGCCGTATCAACTATATCGGTTCAACAAACTGGAGCAGCCCCGGTGACCGTCTCACTTGGGAATTTGAAGTTGCTGAAAGCGGACTTTACAAACTCGGAATAAAGTTCAGACAGAGTGGTGTTTTGAACGGAAACTCATACCGCAGAATATATATTGACGGCGAAGTCCCCTTTGCCGAGGCGGCTAATGTGAGTTTCGGTTATGAGTCAAAGTGGCAATATAAAGAACTTTGCGATGAGAACGGTGATGAATACCTCTTCTATCTGGAGGCGGGCAAACACACCATAGCAATGGACGTTACAATAGGCGAACTTGCCGACCTTGCAAGAGCGCTTGAAACGGTTGTTTACAGCACAGGTACTACCTACCGCAAGATTGTTCAGATAACGGGCGAAACACCCGACGCCTCACGTGACTATGACCTGTTCGATCAAATTCCGAATTTTGAAGAAACACTTCAGCACGATATGGACGAACTTTATCGCATATCATACGCGCTTGAAGACCTGTACGGCAAGACAGGCGGTACAAACGCCACAACGATACGTTCACTTGCACAGGTTATAAAGAGTATGCTCAAATTTCCTTATACCGCACATCAGTATAAGGGGCAGTATTATACAAACTACTGCTCGGTCAGTTCGCTTGTTTACGAGATGATGTCACTTCCGCTTGACCTTGACTATATGGTCTTTGCAGCGGCTGATAAAGAGGTTGAGGGAATAAAAGCCCCGTTTACCGAGCGTGTTTCATTCTCACTTAAACGTTTCCTCTCTTCTTTCAGCAGTACATATAACAGTATCTCCGGTAATATCGACTCCGATGAGCAGATTACCATTTGGGTTAACTGGGGACGTGACCAGGTTCGCGTTCTTAACGACCTCATTCAATCGTCTTTCACCCCTCAAACGGGAATAGGCGTTAATGTTAAAATTTCCGCCGCATCATATATTGAGGCTATTCTTTCGGGTAATGGACCGGATTGCAGTTTGCATATGTCACGTTCCGAGCCTGTAAACCTCGCACTGCGCGGCGCAATGTGTGATTTGAGTCAGTTTGATGATTATGAGCAGGTGCTTAACAACTTCATATCGCCAGATGCGGTAACGCCCTATAAATTCCAAGGCGGTGTTTACGCTCTGCCCGATACACAGTCATTTAGTATGCTCTTCTACCGTACCGATGTTTTTGAAGAACTCGGTGTTACTCCGCCGAAAACGTGGGACGAGTTCCTTTATGTTTCATCTATCATAATGCGTAACAATTACCAAGTAGGTATGCCGTATGTTCAGATAACATCGAGCACGCAGACCAACGTAGGTGTTGCATCACTTTCAATTTTCCCGACACTGCTTATGCAAAAGGGACAGAAACTTTATAACGATACTCTTGACGGTCTTAACCTCACAAACGCTACCGCCATTGATACGTTTGAGTGGTGGACAAAACTCTATACGGAATATAAATTCCCGATAACATACGATTTCTTCAACCGTTTCCGGTTGGGTCTTATGCCGATGGGTATAGTAGGTTACACATATTATGCACAACTTACTCTTGCCGCACCGGAAATTGCCGAAAAGTGGAAAATGGTTGAAATACCCGGAACTGTTGCCGAGGACGGAAGTATTAACAATCTTCAGGCAGGTTCGGGTACAGGCTGCGGAATACTCAAGGTTTCCAAAAATCCGAAGGGCGGATGGGAATTCTTAAAGTGGTGGATTTCCGCCGATACACAACTTCGCTATTCCAACAACTGTGAGTCTATACTCGGCGTTTCGGGACGTGTTGCCACAGCAAACCCGACCGCACTTAAACAGATGGCTTGGGATAAGGAAAGCCTTGAACACATTATGGCACAGTGGGAAAACCTGCGCGAAGTCGAAGAGGTTGCGGGCGGATACTATACCGCACGTATTATAGACCAGGCATATTGGAACGTCGTTAACAACGGAAAAAATGCCAAGGATATGATAATTAAGTGGACCGGTTTCGGTGATACCGAAATTCAGAGAAAACGTGATCAGTATAAACTTGACAACTGATGGGAGTGTGAATGACAAATGAAAAAAATTAAAAAACAACCTGCCGTCAGTTCAATAAAGCGAGGAACGAAGAGAGAACAGGCTGTGTTCTATGCAATGCTCGCTCCTTTCTTTATTCTCTTCTTCCTTTTCACTGTGCTGCCGGTTATAACTTCGGTAATACTCAGTTTTTTCCATTTTGATGCGGTTTCATTGCCGACGTGGGCAGGTCTTGACAACTATTTGCGTATGTTCGTTCAGGACGACGTTTTTCCGGTTGCACTGCGCAACACACTGATATTTGCCATTATTACCGGCCCTGTCGGATTTATGTTGGCGTTTGTACTTGCTTGGATGGTTAACGAATTTAATCCCGCTATAAGAACATTGCTTTCTTTCCTGTTCTACGCTCCGGCTCTCACCGGTAACGTATACTTCGTTTGGAAAATTCTTTTCAGCGGTGATAGTTACGGCTATATCAACAGTACGCTTATGTCAATGGGCTTGATAGTAGAGCCCGTTCAGTGGTTAAAATCCTCTGCGTATGCAATGCCGGTAATTATTATCGTTCAGTTGTGGCTGAGTATGGGTATAACCTTCCTTTCAAACATTTCCGGTTTGCAGAACGTAAACTCGGAACTTTACGAAGCCGGTGCTATCGACGGTATACGTACCCGTTGGCACGAACTTTGGTATATAACGCTTCCGTCGATGAGAGATATTCTTCTTTTCGGTTGCGTTATGCAAATCCAGTCGGCATTTTCGGTCAGTGCCGTTGCTATCGAACTTTGCGGTTATCCGTCGGTTAACTATTCGGTTGATACTATCGTATCGCTCCTGTCCGACGTCGGTAACGCGCGATATGAAATGGGATATGCCGCCGCTATGTCGGTATTCCTGTTCGCACTTATGGCAATCACGAAACAACTTATGTTCAAGTTGATAAATCTTGCCGGTAAGTAAGGAGGGGTATGAATGTTTAAAGTTAAAAAGAATTATTTTCACGCCGATAAACTTCGTGCTTCTCGTAACGACCAGTATAAAAGGTTTACACGTTCCAAAGTGGGAAACTTTTTCTACACACTGTTTTTGGTAATATTCGGTCTTTATTCGATATTGCCGATGATTTATTCGATTGTGACATCGTTTAAGCCGTTGGACGAACTTCTGGTTTATCCGCCGCGATTTTGGGTTATAAGACCGACGATTTCAAACTATACGGTAATACCGTCATTGCTTGATAACTTGTCTGTTCCGCTTTCGCGCTACCTTTTCAACAGTTTGTTTATAAGTATCGTCACAACGTTTTTGCACGTTATCGTGGCTTCAATGGGTGCATACGTGCTTTCGAAATCGCACATACGCGGCAAAGGTATTATATTTGCGATAATTCAGTTTTCGTTGCTTTATAACGCATATACCTTGGCTATTCCGCGTTACCTTATATATTCGTATATGGGGATGATTGATACATACTGGGTATATATTCTTCCCGCTATACCGTCTTCAATGGGTGTATTCCTTATGAAACAGTATATGGACAGTGCCGTTCCGGATGCGCTGATAGAAGCCGCACGTATAGACGGCGCGGGAACATCACGCGTATTCTGGCAGATGGTAATGCCGCTTGTTAAGCCGGGTTGGCTCACGTTGACGCTTTTCGCGTTCCGTGACTTGTGGCAGGTTCAGCCAGGCGGAACAATATTCAGTGAAGAACTTAAAACGCTCCCCTCTGCGGCTTCGACAATAGCCGGCGGCGGTCTTACCCGACAGGGTGCGGCAATGGCTGTTACGGTTATTATGATGATACCGCCGATACTCGTATATATGATATCACAGGGAAGCGTAACCAAGACAATGAGCAGCTCGGGTATTAAGTAACCCGAACGGTTTGGAGGTTTTTATGAAAACAAAAATCAAAAATGTTAATAAGCTGCGCCGTTGTCTTTCTGTCTTTGCGGTCGTTTTGATTATAGCCTCTCTGCTCGGCACAAATGTGTCGGCGGCGGAGATACAGACCGTTCCGTATGACAGTTATACTATTTGGAGCGGCTACGATAAAAAGGTGACCGTTTCACAGCGTCCGGCTTATGAATACTATAAAACATTAAACGGTTCGGATTTCGGTCTGTCGGCGTTCAGTCTGACAAACGATGTCTGTACCGACAGCAGCGGTAATGTATATATTATGGATACCGGCAACGGCAGGGTAGTTGTGCTCAATCCCGATTTCTCGCTCAAAAGCGTTATAAAGGATATGACTTTTAACGGTGAGCAGATTGATATTACCGGTTCACTCGGAATATTCGCCCGTGATGACGGCAGGATTTATATTGCCGACACACAGCACGCCCGCGTGGTTGAGTGCGACGTAAACGGAAACATTTCGGCACTTTTGACCCTTCCGGAGGCTGACGTTATACCGCAAGATTTTCAGTATATGCCGAAACGTATAGCCATTGACAGCAAAGGTTATATGTATGTTGTCAGTGAGGGTTCGTATTACGGTGCGGTTCTTTACGACCCCGACGGTGCTTTTGTCAGTTTTTACGGCTCTAATACCGTAACCTCGACAATAGGTGATATAATCGACAAGGCGTTTGATTTGCTTTTCAGCAACGACACAAAAAAAGCCGAGGCCGTTAAATCACTGCCCTTTATGTTTACCGATATTGCGGTAGACGCCGACGATTTCATATATACCGCAACAGGTTTTACAAACGTATACAAAGCCGACCCCGGACAACTTAAAAAATTAAGTCCCGGCGGAGTTAACGTATTGAAGGATAAGACCTCTACCGAGGTTGAGTCTTCCGACAATTTCCAATTTTCCGATGCAAACGCTTCGGTACGCGCACAGTCTTCGGAGTACCGCGTTACTAACTTAAGTTCGCTCACTCTCGACAAAAACGGACTGCTTTACGCCGCTGATGCGATGTACGGCAGGGTATATATCTACGACCAAAACTGTAACCCGATAACTGTTTTCGGCGGCGGTGTAGGCAAGGCGAAACAGCAAGGTATGTCAAGCGCGATTTCTTCAATCGCCCTCGGTATAAACGGTGAGGTTATCCTTTCCGACAGCACAAACGGATATGTTACGGTTTATAAAATGACCGATTACGGTAAGTTGCTTATCGATGCTCAGAATATGACCGTTACCGGTGCTTATGTTGAGGCAAAAACTCTTTGGAACGATGTTTTGAAACTTGACCGCAACTGCCAGTTGGCGTACAGAGGCCTTGCAAAGGCCTGCCTCGTTGAAGAGGATTACGATAAGGCACTTGAATATGCTAAAATCGGTATCGACCAGGATACCTACGCATCAGCGTTTGAACACGTTCGTGCGTCGTGGCTTACCGATAACTTTACGTGGATATTCATAATCGCGGTTTTGCTTGTCGGTGGACTTGCTGCACTTTTGGTAATAACCAATAAGCGCGAGGTACGACTCGTCAAGAACCGCCACGTGAAGGTTATGCTCGAATGTATAATTCATCCGTTCCAAGCATTTACGAAAATTCGCTATGAGGGCGAGGGTTCGGTACTTCTTGCAAGTATTCTGCTTTTGCTGTTCTATATTTCGAGTTTTGTAAAGCAGGTCTACGGCGGATTTATGTATCAGATTTTCGACAAAACCTCTTTCAACTCGTTTATAGTGCTGCTCGGCACGGTTGGACTTGTCCTTCTGTGGGTTGTCTGCAACTGGGGAATGTCAACACTGTTTGAGGGTAAAGGTAAAGTAAAACATATTTTCATTTGCACATCATACAGCCTTATTCCGATGATTGCGTATAACTTTATTTACGCACTGCTTTCCAACTTTGTTGTTCCGGATGAACAACTTATCATACAGGTTATTTACTACATCTGTATGGGACTCACCGTAATGATGTTCTGCATAAGCGTTATGACGGTACATGAGTTTGGTTTCGGAAAGTTTGTCGGCATAACACTGATTTCCGTTGTGGCAATGCTTGTTGTGGTATTTATCATATTTATGATAGGAATACTTGTTCAGCAGTTTGGTTCTTTCTTTATAACAGTTTATAAAGAAGTTAAATACAGATAACCGGAGGCGACGATATGAAAAACTTTATAAAGGCTGTTAGCCTTATATGCTGTTTGAGCCTTATGCTCACCGTATTCGGCGCCTGCGGCGGTGAAAAACAAACCGCAAAGAAAGTGCCGTATACGGTCGGCAGTGTGAGCAACATTGCCGAAAGCGATGTTGTTGAGAATGAAAGTTTTTCGCTTTCGTTCGATGCGCAGACCGCAAACATTTTAATAACCGACAAGGCTACGGGAAACATATATTCACAAATTCCGTATGAATATTATCTTGCCAACCGCGAAAGCCTTGCGATTGCACAAAACACATATATGCCCGGCGTTGAAGTTCCGTCGGTTGCGGCTGATTATTCCAGTATTCCGGTATACTCGCCGATACACATTGCCGCTCTTGAAATGAGCAGTAACACAACCACAACTTTCTATGCCGACCCCGAAGTATTCAAGCGCGGACGTGTTGGCAGTAAACTTATCGAAAACGGTATACGTGTTACGTATTATTTCGATGCACTGCAAATCTCCGTTCCGGTTGAATACACAATCGATTCAGATAGTTTTAACATTCAGGTAATCCCGACAGAGGTTGCGGAGGGCAATGACGAATACCGTATTCTCACCGCTGCTCTGTCACCGATGTTCTGCTCGGCCGTCAACAGCGCAGAGTCATACTTGGTTATTCCGTCGGGAAGCGGAACGCTTATGTATACCGACGTTCGTTCAGACAGTGCCGTCCGTACATACAGTGGCGAGGTATACGGACACGACCCTGCTGTCGAATATTATGAAAAACTTGCAAACAGCGAGGAAATACGTCTTCCTATGTTCGGCGTTGTCGACGGCACACGTGCCGTTTGCGCGATAATCGAACAGGGAAGCGAGAAGTGTACAATAAATGCACAGGTGGGCGATACCGTTTCAGGTTATTCAACCGCATATATTTCTTTCAGAATACGTGGATATAACGAGCCTGTTTCTACCATTCTTGCGGGACGTATTCGTGTTCGCACACACATAAAGGACGATATAACCTCAAGCGAGCCTATTCGTATTGCGTATCATCTGCTTTCGGTTAATAAGGCAAACTATACCGGCATAGCCGAATGCTATCGTGATTATCTCATAGCAAATGAGGGCTTGGGCAGTGAGGCAACGTCTTCCTTGCTTTATACAAAGATTTTGGGCGGATTTCAATCTGACGAACTGTTTTTGGGTATTCCATATAAGAAGACGAAATCTCTCACAACCTATGACGAGGCTGCCGAAATGGCAAAGCAACTCTCGGAACTTTCTTCCGGCAGTTTGGCGGTTGAGATGTCCGGTTTCGGAACTACCGGTGTTGCGGTAGGCGAGGTTGGCGGCGGCTTTAAACTGACCGGCGTCAACGGCAACAAAAAATCGCTTAAAAACTTTGTTGCCGCAACTGCCGAACTCGGCATTAAGACATATTTCGATTTTGATATCATTCGCTTTAAAGATGGCGCGGGTGGGTTCAGTGATACCGCTGTTACCGCAAACAACGCCGCATCAAAGCAGTATAAATACAACCTGAGCACCAAACTTCGCGAAATGGACGATTATTATTATCTTTTACAGCGTAGCAGGCTTGATGCTGCAGCCGAAAAGGTAAATTCGGTTGCCGAGAAATACGACATAACGGGATTGGCGTTTGAGTCTTTGGGTTCGGTTACCTATTCGGATTATGTTGATTCGAAATATTACAACAAAGAAGGCTCGGCAGAGCAGACCGTTAAAATTCTTTCTTCTGTTAAGGAAAGCAAAATAAACGTTGCGGTCAATGAGGCTAACGCCTTTGCTGCCGTTGCCGCAGATACGGTGTTTGATGTTCCGACAAAGTCGGATATGAACGCATCGTTCGACCGTGATATTCCGCTTTATCAAATTGTGTTTAAGGGATATGTTGATATTGCAAACGAGTCTATAAACACTGCGGAAAATCAGCGTACACAGTTCTTAAAGGCTATGGAGACCGGCACTGGACTCGCCTTTACACTCACCGCGAATTATTCGGTTGATACAACCCTTGCGGGCGAGAGCGTGTTCTACGCCACAAACTTTGACGATAACAAGGATATTATAAAGGGTTATCTTGATGAGGCGAGTGCGTATCTCAAAGCGGTCGGCTCGTCAAAAATCGTATCGCACGAAACGGTTGCGGCAAACACTGTAAAGACGGTATTTGACAATGGCGTTTATGTATACGTAAACTACGGTGACGGCAATACAGTCGCCGACGGTATAACGGTTGCGGCAAATGATTTTGCGGCATTTACAAGGGAGGGAACAGTCATTGAGTAAGAAACAAAAGCGTATTAAAGGCATTGAATCGAAAAAGAGCCTTTACGGCAGATTGTTCGTGCTCCCGTGGGAAATCGGTATTGTACTGTTCTTCCTTATTCCGATAGTTCAGTCAATTTGGTATTCCTTCTGCGATGTTTGGCTTGATGTTGAGGGTATTATGACCGACTTCTGGGGACTTGAGAATTATAAATATATAATCAACGAGAACCCGAGTTACGTCAAAAACCTCACAACCTCGCTGACAAACTTCAGTTATTCACTTCCGATTATCGTTATTGTAAGTTTTATTCTTGCAATCGTCTTAAACCAAAAGTTTAAGGGCAGAGTTTTCTTCCGCTCACTCTATTTCCTACCTGTTATTATTGCAACCGGCGTAGTTATGAGTTATCTGACCGAGTCGGTCGGCGGAAACCAAAACCCGATAATCCAACTCAGCACCGATGCTTCGAACGAGTATGTTTCGGGCGGAATTGATTTTCAGGCAGTTTTGACCGCGCTAAATCTGCCGGAAGAAATTACGTCTCTTATGGCAAAGTATATCGGAATGATATTCAATCTTTTGTGGGATTGCGGCGTTCAGATTGTTCTCTTTATTGCCGGACTTCAAACAATACCTGAACAACTTTATGAGGTTTCAAAGGTTGAGGGCGCGACCTCTTGGGAAGAATTCTGGTATATCACACTTCCGATGGTATCCAACACACTGTTGCTTGTAATTATATACACGGTCATCGACCTGTTGACAAAGCAGAGCGATCCTGTTATGAAACAGGCATATGCACTTATGAACCAGAACCAAAACTATTCGCAAAGTTCCGCAATGATGTGGATGTTCTTCGCGATAATCGGTCTTATCACGGCAGTTGTGCTCTTCCTGTATAACAGGCTTTGTATGAAACGTTGGAATTAAGGGGGTGCTGATTTTATGAAAATAGAAACTAAAGAAATGCTAAACAAAAAATCGGCACAGCATGCGGGAAAGTTTTTATTTGCCGCGTTCAGAATATTCTTCCTCTGTTCGGTAGGATATATCATTATTTATCCCTTGCTTTCAATGATAAGTTATTCACTTATCTCGACTATCGACCTTTACGACCCGAGTATCGTATGGGTTCCGAAAACGTTGACCTTTTCAAACTATTCTGTTGCGATAGAGGCACTTGATTATTTGAAGTCTCTTTGGAACACCATTTTCAAGTGCGTATTTTCCGCTATTATCGAAGTTGCGTCTTGCTCGCTTGTTGCGTACGGTCTTGCAAGATTTAAGTTTAAAGAAAACGGTTTCCTTTTCGGTATAGTTTTGCTGACGGCGATAGTTCCCGCGCAGGTTTATATAATACCGTCATATCTTAACTTCCGTTTCTTCTCTCTCGGCGGTGTTTTCAATCTCATAAACAACGTTTTCGGAACGGAAATCACCGTCAACCTCATAAACACTCCGTTCGTATTTTATCTGCCCGCACTCTTTGGCGTAGGTATTCGCTCGGGACTGTTTATATTCATCTACCGTCAGTTCTTCTTGGGACTGCCAAAAGAACTTGAAGAGGCATCGTGGATTGACGGTGCGGGCCCTTTCAAAACATTTTTGCGCGTTGTAGTACCTTCGTCGGGCGTTGTTTTCCTGACAGTTACCATCTTCTCGGTAATTTGGTACTGGAATGATTATTATCAGTCGATAATGTATTTCGCAAAGGATTATCCCTTGGCTGTTGCCCTTAACGGCATCGGCAGTCAACTTATGACTTTGGGTTATTCCTACGAAAAGGCATTAGGCCCGACAATGGCAGGCTGTCTGCTCTTTATAGCACCGGTACTGCTTATGTATGCAATACTGCAAAAGCAGTTTATCGCAAGTATTGACCGTGTCGGTATTGTAGGCTGATTATTGTTTGATTATTTTACGGCTTTGCCGCTTTGTTCGGCAGAGCCGTAAAATCTACTTGGTCATATATTTTTTCGGAAACTCTACCTTTTGTCACTTTTTTGAACAGAATGTAAAATTTGCATACCGAATAAAAAAATTTTTGTACTTTTTTATATATTTTTATTGCAAAAACGTTAACGTTATTGTATAATAGTTATGCGAAACGGAGTTCGCCCGTTTGCGAACAAAATTTATTTTGGAGGTTTTTTTGATGAAATCAAGAGTAGTAAAGTGTTTAGCGCTTTTACTCGCACTTATGATGACAGTTTCTCTCTTTGCCGGTTGCGGCGGAGATAAGAGCGGCACATCAAGCGATGATGATGAAATTATCTATGTTGACGAGTTCGGTAATCCCATTGATCCCGATTCTCTCGGCGGAAACAGCGATGATGCTACCGACGGTGACAATGACGACGGTGACAATGCTGCCACAGGCGGTAAGAATGACACTTCCAGCAAGAAACAGAATGCCGGAACAAGCGGTTCGGGCAAAGGCGACAAGAACAACACAACCAATGCCAACAAAGGCAAGACTAAGTTCGAGTCCGATCCTTATTCCGACATCCCCGCTGATTTAAAGGGCACAACGGTTTCCGTTCTCCTTTGGCGTACCGGTGAAAAGACCGACCACCTTCTTGCAGAGGCTTTTACAAAGCAGACAGGCATTAAGGTTAACCTTATCGAAATGCCCAACAACGGCGGTTATGCAACCAAACTTGCATCTCTTATTTCCGCCAACGAATCACCCGATGTTTGTATGATGGGCTCTGAAACATTCCCGAGTTATGCTATCACTTCTCTTGAGCCGCTTGATGAAAGCGTTTTCAGACTTGATGATGCAATTTGGGACAAGTCCGTTATGGACGCATACAAAATCAACGGCAAATACTACGGACTTTCCGTTGCTGGTTCTTGGTATTGCAACGATACAAGTTATCTTACATACTACAATCCTACCGCTTTGAAGGCTAACGGTATCGATACAACGCCGTATCAACTTTGGAAAGATGGCAAATGGGATGTTAACGCAATGCTTGACATCGCGAGAAAGTTTAAGGCTAAGAACGCAAATTATCATGGTCTTTCAATCCAGACAAACACCGTTCCGAATCCCTATATGCTTTCCGCCGGTGTTGACTATATTAAGTATGACGGAAAATCTTTCTCAAGCAATATGAGCGACTCTGTTGTTCTCAGCACAAATATGGATCTTGCCGATTGGTTTAACACAGGACTTGCCGAGGGTTGGGATTCCGCAGGCGTAGGTGCAGGTACTGTTGCTCTCTTTGATGCTATCGCATACGGTATCTACAAAGAGGCAAACTGGTTCACCGTTAGCACTGACAGCCTTGAGGTTGTTCCGGTTGCGGGTAAAAACGTTGTTGCAAACGGCAAACTCTGGTGCGTACCGAAGGGTGCTAAGAACGCACAGGCAGCCGCGTACTTCATCCGTTTCTTCCTTGACCCCGATTCCTTCAAGTATACTTCTTTCGGCAGCATGGAGAACACAATTTCTTCTTCACAGCAGTATGAAGTTTGGCAGTATTTGACTGCCGCATCAACACCCAAGACGTTTAACTACACTCGTGGTGTTCTTAACTACTATGACAGCAGTTCGTTCGGCTCTCTTACAACTGCTATCAACTCTACAACAAGCGCAAACATCAAGACCGTTCTTGACTCTAACAAGAGTATGGTAGAGGCCGCTTGCAAGCGTTCCAATACCAACCTTAAGAAAGTTCGTACAAAGGCTTCCTACGTAAAGTAATTTAAAAAGCAAAAAAGCCCCGACAGATAAAAATCTGTCGGGGCTTTATATGTTGGAAATAAGTTTTTATCATAAGGCGGGGACTTACTCCTACCGAATTTTTTCAGAATATTATTTTCTGTAATCAATCGGCAATGTCGCGAACGCGTTGAGGTCAGTTCCCGCAATGTTGCCGCTTTCGTATTCAAACGTCGCCTGAACGCCGACCATTGCCGCGTTGTCGCCGCAGTATTTAAGGGACGGACAGTAAAATTCCAGTCCGCGTTTTTTACACTCGGTTTCAAGTCGTGCGCGAAGTTCACTGTTGGCGGAAACACCGCCTGCGACGGCAATCTTTTTAGTGCCGAGCATATCCGCCGCTTTAAAGGTTTTCTCTATTAAAATATCGCAAACCTTTTTTCTCACGGTTGCGGCAAGCACGGGAACATCAAGCGTTTCGCTTTTCTGTTCTGCGTTGTGAACAAGGTTGATAACGGCGGTTTTCAGTCCCGAAAAGGAAAAATCAAACTCGTTTCCATCAACGTGCGGTGTGGGTAGACGGTATTTTTTTTCGTCTGCAACGGTGGCAATTCGGTCAAGGTTTACGCCGCCGGGGTAGGAAAGACCCATAGTACGTGCCGCTTTGTCAAAACATTCGCCCGCGGCATCGTCACGTGTTCTGCCGATAACAAGAAAATCGGTATAATCTTCTACGTTTACAATATGGGTATTGCCACCCGACACCATAAGGCACAGAAAGGGCGGGCGCAGTGCCGAATGTTCAATATAGTTAGCTGCAATGTGAGAGCGCAGGTGGTGCACCGGTATGAGCGGAACACCTAGCGACATTGCAAGTCCTTTTGCAAAATTAACTCCGACGAGCAACGCTCCTATAAGTCCCGGGGCAAACGTTACAGCAACGGCATCGATATCGCCGTAGGTAATACCCGCGTCGAGTATTGCCTTGTTTGTGACCTGTGATATCGCTTCTGTATGTCGGCGTGAGGCAATTTCCGGCACGACACCGCCGTATATTTTATGCTCCTCGATTTGTGTTGAAATTACACTTGAAAGAATAGTGCGCCCCTCAACAACAGCGGCGGCTGTTTCGTCGCACGAGGATTCAATGGCAAGAATTTTCACTGTTTATCACCTTTGTCATAATAATTGCGTCCTCTTTGGGACTGTCATAAAAACATTTGCGTAGGCCTGTTTTCTCGAAGCCGGATTTTCGGTAGACCGATATTGCGTCAGTGTTGCTATCTCTGACTTCGAGTGAGAGAAAGGAAAAATTGCCTTTTTCGCAAAAATCGAGAAGAGTGTTTGTGAGACGTGTTCCCAATCCGAAAAGTCGGTATTTGCCCGATACCGCAATATTGGTAACATATGCTTCGTCTAATACGCATTGCATTCCCGCATAGCCGACAATCTTTTCGCTGTTTTCCGCAACAAAAAATTTTGTGTTGGCGGTAAAGGAGTCAAGTATTGCCTTTTCACTCCAAGGGTGCGAAAAACATTCTTTTTCGATTTCGGCAACCGCCGGAGCATCTTCGGGTTTAAAGGGACGGATGGAAAAGCGGTAGCGCGAAAGTTTGCTTATAAGTTCGTCGCGGCAATGTCGGTAGCGGTCAATGTCGCCGCCGAACGGGTCGGATACATCGAGCACACGAATTTTATCACCCGCAACGCCGAGCGATAAAAGCAATGCCTTGTGCTGTTCGCTCATACAAAAAATGAGGTCTGACGATAAATCTTCTGCCGTGAGTTGTTTTGAACAGCCGCCCGAAATATCAAGTCCGATTTCGCCGAGCGCACAAACGCTTTTTTCGGAATACGGACTTCCGTCTGCAAAAAGACCTGCACTTGTTGTGTATACAGGCAGGGAAAGACTTTTAAAAATTGCCTCTGCCATCGGACTGCGGCAGGTATTGCCGGTGCATATAAAGAGTACCTTTTTCATTGCTTTGCCTCATACCAACTTTCACCGAATGCGGCATCGACTGTCAGCGGGACGGAAAGCGATGCGGCATTCGCCATTTCTTCTTTGATGATATCACAAACCTGTTTTGCAACGCTTTTTTCGGCTTCTACGATAAGTTCGTCGTGAACCTGCAAAATAAGGCGTGCGTCAAGTTTTTCCTTTTTAAGGCGCGTATAAACGCGTATCATTGCAATTTTAATGATATCGGCGGCGGCACCCTGTATCGGCATATTGCGTGCAACACGCTCGCCGAATGCACGTGTCATTGCGTTGCTTGCCGAAAGTTCTGGCAGGTAGCGGCGTCTGCCGAATATGGTTGTAACAAAGCCGTCTTTTTTTGCCTGTTCTATAACGTTTTTCATATATTCGTCTATCTGCGGATAGGTCGCAAGATAACTTTTGATATAGCGGTCGGCTTCGGCACGCGAAACACCGATATCCTTTGAAAGCGAAAACGCGCCTATACCGTAAACAATACCGAAGTTTACCGCCTTTGCGTGGGAACGCAGAGTTGGGGTTATGAGTTCTATCGGCATATTAAACACTTCGCTTGCCGTAACGGTGTGTATATCCGTTCCGCTCTTAAACGCGTTTATCATATTTTTATCGTCGGCAACGTGCGCCAAAACGCGAAGTTCTATCTGTGAATAGTCAGCGTCACAGAGCATATATCCGTCTTTCGATTTGAAAAAACGGCGGAACTGTCTGCCTTCTTCACTGCGAACGGGTATGTTTTGCAAATTCGGTTCGGCGGAACTTATACGTCCTGTGCGGGTTTCGGTTTGGTTAAAGGTCGAATGTATTCTGCCGTCATCGGCAATTTCCTTTAACAAACCGTCACAATAGGTGGATTTTAATTTTGTGAGTTGACGGTATTCGAGCAGGAGCGAAACGGCGGGGTGAGCATATTTCAGCGACTCGAGCACTTCGGCATTTGTGGAATATCCGCTTTTTGTTTTCTTCTTTGCGGGAAGTCCCAACTCTTCAAAAAGTGCAATACCGAGTTGCTTTGGTGAATTGAGGTTAAATTCGTACCCAACAAGGGAGAAAATTTCGTTTTCTATAAGCGCAATACGTTTTGCGAGTTCCCCTCCGTATGTTTTTATTCCTTCTGCATCTACCAAGAAACCCTCAAGTTCCATCTCGGCAAGTGCTTCCGCGAGCGGCATTTCCACCGTGTGTAAAAGTTCCGATTGACCGTTCTTTTCAAGTTCCTCTGCGAGAACGTCACATACTTCGGCGTGTAGAGCGATTTGTTTTATCTCTTCCGTGTCGGTGACGGGCAGGGGAGCGGAATATTCGCGTGCCAAGTGTTCAGGCTGATAACTTGATGATGACGGGTTTAAAAGATATCCCGCAAGCAGTGTGTCAAAGCAAACACCGCAAAGGTGAACGCCCTGACGTTTACAGGTTTTATATAGCGTTTTATAATCGAAAACGTATTTTTCGATGTTTTCGTTTTCAAGCAGTTTTGCGGCGGCGGTAATATCAGTCACCGTTGCTGATGTGTCACTGCAAAGGGATAGCACACCGTCTTCTTCCAAAATATACAGCCGCTTGCCGCAGGTGAAATCGGAAAAGGGAACTGTGAGGTAGTTTTTGCCTGATTTTTGCGAAAAATCAAACGTCAGTTGCGAATTGAGTCCGAGTCTGTCCATAAGTTTGTAGAGTTGAAGGTCTGTCATAACCGAGGTGAGTTTTTGTTCGTCGCGGGGGACGGCTTTATAATCAATTATGTTTCGGCTTATGGGCGCATCAAGGCATATAGTGCCTAACTTTCGGCTCAAATATGCCTGTTCCTTTCCGTTTATGAGTTTGGTTCTGACGCCCTCTTTTATATCGAGCGTGTCGATGTTTTCGTAAATATAATCAATATTTCCGTATGCGGAGATAAGTGCGGTTGCGGTTTTCTCTCCTATGCCCGCAACGCCTGGGATATTGTCCGAACTGTCACCCATAAGACTTTTGAGTTCAATCATTCCGCTCGGTGTCATACCGTATTTTTCAAAAAGCGCCGCCTTGTCATACAAAACAGTATCGGATTTTCCCGCCCGTGTTGCCGAAAGCGCAACACGTGTATTATCGGAAATTAGTTGCAGTGAGTCGCGGTCACCCGTGGCGATTATACATTCATAGCCTTCGTCTTTTGCGGCGGCGGAAAGCGTTCCGAGAATATCGTCCGCCTCATATCCCTCACACTCTATGTTTTTGTAACCCATAAGCGATAAAATTTCTTTCATAATGGGCATTTGCTGTGCGAGTTCTTCGGGCATTGCGTGTCTGCCTGCTTTGTACTTGTCGTACATAAGATGTCTGAAAGTCGGTTTTTTCAAATCCCACGCAACCGCAACGCAGTCGGGATTGTATTCCTCTGTAAGGTGAAGAAGAATGTTCATAAAGCCGTATACGGCGTTTGTATATCTGCCGTCCTTGGTGGATAGCAGTTTTATTCCGTAAAAAGCACGGTTTATTATGCTGTTGCCGTCTATTGCCAATATTTTCATAAAATCCTCCGTAACAGTTTCTGCAAGTATCGCACTATAAGTAAAAAATTAATATTTCGATTTTCAATAATCATTATACCAAAATATTGTCACTTTGTCATCTTTTTTTGCAAAACACGGAAAAATATGTTATTATATGATAACTGAATAATTTTAGACTGTAAAAACGGTGATATAATGCGTATAGGAAATCTTGAAACAGACGGCTTTGCGGCACTTGCTCCTATGGCGGGCGTTGCCGACAGGGCAATGCGGGAACTTTGCAGAGAATACGGTGCGGCATACACGGTGAGCGAACTTATAAGTTCGAAAGGCATCAGTATGAACGACCGCAAATCCAAAATACTTATGGATGTTCATACCGCTGAGCGTCCGATGGGTATACAACTTTTCGGAAGTGACCCCGAAATAATGGCTCGTGCGGCGGTTGCCGCGGCGGAGCAAAACCCCGATTTTATTGATATAAATATGGGATGCCCGGCACCGAAGGTTGCCGGAAACGGTGGTGGTTCGGCACTGATGAAAGACCCACGCCTTGCGGGGGAGATAACACGTCAGGTCGTAAAGGCGGTCACACTTCCGATAACGGTCAAGATACGTTCGGGGTGGGATGCCGACACAATAACGGCAACCGAGGTTGCAAAACGTTGTGAAGATGCAGGGGCAACTGCGATAACGGTTCACGGTAGGACGAGAGCACAGATGTATGCTCCGCCTGTTGATTTTGATATAATCAAAGCGGTAAAGGAATGCGTGTCAGTTCCGGTTATCGCAAACGGCGATATTGCATCGGCAAAGGATGCCGCAAAAGCCTATGAATATACAGGCTGTGATTTTATAATGGTGGGACGTGCCGCAATGGGCGCACCGTGGATATTTTCTCAAATAAACGCCTATCTTGCTCACGGTACATTGCTTCCCGAACCGCCGCTTGCGAAACGGCTTTCGGTGCTTTTACGTCACGTTGAACTTATGATGAAATACAAAGATCCGCACACGGCATTGCTTGAATCGCGAAAACACGCCGCGTGGTATCTAAAGGGCATAAAAGGTGCGGCTATGCTCCGTCGTCGTTGCGGAGAAATAAATTCGTATGCGGATATTGAAAATCTTTGCAAGGATGCGCTAAACCTTCAAGAGGGGACTTGAAGTATAACTTCTTTTGTGGTAGAATAGCCTTATCAGAGAGGATGGATAGATATGTCAGGACATTCCAAGTGGAATAATATCAAACGTAAAAAAGAAAAAACCGATGCCGCAAAGGCAAAGGTGTTTACAAAAATGGGAAGAGAGATTGCTGTTATAGTTAAAATGGGCGGCCCCAATCCCGCAGAGAACAGTAAACTTAAAGATGCCATTGCCAAGGCGAAAGCTGCCAACGTTCCCAACGAAAATATTGAACGTATTATCAAAAAAGCGGCGGGCGAAGGCGATGCCAATAACTATGAAGAATTGATTTATGAGGGTTACGGCCCTTGCGGCGTTGCCGTAGTTGTTGAAACCCTAACCGATAACCGAAACAGAACCGCGGGCGAAATGCGCCACTATTTTGACAAATGCGGTGGTAATCTCGGACAGTCGGGTTCGGTTATGTTTATGTTTGAGCGCAAGGGTATTATCATTATTGAGGGCGAAGGTTTAAACGAAGATACCGTTATGGAAGATGCACTTGAAGCCGGCGCAGACGACTTTAATTTTGATGGTGACGTGTTTGAGATTTGCACCGATGCAAACTCTCTCGGCACTGTACGTGATACGCTTGAAGAAAAGGGTTACACCTTTGTATCGGCTGAGGTTGAGTATGTTCCTTCAACCACTACCGCAATCGACGATGAGGCGGCTGTGGCAAATATGGAAAAACTTATTGATATGCTTGAAGACAACGATGATGTTCAGGCAGTTTGGCACAACTGGGAAATGCCGGAATAAACCGAATATTTAAAAGGCAAACAGCGAAGTTTTAGACTTCGCTGTTTTTTTGTTCTAAAAAAACGTTTGTCCTCATAATATTAAAAAACGGAGGGACAAGCAAAATGATTGACAGTAAAAATTATGCAAAACGGTTTGACAGCGCGCTTTACGCGCTGGACGGGGCAACAAAAAGAACATTGCTTTCTTTGCCGGAGAGTGTAAAGCGGAATGTTCAGGAAATACGCCTTCGTGCGGGAAAGCCGCTTATTCTCACCGTAGGCGGTGCGCCTATGTGGGTGGGAAAATCGGGCAGTGCGGATTATTTGCCGCCGCTCGACCCGATTTATATATCAGCGGGTGAAATAAACGAAGTATATATAAAACTGTGCAACAATTCGGTATACAGTCATACCGACGAAGTTAAACAGGGATTTATTATGATGCGGGGAAGTCATCGTGCGGGAATTTGCGGAACGGTTTTCTCGGGCGGTGTGCGTGATATTTCTTCTGTGAATATACGCATAGCCAGAGAGGTGTTGGGCAGTGCCGACCGTTTGGTTTCGAGGTTTGACGGCGGCGGAATGTTGATAGCCGGCCCGCCGGGTAGCGGAAAAACCACACTACTTAGGGATATGGTGCGGCAGTTATCGACGGCGCATTTAAAGAGAATAACCGTTATTGACAGCCGTGGGGAACTCGCGGCGGTGAGCGGCGGCGAGGCACAGAACGATATAGGTCAAAATACCGATGTGATAACAGGCGTCGGTAAGGCAGAGGGGATAGAAATGGCGGTGCGTACAATGTATCCTCAGATTGTCGCATTTGATGAAATCTCTTCACAGGGCGAGGTTGATACGGTCATACAGGGACTTAACAGCGGTGTTGCCGTATTGACAACGGCCCATATCGGAAACTCGGAAGACCTTGTGCGACGTGATGTCACCAAAAGACTGCTTGAAAGCGGTGCGATTTCACAGGTTGCTGTGCTTTCACGTGCGGGCGGAGTTCCGCGTTTTTTAAGGGCAGAGGAAGTGTTGACACGGTGCGATTGATAGGAGCGGTTTTGCTTTTGGCGGCCAGTACGCTCTTCGGTGCACACTGTTCGTACGGACTGTCGCAAAGGGTGCGAAAACTTGAGTTTGCACGGAGTTATATCGAAGATATAAGTGACGGTATGCGTGCTACTCGGTCTGAACTTTGTGATATACTTGCGAAAACCGAGGGTGAGGTTTATATTAAGGATAACACTTGGTGCGGCACGGACGGACTTGAAAAAAGCGATATTGCCGTACTGGAGTCCTATCTTTCAAGGCTCGGTAAGACCGATATCGATAGTCAAATCAAGAATGCCGAAGAGCATATCTCCGTGTTGGAGCGGAGACTCTCAGCCGCGCGTGAGAGGAAAAAGCAGTGTTCTCGGCTTTATGTGTCGCTTGGTTTTTTTTGCGGTTTGTTTGCCGCAATAGTGATAATATAGGTGAAGTGAATGGATGTTGATTTCATTTTTAAGGTTGCCGCTATCGGAATAATCGTTGCGGTGCTTAATCAACTTTTGGTGCGTTCGGGTAGGGAAGACCAGGCAATGCTGACATCTCTTGCGGGTTTGGTTGTTGTACTGCTTATGCTTGTTGATGTCATAGGTGAACTGTTTAACACCGTGAAATCGGTTTTCGGACTTTGATATGGAGATATCGTCTTTGTTGGCGCTTTGTGTGCTTGCGGCAATGCTCTGTTTGATACTTTCGGGATACAAGCCGGAATATTCAATGGCTGTTGCAATAATAGCGGGATGTGTGATTTTGCTTTCATTGCTCGGGAGCGTTGTGCCGGTTATCAAGGAACTTCAAGGTCTGGCGGAGCGGGCGGGCACTGAAAACGGCAGTTTCAAAATTGCTTTCAAGGCACTCGGAATTTGCTATATAACGCAACTTGCCGCAGACACCTGCAGAGATTTCGGTCAAAGTGCGCTTGCGTCAAAGGCGGAACTTGCGGGAAAATGTGCCGTACTTTTGCTTTCCGTTCCCCTTGTTGAGAACATTACGGAAATTGCTTTACAACTTATAGGTGAAGTATGAAAAGGATAATAATTTTACTGCTTTTTGTGCTTATGTTTTCCGCTCCGGTACACGCCGATTTATACGGCGAGCAATATGAGCAAAGCGGGGCGGGCAGTCTTTATGATGCACTGCCCAATGATGTGAAAGATTTTTTTGACGGACTTCCCGTGAACTCCGCAAATTCCGATTGGGTTAATTCTCTTAAAACGGAAAATGTGTTTAAAATGATTTGGGAGAGTTTGAAAACCAATGGCAAAACGCCGCTTGTGACGGCGGCATCGATAGTGGGAATGTTGTTGCTGTGTTCGGCGCTTGCGCCCTTTTTCGATGGTCAGGCTATGAACACTGTAATGGCTTATACTACCTCGGCAGTTACGGCAGGAACGGTACTTTTGCCGGTTTACGGTGCTATAACCTCGGTAGTTAACACCGTAAAGGTAGGAGCACAGTTTATGATTTCCTTTGTGCCGGTATATTGTACGGTGTTGACGGCGGCGGGAAAACCGACAACAGCGGCGGCATCGGGCAGCCTGTTGCTTGCGGCAAACGAAACTGTAGTTTTGCTGTCAAGCAGTATTATCGTACCGACAGTGGGTGCATATCTTGCAGTTTGTATATGCGGAACGCTCACTCCCATTGCAAAAACCGAAAAAATTGCGGAACTTATGAAAAAAGTCGCAAACTGGACAATAGGACTTATTATGACGGTTTATATCGGAATACTCGGAATACAGACTACCGTAAATTCTGCGGCAGACAGCCTTGCCGTAAAAACCGGAAAGTTTATGATAGGGAGTTTTGTTCCTGTTGTCGGTGCGCCGATAAGCGAGGCATTGACAACGGTGAAGGCGTGTGTTTCGCTGTTGAAATCATCTGTAGGTATATACGGTGTTGTGGCAACAGCGCTCATACTGCTGCCCGCCGTCGCGCAACTTTTTATGTGGCGGCTGTCGCTTTTGTTGAGTTCGGCGGCGGCAGAACTGCTCTCATCGGGCAAAACGGCGGCTCTGCTAAAAGCCGCAGATTCCACTGTATCTCTCTTGATGGGCATATTGCTTATATGTTCGGTGGCATTTATAATATCGCTTACAATATTAACTGCGGTGGGGATTTGAAAATGGATATGTTTAAGAATATTGCGGTGTCTGTATCTGTTTCGGCTGTGATAATCGGAGCGTTTTACATAATATGTCCGAGCGGCGTGATGAGACGCAGTGCCGAATATATAATAGGTCTTGTTATGCTTTGTGCCTTGATTATTCCGGTTACGGGTGCGAATATTAAAATCTCCGCTTTTACGGCAAAAACCGATTTTGTCGTGAAGGCGGACGGAATGCTTTTGTCACAGGCAGAATATATTGTAAAAAGTGTTTTGGATGGAAAAAACATCACATTTGAAGAAATTACGGTAAATACGGATATTTCGAATGAAGGTGACATAATTATTAGTAGCGTGATAATAACCGGCGCGAGTGACCCCTCCGCCGCGGAGCAGTTGTTGTCGCCCTATTGCAGTGAGGTAATAATTAAAAATGATTGACGGAAAAGCGATAGCCGAAAGATTTAAAGGAAGGGGCAAAAAGACAATATTCTTTTTGGGATTGGCGGGAATATTGCTTGTTTATTTTTCTTCATTTTCGTCGGGCGGCAAGGAAGATAAAGATAATACAAAAGATACTTATGCTGTCGCTACCGAATACTGTACACAGACCGAAGAGAAAATACGCGATTTGGTGATAAGTATTACGGGCAGTAAACGAGTTTCGGTTGCCGTGACGTTGGAAACAGGAAATCAGTATGTCTACGCCGACGAGGGACGGACGACGGTTACCGATAAAAGCAATGACAGCGAACAAGGTTACATAATAGTAAAATCTGCGGACGGTGCAGAGGGTGGTTTGCTGGTTACCGAATATATGCCCACTGTGCGAGGTGTTGCAATAGTGTGCGATACGGTGTCGGCGGATACCGAGCAGAAAGTGCGCTCTGCCGTTATGGCGGCACTTGATATATCAAGCAAAAAAATATTTGTTACACAGTATGTCAATTAAACTTAGGAGGAGCAGTTATGAAAAAGGGAAAAGTATTCGGAAAAAAACAGGTTGCGCTTGCGGTAATGACGGTCGCGCTTGCGGGTGCGGTTTGGCTGAATATGAAATACTCCGCCGACGGTAGCGGATTTGCGGCAAGCAGCAGTGATACCGAGCCTACGGCATCATATTTGGGGGAAGCGACGTTTGTGAACGGAAACGCTTCGGAAGAGGCGGCTCAAACGTCTGCAAAGGCAGAGGATTATTTTTTGAAAACCCGTAACGAGCGTAACAATACCAGAAAGGAAGCACTTGAGGAACTTAAAGAAACAATATCCGACGCAAAGGTTAAAGATGCCGTAAAGACGGCGGCTGTCGAAAAACAGACCGAACTGTCAACCCGTATGGATACCGAAGTTTCAATAGAAACATTACTCAAGGCAAAAGGCTTTAAAGATGTTTTGGCGGTTATAGGCGACAACGATATAAATATCGTAATAAAAACCGAAAAACTTTCCGAAAGCGAAACGGTACAAATTCAGGATATTGCAACTTCGCAGAGCGGACTCACTATTGATAAAGTAAAAATAATTACGGCAAAATAATTGTTGTGTAATTTAAAAAATGTGTTATAATATAGAGGAGCAAATAAAAGGAGGAATACTTATGTCCGGAAAATACGGTCTTAAAATTAACGAAGATGTGCTTGCAAAAATGGCAAGTATGGCAGCAACAGAGGTTGACGGTGTCAGCGCACTCAAAACCAAGGTTTCGGATATAAAGGGTATTGTTGACCGTGGATTTGGCAAGGGCGTAAAGGCTACCGTTGCCGCAGACGGCGAAATCACCTTGGATATTTATGTTTCGGTAGAGCAATCGGCAAACGTAAAGGATGTTGCCGCACGCGTTCAGGCAAACGTCAAAGAAAAGGTACAGAATATGACCGGCAGTGCCGTAAACCGCGTTAATGTTCACGTAGCGGATATTGAACTTGCCGAAGAAGAAGCAACCAAAGAAGAATAAAAAAATTAAAGCACCGCTTTGGGGCGTTCACTTAGGGATTATTGAAAACAACGATAATTTTTGAGTGACATCCTCAAGCGGTGTAGACAAAGAAAGACCACACAACAGGCTACAGAGTCTGCTGTGTGGTTTCTTTTTGCTTTAGC
>CAZMHU010000012.1:0-45213 GCA_964566175.1 uncultured Eubacteriales bacterium
CGTGATGGTTAGTGGGTTCCTGCGGTAGGTATCTTTTTTGCACCTACAATATGGCCCGCCCGAAGGGATTCGAACCCCCGACCTTTAGAATCGGAATCTACTGCACTATCCAGCTGTGCTACGGGCGGTTTTATTCGGCGATAAGCCTTTTAATAAGGCTGTCCGAGGCCGATATTATATTGCCGATATTGTCGGCTCTGCCAACAGCGGTGTTCTCATCTGCAACGCGGCGGCTGATGCGAAGTCCTTCGGGCAGTAAAAATCCCGATTCGGACTTGTCATTGACCGCTTTGCAAAACGTTTCGGACAAAAGGGCGCTTTTACCGTCGTTGTCGGGCAGATCAAGCGTTGCGAAAAAGTCTTTCTCAAAAAGGGTGTCGAAATACTCAAACGATGCTTCGTCGGTTATGAACAGCAGAGCGTTGCTGTCGGCGGCGATGAGTGCCGTGAGTTTTGAACGTTTTGCGTTTTGTTGGTCGGCGGTTTCATCCTTGTTGTATGAACAGTCAATAACCTGAACATTAACCTCGCCGTCACCGTTTGTATCCTCGCCGTAGAGTTCGAGTTGTTCTTCAAGCGCATCAATCTGTCCGCCGGTATAGGTGCTGTATGTGAAAAGGACAACTTCGATATCATATTTTTCTTTGGTTGCACACTGTGAAATACCGATAGTGAGAACAAAGGCAAGAAAAACGATTGCGAGAATGTGGTATTTGTAATAAAACCAAAAGTTTTTAAGTTTATCTTTCGGTGTCAGCACAGGCTGTTCGCACACCACGGCAGCAGGAACGGCAGACGGATTTTGACGCGCGGTTTTCGTAGCGACCAAATCGCGCTGTCTGCGACGCTGTTCTTCAAGGAAATCTTTACCTGCCAAAACTATCATCCCTTTTAATAATCGTGAAGTTAATTATATCAAACTTTTTTCGTTACTTCAAGCAATAGTTTAATATTTTACAAACCGTTAATTATTAGATAAAATCCCCTCAAGCGTTTTCATATTTTCTGCTGTCGGCACGGGGATATACGAAAAAGGAAACCGAAGTCCCATATTTTCATATTTTACGGCGCAAATCTTTTTAAAGGGCAAAAGTTCCGTTTTGTCGACGCAGGTATGTGTTTTTGCGATTTTTCGGAGTCGCAATATGTTTTCTTCGTTATCGTTAAGTGTCGGAATAATAACCTGCCTGAGTGTTGTCGGGATATTTCTTTTTTCAAGTTCGCGCAAAAATTTGAGCGGAGCGTTATATCCGCAACCGACGTGCTTTCGATAAAGTTCCTCGTCGGTATATTTGATATCGAGCAGTACGCGGTCGGTACACTCTAAGAGTTTTAGAACACCGCTATTTAAGATACTGCCCGATGTGTCAAGACAGGTGTTTATTCCGTTTTCACGGCAAATTTCGAAAAGTTTGCCGACAAAATCGGCTTGAAGAAGCGGCTCACCCCCCGAAACGGTTATTCCGCCGTCGGCACCGAAGTATTCCCTATAACGCAAAACCGATTTAAGCAGTTCTTGCGGGGTATATTCCGTTCCGCCGACGAGCGGTTGTGTTTCGGGATTATGACAACATCCGCACCTGAGATTACACCCCTGCATAAACACGACAAAGCGGACACCCGGGCCGTCCAAAGTGCCTAGGCTTTGCAGGGAATTAACACGTCCTGTTATCATATCGACTCGTGGAAGGTTCGGCTTATAACCTCACGCTGTTGTTCGCGGGAAAGTTTGTGGAAGTTTACAGCATATCCGGAAACGCGTATTGTAAGGTTGGGATAGGCTTCGGGGTTTTCGTATGCCTTTTTGAGAGCTTCGCGGTTTAATACGTTTACGTTTATGTGGTGAGCTTTCTTTGCAAAATAGCCGTCAAGAATTGATACAAGATTGCTGTTTCTCTCCTCTGCAGTACGTCCGAGTGCATCGGGTGTGATGGAAAACGTGTTGGAAATTCCGTCACGGCAGTCATCATAAGAGAGTTTTGAAACAGAATTAAGTGATGCGAGCGCACCGTTTTCTTCACGGTTATGCATGGGGTTTGCTCCGGGTGCAAAAGGCGCTCCTGCTTTTCTTCCGTCGGGTGTAGCGCCGGTATTTTTGCCATACATAACATTAGAGGTTATGGTGAGTACCGAAAGTGTGTGAGTTGCATCGCGGTATGCGGGCGTTTTGCGAAGTTCGGTTATTACGGTGTGGGTGAGTTCCTTTGCAAGCAAATCAACACGGTCATCATCGTTGCCGAATTTCGGGAAATCGCCCGTTGTTTCAAACTCGGTTATAAAGCCGTTTTCGTCACGCAGTGGGCGAACGTTTGCAAATTTTATCGCACTCAACGAGTCTGCCGCAACTGACAGTCCCGCAACGCCGAATGCCATCAGCCTTTCGACCGATGTATCGTGCAGAGCCATTTGGGTCTTTTCGTAGGCATATTTGTCGTGCATATAGTGAATGACGTTCATAGTATTGACGTAAAGTCGGCTCAGCCATTCAATATATATATTATATCGCTTTGAAACTTCGTCAAAATCGAGTTTGTCGCCTGCGAGGGGTGACATTTGCGGGCCGATGTGTATTCCGCTTGTTGTGTCATATCCGCCGTTTATGGCGATAAGCAAAAGTTTTGCAAGGTTACAGCGCGCACCGAAAAACTGCATTTGCTTGCCGACACGCATTGCCGAAACGCAGCAGGCGATGGCATAGTCATCGCCGTATATCGGGCGCATTAAATCGTCGTTTTCGTATTGAATGGAGTCGGTGTCTTCCGAAACCTTTGCACAAAAACGCTTAAAACTTTCGGGCAGAGCCGTCGACCAAAGCACGGTGAGGTTGGGTTCGGGCGATGAGCCGAGAGTGTAGAGTGTGTTCAAAATACGGTAACTGCTTTTTGTAACAAGCGTTCTGCCGTCCTCGCCCGTACCACCGACCGCTTCGGTTATCCACATCGGGTCGCCGCCGAAAAGTTCGTTGTATTCGGGTGTGCGAAGATGACGCGCAATGCGGAGTTTCATAACAAAATCGTCGAGCAGTTCCTGTGCGCCCTCTTCGGTGAGCGTGCCTTTTTTGAGGTCACGTTCGATGTAAATATCAAAAAATGTGCTGACTCTTCCGAGTGACATTGCGGCGCCGTTTTGCTCCTTTATAGCACCGAGATATGCAAAATAAGTCCACTGAATTGCTTCACGTGCGTTCGTTGCGGGCAGACTGATATCAAAGCCGTACATTGCCGCCATTTCCTTCAAATAACCCAAAAAGGCAATCTGTTGAAACAGTTCTTCGTCAAGGCGAACGGTTTCGGTGTTGAAGTTTCCGTCAGCCAAAGCGGCTTTATCACGCTTTTTTTCTTCAATAAGGCGGTCAATACCGTAGAGCGCAACACGGCGATAATCGCCGATTATGCGTCCTCTGCCGTAGGCGTCAGGCAGACCTGTTATAACGTGACAGCGGCGTGCTTTACGCATTTCGTCGGTGTAGGCACGGAAAACGCCGTCGTTGTGTGTTGTGCGGTATCTGAACTCGTTTTCGATTTTAGAACTGAGTTTATAACCGTATGCTTCGCACGCCTGACGAGCCATTCTTATTCCGCCGAAAGGATTAACGCCGCGTTTGAGCGGGCGGTTGGTCTGCATGCCTACGATAATTTCGTTTTCCTTGTCGATATATCCGGGGGAATAACTTGTGAGTGAGGAAACAGTCGAGGTGTCAATATCCAAAACACCGCCGAACTGGCGTTCAAGCGCAAAAAGTGCGTTGAGTTTTTTCATAAGAGCCTCGGTTCTCGGTGTTGCACCTACCAAAAACTCACTATCGCCGGTATATTCTTTGTAATTGCTCTGAATAAAATCGCGGACGTTAATGCTTTCCTGCCAAATGCCGCCGTTAAAACCGTTCCAACCTTCGTATTTCATAAAAAATCCTCCTTAGAAAAATAAAAAAGGCAAACCAGCGTTTTGCTGATTTGCCCAGACGGTCGACACAATTATTCTTTACATTCCCCTGCGGTAAACCCGCAAAACCCGTCAGTTATGTAAAGCCTATATGAGTATTATACACAAAAGCCGTCGTTTTGTCAATCACCGAAAAACCATTTAGTTGTGATTGTGACCGCAGAGCAAAAAAGAACCGACCCTGTAAATAACAGAGTCGGTAGATTTTGAAAGATAACAAATTATCTCTTGGAGAACTGCGGTGCACGACGGGCGCCTTTGAGTCCGTACTTCTTGCGTTCCTTCATTCTCGGGTCACGTGTCAAGAAGCCTGCCTTCTTGAGAGCGCCTCTAACCTCAGCGTCATACTGAAGCAATGCGCGAGAAAGACCGTGACGGATAGCACCGGCCTGACCGGTAACGCCGCCGCCGACAACGGTGCAAACAACGTCAAACTTATCTGCTGTTTCGGTCAGTACGAGCGGCTGACGAACGATAAGTTTCAAGGTTTCAAGACCGAAATAATCGTCGATATCACGGTTATTGATGGTGATTTTTCCTGTGCCGCTGTAAACGCGTACACGAGCGACAGAACTCTTTCTTCTGCCTGTGCCGTAGAAATAAGGCTTTCCTTCAAACATAATTCTGTCTCCTCTCGTTAAAATTCAAGTGCTTCGGGCTTCTGTGCCGCGTGCTTGTGTTCGCTTCCGCGATAAACGTGCAAACGGGTGAGAGCCTTGCGGCCGATTGTGGTGTCCGGAACCATGCCTTTGATAGCAAGTTGCATAGCGAGTTCGGGACGGGTCTTCATAAGTGTGGAATACTGAGTTTCCTTAAGACCTCCGACATAACCGGTGTGGCGCTGATAATATTTGTTTTCAAGTTTTTTACCTGTGAGTACAGCCTTCTCAGCGTTGAGAACTACAACGAAATCGCCGCAGTCAACGTGGGGTGTAAAATCAGGTCTGCCCTTACCGCGAAGCAGGTCAGCAGCCTTAACGGCAACACGTCCGAGCGGTTTGCCTGCTGCGTCTATAACATACCATTTACGCTGAAGGGTATTTGCGTTAGCCATAAAAGTAGACATAAACTTAACCTCCGTTATTTTTTCAAGCCTTGATATGATATCACACACGAAAGCGATTGTCAACACCTTTTTTTCAAAAATTTAATTTACAAACCTGTATCTCGCTTTTTCTCAAAATATCTCGTTTTTTCTCTCGTTTGCTCGTTTGCGATTTTCAAAAAACAGCGCACCGTTTCTTGAGCGGTGCGCTGTTTTAAAGATAATTATGAAGTTTTTCGAGCGTGTCGATTTCATAAGTCGGGACATCGCTTATCGGCTTTTTGTGCGGATTGTACCAACAGGTATCAATTCCGGCGTTGTTTCCGCCGCGAATATCGGAAGAGGGCGAGTCGCCTATGAGCAATATTTTCGATAGGTCTTTTTCTTTTATATGGTCGAAAACGTACTGAAAATATTCTATGCTCGGTTTTTGATGTCCTGTTGTTTCGGAAACGAAAATATCGGAAAAATAAGGTTCCAGCCCCGAGTCTTTAATGCGTTTAAACTGAGTGAGACTTATGCCGTTTGTCACGGCGTAAATATCATACTTTCCGTACAGTGAGCGCATAAGTTCGGTTGCGCCGTCTATACAGGTGTGACCGTACATCAGGTTTGATATATACTCTCTCGCAACCTTTTCAACGGGGAGTGACAGACTGTGTTTTTCGCCGAAGAGACGGAAACGTTCTTCGATTATAAACGATTTTTCGATTTCACCCTTTTCAAAGCGTTTCCAAAGACTCAAATTTATTGTGCTGTATGACTGCAAGAGTTCTTCGTTGAACGGAACCGAGTTTTGCGAAAAGGTTCGTTCTATTGCCTGACGTTCGGCGTCGAGAAAATCAAGCAGAGTGTCGTCAATGTCGAATAAAAGTGTAGTGTATTTTGCCATTTAAACCACCGCTAAAAGCAAAAAAGTCATAACAATCAGTATTGTTATGTTGAACATTGCATAAAAGACAATTCCCAAGGTGAGCGCTCCGCCCGAAGTTCCGCCGAGGAGCGAGAGTTCCATATCCGACAGTTTTCTGCCGAACGAATTTATTTTCTCCGCCGCGTGGCATTTATATATATGTAGAGAAAACAGTCCCGCAACAACAGCCGCCCCAAGGCGCAGAGCGTTTGAAAGGTTTGATATCAGCGACATTCCAGCAAGTTCACTGCCGTAAATAAAATTCGAGATATCATGTTCGAGTTGTGCTTCGTCGCCGGTTAGGGTATAGTTTTCAACAACATCAAGATATTCGCTTGCGAAATCGCCCATTGCGGAAAAAGACAAAGCGCCGAATGCAATGCTTGCTATCGCCGCGACTGCAGCAATCCACAGTCCGATTTTATACATTCTTCTGTATAAAAACCAAAATGCCGTTCCGAAAAGTCCGAAAAAGAAGGTCAAGAGAAATGCGGGCCAGCACCAAGAGGTCTTTCTGCCCGAAAGTTCTGTTAGAGTCCACTTCGGTATGATTTTATCGCTGTTTTTGCCTACGAAAGCAACCATATCGTCAACAGGAATTCCTCTGATTTCCTCAGCCGTATAGGGATTGTGCGGGAAAGAGTTGTACGGTATTTCGGCTTTTCTTTCCTCACCAGTCGGCAGTACGGCACCGCAGTTTTTGCAGTATGTATATTCGCTTTCGTTTACCGTTCTGCATTCGGTGCAGATTTTTTGATTGTCACTCATATGCTGCTCCTATCTTATGAACGTAAAAATAATTCTCGGTATATAATTTATAAGCATATATGCCAGCATAAAGAAAAATGGGTTAATTCCGCCCTTTTTACGGAATTCGGTTTCAATATCTCCGCCGTTTTCTTTTATGCTTTTAATGCGCTCGAAAACGGTGTTCATATATATTTTATCACCGTTTACACCGGCAAAAATACGAACCGCCAAATTTATTACGGCGGCGACGAACATTAAAAATATCGGCAGATAGCCTATTTTGTCAATGTTTTCGGTAATCATTTGTGCCATTGCCGAATATCCCGAATTTTCGGGCAAAGCAAGTTGTGACAGTGCGGAATTAATGGGGAATGTGAGCAGATTTGCCGCAATCAGAAGAACTCCCATAAGGGTGCCGGAACTGTAACACTTTCTGAAGAAAGACCATTCGCAAGGGAACAAAAATGCCGCCCAATTCCAAGATGATGCTTTGTTTTTTACCATTGCGAAAAAACGTGTTACATAGCGCATTGGGTTGAGCGCAGTGAAACGTGCTATTTCTTCCGCCGTAACACCGTTGATTTCTTCATCCTTTTTTATCGTGCCCGGAAAGGGGTTGAAGGGCGGCGGTGTAACGCCGACAGGTGTACGACAGTGAGGACAGAAGTTTGCGCCTTTTTCAAGCGTGTTTCCGCAAACACGACAACGAACAGGCGGTTCTTCATTTTCTGTATCTGACGGAGGTTGTTTTTCGTCGTCAGAACTGTCCGCTCGGAATTTCGAAGGGTCGTACTGCTCTTCTGTTCCGTGCTTGTCTTCAAGTGCGCAGTGACCTATTGCCGTATAGCAGTCGCGGTGGTGCGGTGCGCCGCAAACAGGACAGTAAACAACATCGTCCTCGTCAAAAAGATAGGCATGGCAAACGGGACAACTCTGTCCCTCAACCGATGTACTCATTTTCTTTCTCCTTTTCGTACAGTGCAGAAAAAACAATATCAAAATATTCTCTGCCGTAGTTATGATAGTTTCCCGTTGCAATCATCTGTTCAAGTTCGGTGCGGGTCACCCAACGAGCCTCGGCAACCTCATTCTTTTGCAAACGCAGGGCTTCAACGGGGACGTCTTTTTTAATCTTCCAAATTGTGAGTATGGAGTTTCTGCGTTTTACGGTTGCAAGTTTTTTAAGCGTGTTTTCGTTTGAATATATAGAGAGTTCTTCAAAAAGTTCACGTCTTGCGGCGGCAAAGGGTGTCTCTCCCGCAATAGCCGCACCGCCTGTTGCCGCCCATTCGCCCGGCATGAGGTGTTTTTTTTCACTGCGGCGCTGAATAAGCAGTCTGCCGTTGCTGTCAATAATCCATATATGCACAACGGCGTGATATTCGCCTGAACGAAGTATGGCGCGCCGACCGCGGTTTATTCTGCGACCCGTAGGCTCTCCTCTCGCGTTTAATATATCCCATTTTTCCATAAGGGTATACCTCAGCGTTTTTCGGCAACTTCGCCGCGGCACTTATAAATGCTGTTTTGCGGAACAAATCCGCGAACCGAAGAGAGGGGATAAATATTAGTGTTTTTTCCTATAACCGTTCCGGGGTTTAAAACCGAGCCGCAACCGACTTCAACACAGTCGCCGAGCATAGCGCCGAACTTTTTGAGTCCGGTTTCGATTTTTTTCGTTCCGGCATTTACGCAGACGAGTGTTTTATCGGATTTTACATTTGAGGTTATAGAGCCGGCGCCCATATGTGAGCGCCAACCGAGTATAGAGTCGCCTACATAATTATAATGCGGCACCTGAACATTATCGAAAAGGATAACGTTTTTAAGTTCGGTCGAATTTCCGACAACGCAGTTTTTGCCTATAAGGGCACTGCCGCGGATAAATGCACAGTGGCGCACTTCGGCACCTTCGTCGATTATACAGGGACTGCCGATATATGCGCTCTTTGCAATGGTGGCGCTTTTGGCAATCCAAACGCCGTCGCCGTTGTAATCGAATTTGTCTTTGTCAAGTTTTTCACCTAAAGCCAAAATAAAATCTTTAATTCCGGCAAGTGCTTCCCACGGATATTCAAAACCCGAAAGGTATTCTTTCGCTACCGTATGTTCAAGACTGTAAAGTGAAGAGATTTTAATGTTTTCCATATTTACCTCCAAAACCGAAAAGCAAAAATACTTTCCCATTAAACTTATGTCTTAAATATTATAACTATTTTGTGACTAAATTACAATATTTTTTAAAAACTATTGTAAACAGAAAAGTTTTGTATTATAATAGTAGTGCTGAGAAGTGCGTATCGAAGCGTGCGAACAGGCGGGTCCTGTGCGATAGGGCCCTGTGAACCATGTCAGGCGGGGAACCGAGCAGCATTAAGCGGAAACCCTATGCGCTGCAGTAAATCGGTCTGTTCGTACACTTGGGTACGCATAATTTATTAACAGCATTTCGGGAGGTCAGTATGTATCAGGCACTTTACAGAAAGTACCGTCCGCTAACGTTTTCGGACGTGGTGGGTCAAAACCACATAACCGATACCTTGAAAAACGAACTCTCGTCCGGAAAAATATCCCACGCATATCTTTTCACCGGCACAAGGGGAACGGGAAAAACCAGTTGTGCAAAAATTTTGGCTCGTGCCGTGAACTGTGAAAATCCGCAAAACGGTGACCCCTGCGGACAGTGCCCTGCTTGCCGTGCAATACTTTCGGGCGAGGTTATGGATATTGTCGAACTCGATGCCGCCTCGAACAACAGTGTTGACGATGTTCGCGAACTCAGAGACCAGATAACATTCACTCCCGCAAACTCACGTTACCGTGTTTATATTATTGACGAGGTTCATATGCTCTCAAAGGCGGCGTTTAACGCACTGCTCAAAACTTTGGAAGAGCCACCCGCACACGTGATTTTTATTCTTGCCACTACCGAAGTTAACGAACTTCCCGCAACAATACTTTCGCGTTGTCAGCGTTTTGATTTTAAACGTATCGACCCGTCCGATATCTGCCGCAGACTTTCATTTGTCGCGGGAGAAGAGGGTTTGTCACTCGACACAGACGCCGCAATGCTTATAGCGTCGATTGCCGACGGCGGTATGCGTGACGCGCTTTCGCTTTTGGATCTTTGCGCTTCTGCCGACAAAAACATAACCGAACAGACGGTTTATGAGATTTGCGGTATGGCGGGCAGAGATTATCTTTACAGCCTGTGTGACAAAATTCGCGAGTGCGATACCGAAGGCGCGCTTATGCTGATTGACAAACTTTACGGTGCGTCGGTCGATATGGTGCGGCTTTTGTCTGAACTGATATCGCATTACCGAAATTTGATGATAATGAAAACGGTATCAATCGAGAAAAAACCTATAATCTGTTCCTCTTCGGAGCGAAAGGAACTTGAACGTCAGGCACGACTTTATGATTTAAAGGATATTATATTTGCACTTGATTTACTTCAGCAGACCCTGCCGAGAATGAAAAACGCTAATCGCCGATGTGAGATGGAACTTGCCGTTATAAAACTTTGCTCGCCGTCGCTCTGCAGCTCACTTGAGGCACTTCAAGTTCGCGTTGCCGCGCTTGAATCGGAAGTAAAAACGGTATCTGCGGCAGAACAAAGACAGCCAAAGCCGGAAATCAAGTCAACACCGGTTTCGCCAGATGAAGAGGACGAAGAGATACCGCCGATTGATGACGATTGTGCCCCGCTTCCGCAGGACGAAGATGTTGCCCTTGCCGCCGTGCGCGAAACGCCTAAAAACGGTGACAGTCCGATAAAGGAATGGAACGATATTCTTTCGGCTTTGTCGAAAATCAATCCTCTTATGTGCAGTGTGCTTAAAGGCTCGCGAGCATACATAAAGGACGGATATTTGCTTATAGACAGCGATAATTCGCAACTTAAAAACATAATGAACGGTTCTCCCCACAACAGAGATACCTTAAAGCGTGCAATAAGCGAAGTTTTGGGTCAGTCGTATAAAATCGGGCCGTATCACAAAAACGATGAGGCACTGAAAAAAACCGACCCGCTTTTGGCTTTTGCCGAAAAACTTGATTTAATGAACAGATAGGAGTTATTAATATGAAATGCAGAATACCTAATCAGGGCGGACAGAGTATGAACGCTATGCTCAAACAGGCACAAAAAATGCAGGACGATATGGCGGCACTTCAACAGGATCTCGAGCAGCGCGAATACACCGCTGTCTCGGGTGGCGGCGCAGTGAGCGTAACAGTTGACGGAACTTATAAAATTCGTTCTCTCAAAATAAAACCCGAGATTATCGACCCCGACGATGTCGAAATGATTGAAGATTTGGTAACGGTTGCCGTTAATGAGGCTCTTGAAACAGCAAAAACCACTTCCGAGAACGAGATGAGCGCAATAACAAGCGGTCTTAACATTCCGGGGTTGATGTAATGGCGTACAATGTTGCTCCCCTCTCGGAACTTATAAATCAGTTTGAGAGACTGCCGTCCATAGGCAGAAAAACAGCACAGCGCTTGGCGTTTTATATACTGACACAACCTCGTGAGCGTGCCGAAGCCTTCGCAAAGGCGTTGACCGATGCACGTGAGAAAATTCATTTTTGCTCGGTTTGTCAATGTTTGACCGATTTGGAAATTTGCCCGATATGTGCTGACGGTATGCGCGACCGCACAACTATTTGTGTTGTCGAAGACCCGAAAGACGTTATGGCTTTTGAGCGCACACGTGAGTATAAAGGGCTTTATCATGTCCTTCACGGAACGATATCTCCGCTTGACGGCATAGGCCCCGACCAACTCAAAATCAAAGAACTTATGGCGCGTCTTGCCGACGGCACCGTAACGGAGGTCATAATGGCTACCAACCCGACGGTGGAGGGCGAGGCTACAGCAAGTTATATTTCGCGTCTTATAAAACCGATGGGCATACGAATAACCCGCTTGGCATACGGCATTCCGGTCGGGGGCGACCTTGAATATGCCGATGAGGTTACTCTCACCCGCGCACTTGAGGGCAGAAGTGATATATAGGCGCTCTTTACAAAGTGTGCCGTTTGTGGTAAAATGTTTTTAATAAATATAGATACGGAGGAACAAAATGGCTGAATTTTTGACATACAAGGGCAAGCCGCTTGTTCGCAAGGGCAAGGAAATATATTACGGCGATATGTCCGAAAAATACGTTATAAAACTTGATGTGCTTTCCGAAAAGGAAGAAGACGGCGCTAAGGTGCCCGACCGTGTTGCGATACAACTTCTTCTCAGCGACACACAACTCCCCGAAAAGGAAAGGGTTAAAAAAGCAAGCGAAAAGCAGGGACTTTACGAGGCAATGGATCTTGGAGTTGTCTGGCTTGAGCGTGCACTGAAAGATTAGTTAAAAGCGTTCCGAAAGGAACGCTTTTTTACTTGACTTTCGGTGATTTTTATTATAAAATCACAAATAAAGAACAATTATTTTTATTGGAGGTTGTGCAAAATGAATATTCGCACCGAATATCCCCGTCCGCAATTTGAAAGAAAAGATTGGATTTGTCTTAACGGTGAGTGGGATTTTACTGTTGATAATTCCCGCACCGGCACACAGCGCGGATACCAAAACGCAGAGCATTTTGATAAAAAAATAATCGTTCCGTTCTGTCCCGAAAGCAAACTCTCGGGTATAGAACACAAAGATTTTATGAACGGCGTTTGGTATACGAGAACCGTAAATATACCTGATGTTTGGCTTGATAACCGCCGCACATTTATAAATATCGGCGCGTGCGATTATATTACCCGCGTTTATGTCAACGGCGGCGAGGTTGGTTTGCACAGAGGCGGATATGTTTCCTTTTCGTTTGATATAACCGACTTTTTGAAAAAAGGCGAAAACCGCATATCGATATATGCCGAGGACGATACACGTTCGTCTTCCGTTCCGTCGGGAAAGCAGTCGAATAGGTATGACTCCTACGGCTGTTTCTACACCCGCACAACGGGAATTTGGCAGACGGTTTGGCTTGAAAATACGCCTAATACATATATTAAATCCGTTAAGATGACTCCCCTCTTAGAAAAGGGTGTTTTGCGTGTCGAATACACCGCAAACGCCGCCGACGGCAAAAAAATAACCGCCGAGGCGTTTTTAGACGGTGTTTCGGTCGGAAAAACCGAGCAGACGGTAAATTGGGATAACGGCAGTTTTGATGTTGCTCTGTCCGAGGTTGCACTTTGGAGTATAGAAGACCCCACACTTTATGATATTGTTTTCACTTTGGACGAAGACAGGGTTGAGAGTTATTTCGGAATGAGGAGCATCGTCTTCCGCGACGGCAAAACATACATAAACGGAAAAAGCGTTTTCCAACGTCTTATTCTTGACCAAGGTTATTATCCCGATGGCATTTATACCGCACCCTCAGATGAAGAACTCATTGCCGATATTAAGCGTTCGCAGGCAATGGGTTACAACGGCGCACGTCTGCACGAAAAAGTTTTCGAAGAGCGTTTCTTGTACCATGCCGACCGTTTGGGTTATATCGTTTGGGGCGAATATCCGAACTGGGGTCTTGATGTAACAAAAGACAGTTGTTATAAAAATATGCTTCCTGAATGGCTTGAAGAACTTAAAAGGGATTATAATCATCCGTCACTTATCGGCTGGTGTCCCCTTAACGAAACAACACGCGGAATTGATGCCGAGTTTGTACGTTTCATTTTCAATCTGACAAAGGCGTATGACCCGACAAGATTGTTTATCGACAATTCCGGTTGGCATCATATTGCCGGAACGTATGATATGTTCGACGTTCACAATTATTGTGACGATGCCGCAAAATTCCGTGAAAATTATGACCGCTTGACAGACGGCAGCGAAGCGGAATATCTTGACGGCAACGACGGCGGAGTTCACATAATGAGAAAGAGCAGTGAGATTTGCTTTGTCAGCGAGTTCGGCGGTGCACGTTGGGTTGCTGGCGAAAACGGCGGCAATAACTGGGGTTACGGCGAGCAGGTTAAAAACGTCAGCGAGTTTATCGAGCGTTACCGCGGTCTTGTTGATGCATTGCTTGACAATCCGAAAATTTCCGCATTTTGCTATACGCAACTTACTGATGTTGAGCAGGAGCAGAACGGTCTTTATACATATGACCGCCGCGCAAAGTTTGACCCGAATGTTATAAAAGAAATAACCGCACGCAAGGCGGCTGTTGAAGAATAATAAAAAGCAGAAGGATTTTTCCTTCTGCTTTTTTATTTAAACGGTAATTATAGGGCGGTGACTTGCTCCCGCCGAAAGAACGACTGAGTTTTTAAAGTTCCTCAGCCAAATCAAATATAAGTTTTTCGGTCTTTTCCCAACCGAGACATGGGTCGGTTATAGATTTTCCGTAGGTGTGTTCGCAGACGCTTTGTGCGCCGTCCTCAATATAACTTTCTATCATAAGACCTTTTACAAGTTTTTTGATATCGTTGTTGTGATTTCGGCTGTATATAACGTCTTTGGCAATTCTAATCTGTTCGAGATATTTCTTGCCTGAGTTTGCGTGGTTGGTGTCAACGATGACAGCAGCGTTTGCAAGACCCGATGCGGCATAAAGTTCCGACAGTTTCAGCAGGTCTTCGTAGTGATAGTTTGAAACGTTTTTGCCCGCAAAATCGACATATCCGCGTAGTATCGCGTGTGCATAGGCGTTTCCGCCGCTTTTAACTTCCCAACCGCGGTAAATAAAGGTGTGACTGCTTTGAGCCGCCTTTATCGAGTTCATCATAATTCCGAGGTCTCCGCCCGTGGGGTTTTTCATTCCGACAGGAACGTCAAGACCGCTTGCGGTAAGGCGGTGTTGCTGATTTTCAACCGAACGTGCGCCGACGGCAACATAAGCCAAAAGGTCGGACAGATAGCGGTGGTTTTCGGGATATAACATCTCGTCCGCACATGTAAAACCGTAGTCTTTAAGTGCACTCATATGCAAATCGCGTATTGCCAAGATACCGTTGAGCATATCGGGTTTTTCGTCGGGGTTGGGCTGATGAAGCATACCCTTGTATCCCTCGCCCGTCGTTCTCGGTTTGTTGGTGTAAATTCGCGGAATGATGAGTATCTTGTCGGAAACCTTGTCCTGTACGGTTCTCAGTCGCGATATATAATCAAGTACACTTTCGCGGTTGTCGGCGGAACACGGGCCGATAATAAGCAAAAACTTATCGGACTTTCCCGAAAAAATATCCTTTATCAAGAGGTCGCGTTCGTCCTTGATTTTCTTCATTTCTTCTGTTACGGGATAGCGGTTTTTGATTTGTTGCGGTATCGGGAGTTTGCGGTAAAATTCCAAGTTCATTTTGCGTCAGTCCTTTTTGTTGAATTTTCGGCGGCGTGTTGAGGACAGGCGCATCATTTCTCGCATTCCCTCGCGGTCTCCGTCTTTAATAAAGTTATAAAGTTTGTCAAAACTTTCGCGGTAGTTATCCATTTCAAGCAACAGCGCATCGCGGTTTGCAAGAAAAAGTTCGCTCCACATATCGTCGTTTATGTTGGCTATTCTTGTCAAATCGCGAAAAGAGTCGCCGGTGTAGCGCACAAGGTTTTCGTTGCTGTTGGCACACATAAGCGAAACGGCAATACAGTGAGTGAGCTGCGAGAGAAAAGCAATCATTTCGTCGTGTTCTCTCGGCGAGAGGACGGATATTTTTTCAAATCCAAGCACAGTACCGAGTTCTTTGCAAAGTGCAATTCCGCTTTCGGTGTTTTTTTCGGTCGGAACAACAATATAGTTTGCGCCTTTGAAAATGCTGTCGTCGCTGTTCTGCACTCCGTATACTTCACGACCTGCCATTGGGTGTGCCGATATAAACTCAACACCGTCGGGCAAAAGCGACTGAACGGTGTCAACGATGCAACCCTTAACGCCCGTAACGTCGGTTATAACAGTCCCCGAGCGAATAAGCGAACCGTGTTCTTTTATCCAATCGATAAAAATATGCGGATAGAGTGCGAAAACAATAATATCCGCTTCGGCTATCAGCGTTTCGTCAACTTCGGTACTGCCGCGGTCGATAAGATTGTGCTCCAGTGCGTAATCCACCGAGTCGGCGGTTTTTGTTATGGCACTGACGTAAAAACCCTGTTTTTTGAGAGCCATAGCATAACAGCCGCCAAGGAGTCCCAAGCCGACTATCAAAATTTTTTTGTCTTTATCAAGTGTCATCTGAAATAATTCCTATTCCTAATTTTTCGATTTGTGAAAAGAAGTCCGGAAAACTTTTGCTTACCGCTTCCGCTCCCTCGATTTGCCCGCCGTATATACTGCAAAGCAGTGAAAGTGCCATAACTATTCGGTGGTCGTTATGTCCGCAAAGCGGAACCGTGGGCGTGTGCGGTGTGCCGTGTTTTACCGTAATGTCGTTATCGTTTATCAAAACGTCAATTCCGAACTTTGCAAGTTCCGCCTTCATAGCTTCGCCGCGGTCGCTTTCTTTGATTTTAAGCCGCCGTGTTCCAAGGAAGTGTGCACCGCCCGATACTGCCGACATAGCGAACATAACGGGGGCTAAATCGGGGCAGTCGGAAAGGTCAAACTCACGGTGTCCGTTTTTGAGTTCCGAAAACATCTTTTTGTAAATATAATCGCCCTGTAATGTATCTTCGCGCAGTCCGGTTACGGTAACATTTCCGCCGAGCAGATTAAAAGCGTCAAGAAAAGCGGCATTTGAGCAGTCACCCTCAACCGTGACGTTTTGTGCGGTGTAGTGGCTGTTTTTTTCGATATAAAACGTGTTGCCTTTTCGGGTCGGGTTGACACCGAAAATTCTCATTGCATCGAGCGTTAAATTAACATATGACTCGCTTTCGAAGTTGCCTGTTACGGTAACGATGCTGTCGGTATCAAGCAGGGGAAGTGTTAAAAGCAGTCCGGTTATAAACTGGCTTGAAACATCGCCGGGGAGAGTATAATCTCCGCCGTGCAGTTTGCCGGTTACGGCAAGTTCGGTTTTCATTTTTTGAAATATTATGTTTTCCTCACGGCATATTTTTTCGTAAATATCAAGCGGGCGGGAGAAAAGGCGTTCACTGCCGTTAAGATATACGGTTTTATTTGCCAGCATACAAAGCGGCAAAAGAAAACGAAGTGTACTTCCGCTTTCATTGCAGTCAAGGTGTGCGCCGTCTTTGATATTAAATGGGTTAAGTTTGCCTATATACACGCTGTTTTTGCTTTTTTCGACCCTCGCGCCCATTTTTTCAAGACATCCGAGCGTTGCCGTAATGTCCTTTGAAAATGCGATATTGTCAATGCGACTGCCCCCGCTGAGTGCACCGCAGATAAGCAGTCGGTGTGCGGCGCTTTTAGAGGGCGGGGCGGAAACACTGCCCACAGCGCATGATTTTAAAAACGTAACATTCATTTTTCGCTCCTCGCGATTTCAAAGAGGATATCCAACGCTTCGGTATAGCCTTTGAAACCGTGTCCCATAACCGTTTTATTACAATATTTGCGAACATAACTTATCTGTCTGAAATCATCGCGTTTTGAAACATCGGAAATGTGAACTTCAACCGTCGGAATACCGACCGCTTTAAGTGCATCGAGCAGAGCGACGCTTGTGTGTGTATATGCGGCGGGGTTTATGACTATTCCGTCTATAGTTCCGTATGCCGACTGGATTTTATCAACAAGGTCACCCTCGTGATTCGATTGATAAATCTCCACCTCGACGCCTATTTCCTTTGCGTGATTTCCTATGAGCGTGCAAAGATCGCTATAGGTGGCTGTGCCGTATATTTCCGGCTCGCGAATGCCGAGCATATTGAGATTAGGGCCGTTAATAACCAAAAATTTCATTGTAAAAATCCTCTTTAACAGCGCTTTCGGTATCTTCTATACTGCCTGCGGCGTCTATTCTCGCGTCACAGCGGTTGAGATACAGCGAATAGCGTTCTTCATATCTTTTTTCAAGTGCGGCGCGATTGCTTGAAAGCGGACGGTCTTTGGTAGAAACAAGAAGTTCAAGAGGACGGTCGAGAAAATATATTCTGCCGTTCTCACGCAACAGTGCGATGTTTTCCTCTTTTAAAATTGCTCCGCCGCCGGTTGCGATAACGGTGTGCTGTCTTGTTGCAACACTTTTTATCACTTCGCTTTCGATTTTACGGAAGCCCTCTTCGCCGCATTCGGCAAATATTTCCGATATTTTCTTGCCGCATTTTTCTTCAATGAGAATATCGGTATCGCAAAAGTTCATACCTGAATTTTTTGCCAAAAGTTTGCCTATCGTCGATTTTCCGCACGCCGGCATACCGACAAGGACGATGTTTTCTTTGCTGTATAGCAGTTCTTTGTATATGCGGTTTGTTTTTTCGCTTTCAACCGTCGTGTCGGTGAATTTTTCCGCCGCAAACGCCGCCTGTGCCACAAGCATAAAAAGTCCGCCGATTGCGGTAATGCCGCGGTCTTTTGCGTCACACACGAGTTTTGAACGCAACGGATTGTAAACGGCATCAACAACGCCGCAAAGATTGTTAAAACGTGTAATATCAACAGCGCTTTTATAAATATCGGGGTACATTCCGCAGGGGGTCGTGTTTATTATAATTTCGGCATCCGAATGTTTTGAAAGCGCGAGGTCGTATGTTATACAGCCGTCGGTATCGTTTCTCGAAACACGGAACACCTCTCTGCAACCGAGATTTTTCGCAACAGCCAATGCGGTTTTCGATGTGCCGCCGCTGCCTAGAATAAGCACCTTTTTGTCACACAGGTCGATGTTTGCTTTTTTAATAAGTTCGCACATTCCCGAATAATCGGTATTATAGCCGTAAAGTTTGCCGTCGCGGTTTACAATCGTGTTGACAGCGCCGATTTGCTTTGCGGTATCATCAATATAATCGAGAAAAGGAATAACGTCCCGCTTGTAGGGAATGGTCACGTTTATTGCCGAAAAGTTTTTCTCCGTCATAAAGGCGGGAAGTTCTCCTCGCGGAATTTCTTTCAGTATGTAATCGTAATCAAACAATTTGCGGTGTATTTCCGCGGAAAAACTGTGCGAGAGTTTTTCTCCTATACAGCCGTAATTCATTATTTCGCCAACCAATCTGTTCCGAAACGTTCGGTTAAAATATCACAAAGGGTTATTGCCGTAACGGCATCGATAACCGCCCTCGCACGGTGAACGATGCAAGGGTCGTGTCTGCCTTTGGCAGACAGAACGGCGTCGGTGCCGTTTTTAATATCGACGGTTTGCTGTTCTTTGCTTATTGTCGGTGTGGGGCGTATTGCCGTGCGAAATACGATAGGCATTCCGTTTGTAATACCGCCGTTAATGCCGCCACTGTTGTTTTTCTTTGTCAAAACCGCATCGCCGCACATATAAAACGGGTCGTTGGCTTCACTGCCGAACATATCGGCAAGGGCGAACCCTGCGCCGAACTCAATGCCTTTAACGGCGGGAACGGAAAACAGTGCGTGTGAGAGCATACCCTCAACCGTGTCAAACCACGGCTCACCCACACCGGCAGTCATACCGATAACGGCACTCTCAAGCACGCCGCCTACGCTGTCGCCTTCAACCTTGGCGGAGAGAATTTTTTCTTTCATAAGTTCTGCCTTTTTGCTGTCCAAAACCGCAAACGGCATATTTTTAAGAGTATCGATATCTTTTTCGGTGTCACTGAAATCGCGGTCGGATATTCCGCCTATGCGTTTAATATGCGTGCCGATTTTGATACCTTTTTTTTCGAGTGCGGGAATAAGTATTCCGCCCACCGCTACAAGTGCCGCGGTTATTCTTCCGCTGAAGTGTCCACCGCCGCGGTAGTCCTGAAAACCGTGATATTTCATTTCGGCGGTGTAGTCGGCGTGGGACGGACGCGCAAGACGGCTCATATCGCTGTAATCTTTTGAGCGTGTGTCGGTGTTTGGTATTAAAATGCAAAGCGGCGTACCGGTTGTTTTGCCTTTAAAAGCACCGCTGTGTATAACATATTCGTCGGGTTCTTTGCGCGCTGTCGAGAGTCCGTCAAACGGACGCCTTAAAGAAAGCAAGGCGTCTATACGTTCTTTGCTGATTTCAACCCCCGGAGCAATTCCGTCAATAACGGCACCGACGGCACTGCCGTGGCTCTCGCCGAAAAGGGTGACAGTCAGACTGTTTCCGAATGTGTTTTTCATTAAAGCACCTCACTGAGCATCTTTTTATAATCGTCAAGCGTGATTTTTCTGAACTCAAATTTTCCTATTTTCGGAACATAAACCACGGTGAGTTCGCTTCCCGCGAGTTTTTTGTCGTGTCCTATTGCCTCTTCCAGTGCAGTTTTGTCAAGTCTGATATCGGTTGGGAGAGACAGACGTTTGAGCACCGGCAACAGGCGTTCTTTAACTTCGTTGGAACACATAGGTATCATTCCAGCAGCAACACATTCTCCGTGGTAATAATTTTCCATATTGTCGGCACTTTCCATTGCGTGTGCAAGGGTGTGCCCGAAGTTTAAAATTTTGCGAATGCCGCCCTCACGCTCGTCCTCTTCAACAACACGCTTTTTGATGTAAAGCGAGCGTTCTATGATTATGTCGAGTGACTCGCGTATATCCGATTTTTCGAAAATCTCAAACAATTCGGCATCGCTTGTGAGAGCCATTTTGACCGACTCGGCAAGACCGTTTGAAATTTGTCGGTCTGGCAGGGTTGAGAGGGTTTGCGGGTCGATAAGGACGGCTTTCGGCGGATAAAATGCGCCTACGATATTTTTATAACCCAAAAAATCCACTGCCGTCTTTCCGCCTATTGAACTGTCAACCTGTGACAGCACCGTTGTGGGAATGTTGTAAAAATCAATTCCGCGCATATAGGTAGAGGCTACAAACCCCGCCAAATCGCCGACAACACCGCCGCCTACGGCAACGACGCAGTCGGTTCGTGTGAAACCGTTTTTCACGAGCGTTTTTAAAACATCGGTATAGGTGTCGAGTTGTTTTGATTGCTCTCCCTGAGGTATTACTTTTATAACAGGGGTTTTACAAGTTGCCGCAACGGTTTCCGCATATTCTTTCGGAACACCGCTGTCGGTAACTATCAGCACTCGCCTTGAAAGATTTAAATAATCCGCGGCATTTTTAAGTATTCCACGCTCGAGGCGAATGTTGTACGCTCCCAGAGAGGTTTTAACCGTTATGACCATAATTTTCACCTACTTAAATTTTAACTTCTTTTTCAAATCTGCCGACTATCTTAACGCTGTTACAGCATTTTTTAAGTTCTTTAAGCATCGCTTTTCCGCTGTCCGTCGCGAGGTTGCCTTCGCCCTCGGCATAAAAATAGTAATCCCAACTGAGTTCTTTTGTCGGGCGGCTTTTAAGTGCCAAAAGGTTAAAGCCGTGTTCTCCGATAACCGATATGGCTCTGCCGAGCGAGCCGGCGGCGTTTTTAACGGTGAAGAGCATAATAAAGCGGTTGTCGGTTTTGCCGGCTGTGCGCTGTGCACGTGAGAAAACGGCAAAACGTGTGGTGTTTGTACTGCTTTGGTTTATATGTCCGTCGAGTTTGACAAGCGAAAACTTTTCTGCTGCCTCTTCGCTTGCTATTGCGGCAATATCCGTTCTGCCGCCGTTTGCAACCTGTTTTGCGGCAACGGCGGTATTTACGGCACTTATAGTTTCAAAACCGTGTTTTTTAATATATTCGGCGCATTGACCGAGAGCCTGCGGGTGACTTATAACGGTTTTAATTCCGTCGAGCGTTGCCCCCTTGACGGCGAGCAGATTTTGAATAATTTCCGCTTCGTAAACGCCGTTAATATAAAGCGAGCCGAAGAACGCCAAATCAAGCACCTTGTTAACATCGCCGTTGAAACTGTTTTCGACCGGAAGAACGGCACAGTCGCATTCGCCGCTCATAACAGAATTGTATGCCGCGTCGAAATCGGGATATGGGACGGCAACGGCATCGGGGAATATACGCTCTGCCGCAATGTTGGCAAAAGCCCCTTCAACGCCGCTGTACGCAACACGCATACCGTCAAGCAGGCGGTGCTGTAAATTTTTAGAAAGGTCAATGGTAGAGCGAAGAAAATTTACATAATATGAGCGGTAATCGTCGTCCGATATAAGGGCGGCATTACGCTTTATGATTTTTTCTTCACGCGCAAAATCGTCGACGGGAAGACCGTGCTCTTTTTTATATTTTGCAACGGTTCTCACGGCATCCATACGCTGTGAGAAAAGGTGCGCCATTTCGCTGTCGGCTTGGTTTATAAGTTCTCTCGCTTTTTCAAGGTCGGTCATAATAATCGGTTCTCCCTATGTCTTAATGTTTATTTCGACATTTTGTATTCATCGTAAAGTGCCTTGAATGCCGGAATAGAGCGTTCAATCTGTTCATAACTTACGCAATATGCAAGGCGTACGTAACCCTCAACGCCGAAGTCATCGCTCGGAACAGGCAGAAGTTCATATTTTTTCGCTCGCTCGCAAAACGCCTTTGCGTCGGGTTCAAGTGCCTTGACAAAGAGATAAAATGCTCCGTCGGGACGAACCGCTTCAAAACCTATGTCGCAAAGTGAATTATAAAGCAGGTCGCGGTTGCGTTCATAACTCGAAAGGTCGGGAGAAATGCCGTCGCACTCCGCAACACAGCGTTGCCAAAGACTCGGTGCACAGACAAATCCCATACTGCGGCCTGCTCCGCAAATGGCGGCAAAAACTTCGCCCGCATCTTGCATCTTAGGCGAAACCATAATATAGCCTATGCGTTCGCCGGGGAGCGAGAGCGACTTGCTGTATGAATAGCATACAACGGTATCGTCATAATAATTAGGAATATACGGCACGAATACATCACCGTAAACAAGTTCGCGATAGGGTTCGTCGGCGATTATTGTAATGCGTGTTCCGTACTCACTGCGCTTTTTTCTGAGCAAGTCCGAGAGCATCTTAATGCTTTCTTCGCCGAAAACAGCGCCCGACGGATTGTTGGGCGAATTTATTATTATCGCGCGAGTATTTTCGTTTATTGCCTTTTCAATAGCGGGTATGTCAAGGTCGAATGTGCCGTCGGTGCACTTTACCGTTTTGACAGTTGCGCCCGAATTTTCAACGAAAACGCGATATTCGGGGAAGAACGGAGCGAGTACAATAACTTCGCTTCCTTCTTCGGTTATTGCGCCGAGTGTAACGGTGAGCGATGCCGCCGCACCGCAGGTCATATACATAAGTGCGGGGTCGGCGTCAAAAGAAAAACGCTCTTTAATATTTTTTGCAAGCGTTTTCTTAACATTCATATCGCCCGCCGCAGAAGTGTAGCCGTGAAGAGCAACGGGGTCGGTGTCGGATATAAGGCGTTTGAGCGTTTCGGTTACGACATTCGGTGCGGGAATGCTCGGATTGCCGAGACTGAAATCGAAAACGTTTTCCGCGCCGATTTTCGACTTTCTGATCGCCGAATATTCGAAAATTTCTCTAATGCAGGAACGCTTTTTTCCAAGTTGTAACATTTTTTTTGAAACCATAAAATCATCTCCGAAAATTTAAAATAAAAAAACCGCAAACCCTTATGCGCCTTTAGAATAGGCACAAACGGTTGCGGACTGTCCGTATATTCTCACCGAAAAGCGTTTTCTATCTTTCTTCGGCAGGAGTAGTCGGGCAGTCCTTTTTAAAGTAATAAAAGTAATAATAATTAAAGAACATACTGTCCGCTCCTCTCAAATAAACTAACAAAAAAATAATATAACTTTTTTTGCCGCTTGTCAAGGGTTTTTAACACTTTTATTCTTTAAAGTGCAAAAGAAAATGCAAAAAGTCCACAAAAATCGAATTTTACGGACTTTTTATTGCCGACTTTTAAGCCAAAATCGATTTTAGGATATATCGATAATTAAATGCACACTTTTCGTTTGTGTGGATTTTCGCGGAAACATAATCGTTGAAAAGTATGTGGAAATGAATATCGCCCACCCCTTTCGTGAGGGCAACGGGCGTAGCACTCGCATTTGGCTTGACCAATGGTAAAATATAGAAAATGAATTTTGCGATTTTATATTCAAGGAATATGTGCCGTGGTTGGATATATTTCAACGGTGAAAGAATTTTTAAAAACCGATAGCAGTGATATTATCAGGTATTTGACAGAAATATATCATGCGGCGGAAAGAAACCAAATCGTTTCGTGGGAAATACTGCTTAACAATATAAAATCTTCTGCCGCCGTTTCCGAACTGCCGCAGGACACAGTCATTTCGGTCGAGTATTCTCTGCCAACTGACGAAATGGCAATAGACTTGATTATTGCGGGAACGACCGCCCTCGGAGAGAGATTTGCCTATATTATCGAATCAAAACAGTGGGATACACAGTATATTACTTCAGCCGATTTTTCCGCCCATAGAGAACTCGGCAGAGAACTTCATCCGCAAATACAGATAAGCCGTCATAAATTGAGTTTTAAGGATTATCTCGACATCGGTGAAGAGTATACCGTTTTTCCGTTTGTGTATATAAGAAATTCAACTTTTAATTCTGCACAGTCGATTATCGAAAAGAACCATTGGTCTTCAACACGGGATATTCCTGTTGTGACAAATATCGATGATATCGTTTCCGTTGCCGCAAAAAATATTGTGTCGGGCGGTGACGGTATTGTCAATGACTTTTCGTGTGCCCAATACTGCCCTTCAAAAGGTGTTATTGATGCGATGAACGCCATCGTAACAAAAGAAGAAACCTTTGTTTTGACCGATGAGCAAAAACGTGTGCTCGGTGAAATCAAAAAGGGCATTGCGGACGGCAAAAAAATAATTTGCATTGTCGGTGCCGCGGGTTCGGGAAAAAACGCAATACTTTTGAATCTGTATGTGCAATATTTGAACGAAAAATCGGCAACCGAATTTCACCCGATATTTATAAGCGGAGCGCAAAACACCGCGTACTATAGAAGTACATTTCCCGAAGTGCAAAACTCGTTTTCGTATTCCTTTGCTTTAGATAAAACCGTTTCGAAAACCAACGGTAACAAGTATGTGTTGTTAATGGACGAAGCACAGCATAACCGCGAAGGTATAATAACAGATATGGTTGCGCGGGGCACTACGTTGATACTCGGTTATGACGTATCTCAAATAATAAATGCCGATAATTCGATATCGGAATTGAAACGCCTTGAAGAGCGGGACGATTTTGCTACCGTTGAATTAAAAGAGAGCGTTCGTTTCAGCGGGTCGCAAATCGCCGAGAAAAACATTAAAACCTTTCTGCGCGGCGGAAAATTTTTTGAAAAGGACGAACTGTACGATTTTCAGGTATTTTCGGATTTTGAGTCTTTCCAAAACAAGGTGAAAGAAACCGTTTTATCACATCAGAACGAAACGGTTGCCGTTATGGGTCTGCTTTCGTTGGGAATAAAAGAATCGGGAAAACTTTGAAGTCTGGCGGCTTCGCGCGGGGTGAGCCTTCGCTTGTATTTTCCTATTATGGGAATTTGAACCATAGCGACAAGTGCGGGAAATGAATCGGGTCGCTTTACGCGTATTCCCGACGGTCTGAATTGGATAAAGCCTTCCCAAATGCTCGATATCGATGTTCCCGCTTGCCATTCGAATTTTCTGTGGGTTGGGACAAAATCTGACAAACCGTTCCATTTTTTCAACCACATATCGATAAAGTCTTTGTTGTTGGCGTATAACGCTCGGTTCTTTTGGCAGAAATCGACCTTCCCTTTTGGAAGTTCCGAAGTGTCATATGTCTCTTTAAATTCAAAAGACCAAATCGGAAAGCCGATAACTTTTTCTTTAATACCGTGATAAAATTCGTCCCAACAGTTAAGAACTTTTTCTTCATATTCCGAAATATTATATTTCGGGTCGGGATTTTCTTCGATAATTCCCGCTTTGTAGATGTCGGTTTTACACTTTGCCCTGCACGGAATATCAAAATTCAGATGGTTTACGCCTAACGAGTGGTGAATGCTGAGGATATATATTCTTTCTCTCAACTGCGGAATACCGAGTTGGTGAGGACTTATAATTATAGGCGAGTCGGATAGGACATATCCCAAATCGGTCAAACTTCTTTTGATAACCCGCCAAGTGTTGCCCTTGTCGTGTGATACCAAATTTCGTACATTTTCCAAAACAATAAATTTGGGTTGCTTTTCTTTCAGTATTCTGACAATTTGAAAAAACAGAGTTCCATTTGTTTCGTCGGCAAAACCTTCCTGTCGTCCGGCTTTGGAAAATGCTTGACATAGGAAGCCGCCGCAAAGGACATCGTGGTTCGGAATTTGACTGTTTTCAATTTTTGTAACGTCGAGCGCGGCGTCAATTCCGTAATTTTTCATATACGATTCGATTGCAAATGGGTCTATTTCCGAAGTGAGAACACATCTGCCGCCCAAATCGCTCATCGCCTGATGGAAACCGCCAATCCCCGCGAACAAATCGATACAGGCAAACCCGCTATCATCAAAGTAATTCATATTTTAATCGTACCTTACCTATTTACAGTTTTTTCAATCAATGACAGATGTTTCGCAATTTAATTTATAGAGTATTTATGAGATTTAATCAACCGATTTTGCAAAAAAACAAAATAACTTGCGGATTTGTTTTATGATATAAAAACAGGAACCACACCAACGGTATGATTCCTGTTTTTTGGCGGAGACGGAGGGATTCGAACCCTCGTCCCTCAAGGGGCATCATGATTTCGAGTCATGTCCGTTATGACCACTTCGATACGTCTCCATATATGTTAAACTCCCGAAAGAGTAATAACGCAATATTTAATTTTTTTATCAAACAGGGCGATCCGTTATGTCCTGTTGCGGTGCGGGATTTTGCGTTACAAACGAACGTGTGCTAAACTATTATAAATTCTCAGTCGTAACTTGTCAAGAAAAATTTGTTGCCAAGTGGAGATATGTGTTATATAATCTTAATATATTGTGGAGGTGAGAGGTGTGTTCACACGTATTAACAGTTTCGGCCTTTTCGGAATTGATGCTTATCGGGTCACGGTCGAGGCGGATATTTCAACCGGACTGCCGGGTTTTGATATTGTCGGTCTTGCCGATACTGCCGTAAAGGAGTCGCGCGACCGCGTTCGCTCCGCCGTTAAAAACTGCGGTTTTAAATTTCCTGTGAGCCGTATTACGGTCAATCTCGCACCTGCGGACAAGCGAAAAGAGGGCACGCTTTATGATTTGCCTATTCTCGTTGCATTACTTGCCGCATCTGGTCAACTTAAAGCAGCGCTTGACGGCTCTGCCTTTTTGGGCGAGGTTTCGCTCGACGGTTATGTCCGTCCGGTAAACGGACTGCTTGCTATGGCGACCGAGGCGGCTCGGTGCGGTATACGTCGGCTTTTCGTTCCCAAAGATAACGCGGGCGAGGGCGCTGTTGTTGATGGTGTTGAGATATACGGCGTTGAAACGGTTGCACAACTTTACAAACACCTAATAGGCGAGCAAAAAATTTCGCCCACTGAATATATTGATAATAAACTTGTAAAACTCGGTTCGGCACTTGATTTTTGTGACGTAAAGGGACAGACGGTTGCCAAAAAGGCGCTTGAGGTCGCCGCGGCGGGCGGTCATAATGTTTTACTCATAGGACCGCCGGGGTCAGGCAAGAGTATGCTTGCGAAACGTATGCCCACCATTTTGCCCGAAATGACATATACCGAGTCGATAGACACCACAAAAATACATTCGGTTGCGGGAATACTTTCTCCCGACACTCCGCTCATAAAAACAAGACCATTTCGTTCTCCCCACCATACGATATCTGCCGCAGGTATGACGGGTGGCGGTGCCGTGCCGCATCCGGGTGAAATTTCGCTCGCACATAACGGAGTGCTGTTTTTGGACGAACTGCCCGAGTTTCATCGCGATGTTATGGAGGCTCTGCGCCAACCGATTGAGGATAACCGGGTTACGATAGCACGTGCCGCGGGAACGCTCACATATCCTTGTGCCATAACTCTCATTGCGGCGATGAACCCCTGTCCGTGCGGATATTTCGGTCATCCGGTGAAACAGTGCACCTGTACTCAGCAACAGGTTTCGCGTTATCTTTCCAAAATTTCCGGTCCTATGCTTGACCGCCTTGATATACACGTTGAAGTGCCGCCGATTGACTATGCTTCTCTGAAATCGACGGGGCGTGAGGAAACTTCCGAACAAATTCGCAAACGTGTTGACCGTGCGCGAAAAATACAGACCGAGCGTTACCGTGAGAGCGGTATAACCTGTAATGCGCGGCTTTTGCCCGCAATGCTTGATAAATACTGCACGCTTTCTTCATCCGCCGAAAAGACCTTGAGTCTTGCCTTTGACCGAATGGGACTTTCGGGCAGAGCATATGACCGTATTCTCAAGGTTGCCCGCACCGTTGCCGATCTTGACGGAGAAGAAAAAATCGGCAACGACCATATTTTGCAGGCAATACAATTCCGCAGTCTTGACAGAAAGTATTGGGGAAACAGGTAAAATATCTTGACAGAAGGGACGAAAGATAGTAAAATGAATAATATCAGTCGCGTATACAGCGGTCGTCCGACCGATTGTGACGGACGTCTTGAAAAAGAGATTGCGGTTTACGATTTTTTGGATAACCTCGGTATTGAGTATGAGCGTGTCGACCACGACCCCGCCGATACTATTGAGGATTGTCTTGAAATTGAAAAGGTTATCGGCGTCGGAATTTGTAAAAACCTTTTTGTCTGCAATCGCACAAAAACCGAGTATTATGTTATCATGATGTCGGGGTGCAAGGTTTTTAAAACCGCCGATGTTTCAAAAAAAATCGGCACGTCGCGGCTTTCGTTTGCGAGTGCGGAGGATATGGAAAAAATTCTCGGTGTCACTCCCGGCTCGGTTACCGTAATGGCACTGAAAAACGATACGGCTTGCCGTGTTAAACTTGTTATAGATCGTGATATCATAAACGGCGAGTTTGTCCGTTGCCATCCTTGTATCAACACATCGACCTTGAAGATAAGAACCGAAGATTTGCTTAAAACCTTTCTTATTAAGGTCAGACATACGCCGATGATAATCGACATATAAAAAACAGCACTACGTGCTGTATACGGGGGCGTAGCTCATCTGGTAGAGCGCTACATTCGCATTGTAGAGGTAGTGGGTTCGAGTCCCATCGTCTCCACCAAAAAAATTCTCGGGAGCAAAGCGACCGAGAATTTTTGCTTATTATCCATTAACTCTTCGCTATTTTCAAAACGGACGGTGATAGTATGTTGCAATCCAAAACGCTTAATGTTCATAACGAAAACGGCCTTGTTTATATTACCTTTCCGTTGTTTGACAAATACGGCGTTAAGCACGCCTTTACAACGCGTATTGGCGGTGTGAGTAAGGGAATTTACTCTTCTTTTAATACCGGCTTTTCAAACGGCGATAAGTATGAAAACGTTTATGAAAATTTCCGCCGTGTTTGCAGTGCGATAGGCATTGACGAGCGACGTTTGGTTTTCGGAAAACAGACCCACACAAATAATGTCCGCACCGTTTCGGAAGACGATATCGGCAAGGGTATTGTAAAACCTCAGGACTATGATGACGTTGACGGTCTTATAACCGATATTGAAAACGTCGGTCTTGTCACGCAGTATGCCGATTGTGTTCCCCTGATGTTTTTTGACACGAAAAAGCGTGTTATCGCAACATCGCACGCGGGTTGGCGCGGTACTTGTGCCGAAATAGGAAAAATTACAGTTGAGCGAATGGTGAACGATTTCGGCTGTAATACCGAGGATATTATTGCCGCAATCGGACCGTGTATCGGAAAATGTTGTTATGAGGTCGATGACCCTGTGAGAGACGCTTTTGTTGTTCTACCGTATATGGACGAGAACAAAATACTAACAAAAAAAGAAAACGGACGATATATGCTTGACCTCAAAGAGGCAAACCGCATTATTCTCAACAACGTCGGAATAAAGGACGAAAATATCGACATTGCCGATTTATGTACTTGTTGCAATCACACATATCTTCATTCACACCGCTATACTGCGGGAAATCGAGGAAATCTCGGGATTATAATATCACTTTAAAAAACAAGAGCGAACACTTATGACATCTCATCATAGGCGTTCGCTCTGTTTTTATGGTCTTTCTGGGATATTGTCCGGTTTTTTCATATCCTGCGGGGGTTTGCCGTCGGGCATTTGCATATCACCGTTTTTGTCGGGCTCTCTTTTTTCGCTGCCGAAAGAGTGTCCGTTACCCCGTGTGTCGGAGGAATAAAGCGACGAAGAAAGTATTACTTCGCTTATAAGCGTGTAATCGCTTACAGAGAAATCGGCGGCGTAGCCGTTTTCGTCGGCGTTTTCGACTGTTCCGCCCGAAACGATTTTATAGGTATTGCCTTTTGTGATTTTCGGTGATGTCACCGCGGCGGAAGAATATTCTTTTTTCGGTGTGAAAGAAACAAGTGCGTTTCCGTCCGCATCGCAAACCGTAAAAGCGGTTTCGGCGGGTTGACTGTTAAAACTCAAAAATATTCCGCCCTGGTTTTCGGCACTTGTGAAACCTGACGCCATTTGTGAACTGCCGAGCGCTATAAGCGTGCCGCCTTTAACGGTGCAACCGTTCTCGTAATCAAGCGCACCGTCCGCACCGCTTGTAGGGCCGCTGACAAGCGTAATACCGCCGCTTATTTCCATGGTTCCGTTGGAATCGATTCCGTCACCGTCTGCGGAGATAAAATGATATCCGCCCGATATTATAAGTTTTCCGCCGTTGTCCCCAAAAGCGTTTTGTCCCGGTCTTCTGCCCAAAGACGACGAATCGTTTCCACCGGCGGCGTTCAGTCCGTCGTCGGTAGCATATACCGTTGTTTTTCCGCCAGACAGATACAGTTTTTTCGCTTCCAATCCTTCATAACTTTTGTTGATTTCAACCGTTCCGCCGGAAATCGAAAGCGTGTCGTCGGCATGTATTCCGTCATTGCCCGATTTAATCGAAAAAACTCCGTTTTCCACCATTACAGTTCCGTTTGAATGAACGGCATCGTCGGCGGAGTCGATAACAAAACTTCCACCGTTTATAATAATGTCGCACTCCGCCTTTAAGCCCTTTGCGGAGGGGGTGTCGTCGGTTGTTGTGTTGTCGGTGGTTTTGTTGCCTTTGCTGAATTTCCAACTGCCGTTCCATTCGTTCTTGGCACTTGCCGATGCGTTGTCACTTCCGCCGCCCGTTTTGAGACTTATATTTCCGCTTTCGGCTTTGATGACGGTTTCTGCCTGTATTCCGTCGTTTTCAGCCGTTATGTTAAGGGTTGTGTCGGTTATATAAACAAAACCTCGTGCCGAGTCGGTGTCGTTGTCGGAGCGGATACCGTCACTTCCTGCGGTTATATTTATGTTTCCGCCGCCGAATTTTACACAGTCCTTTCCGCTGAGTCCGACCTTTTTTGCCGTAATATTCAGCGTGCCGTTCGTTATAATAAGGTTATCTTTGGAAACGACGGCGTGTTTGTGATTGCCGGAAACAGTCAATGTGCCGCCGCCGTTAATACAAAGGTCGGTTTTGCTGAAGATTGTGCCGTCGAGTGTAGAACTGTCTTCGGTAATGTCATACTCGTCACCGTCTGAGAATGTGTTTTGAGAGCCGTCGGCAAGGGTTATAAACACCTTATCGGCGTTTTTTAAAAATACGGCGGGCGAGGCGGTGTTTTGAATAGTTGTGTTTTGAAGAACAAGTTGTACTTTATCGGTGTCTGCGGCATCGACAACGAGCATACAATTATTGCATTCGCCCGAAATAATATATGTTCCCGCACTGTTTATCACAATTCTTCCGTTTTCGGCAGTGGCTGTTGCAAGGTCAATTTTCTCTGCTGTGTCGGCGGAAAATGACGCGTCGGTATCTTTGGAAGAAAAAGTGAAATCCATTTTTGATATATCCGCAGAAAGTTGAATATCTGTTATATCGGTGAGGGAGGAAGTTCTGTCTGCACCGCCCTTACAGGCGCAAAGAGTGAGGTTTATGCAGAGCATAAGCGCTGCCACCGAAATAAAACGTTTAATCAAAGCGAGTCACTTCCTTCAACAGTCTCCGAAACCGCAATTTCGAGATTTCCGTTGCGGCAACGAAGTTCGTCAATAAATTCTTTGAGTTGTGACGGATTGTTCAGTTCGATTTTGTACTGAAGTTTATAAAGACTTCCCATGTTGCTTGTCTTCACCGACACAAGGCGATGGCTTTTAAGATGTTTTTCGAAGATATCATCGAAAGCGCCGGAAAATTCGAGCGTTTCGGGCACGGTTATACGCATATCGCGCTGGCGGTCGGAATTGAGTGCAGTTGCCGAGAGTAACATCATAACAGCACCGACTGCGGCGGTGAAAATCAGTGCGATAACGGCATACCCCGCCGCACAGGCAAGTCCTGCCGTCATTGTGAGGAAAATAGATACAATATCTCGCGCTTTGCCTGGTGCGGAGCGGAAACGGACAAGCGAGAATGCACCCATTACGGCAACTCCTGTGCCAATATTACCGTTTACCATCGTGATGACGGTTTGAACAATCGGTGGAAGTAAAATCAAAGCCGATAAAAAACTTTTTGTTGTGTTTGAGCGGAATCCCGACGTAACCGCGGCAATAATTCCGCAGGCGAACGCCGCCGCAAGGCAGAGAAAATATGTGTCTGTTGTTATTGTTCCGGTGTTTACGGAACTAAAAATGTTTTCCATTTGTGGTTCTCCTTTTCAGTGTGTTGCCGCAAGGCTTTTTTGTTTGTCTGCGTTTAAAAGATAATCCCTGTACGCCGTGGCGTATTTTGAATAGGGCGCAGGAAATATTCGGTTTTTGCTCAGCGTTTCAGAAAGCCAAAGGGGCATAGCGTTTGCCGTCTTAATTTCGAGAAGTACGGTGTTTTTCGGCTGTATAACGGTAAAGTCGTTCGCGCCGTACCGCCGATAGCGAATATTTCGGTCGAAAGTCAGTCGCAGACTTTTCGCCTCGGGCGAGAAAAAAGCATCTCTCTCGCAAGCGATATCTATCATCGGCAGCGGGTGATTATACAACGAAAGTGCATAGTCAATTTCTTTGACAATTTGCTGCTCAGGCGGACGCGTTTCGCCGTATATGTATTTCAGAGCATCGCCCCGCTTGAGGGATATTCGCCGTTTGTAAACAACGCCCATGTATTTTTTCTTTATTTCCAGAAACGCCGTGCTGTCGGGCGATGTGTTGCCGTAACATCTGAGCCGCAACTTTTCTTTATATGATACGGCATCTATGGAATTGCGTATAAGCAGAAAATCGGGTGTGTCGAGGTACGTGCTTATCACAGTGCTCCTGCCGTGGGCGTCGGGTGTCAGGCGGTCGCCTATAATTTGAATAAGCGCTTCGTATTGACTGTCAGACAGCATATATTTCTTTTCTGTTCTTTTAAAAATATAAACGGTATCCATATTTTTCGCCTCCCTAAATATATCATATTATTAAAAATTCGTCTGTTTTTAAATAATAAGTAAATTAAGAAGCGAAAAAACGTCACATTTCCGCAACAATTAAAAATCGGAGCACCCAAGAGTGCTCCGACCGAACTGAAATTATTTACTTTGTACGATTTGATGCTTTTTGGTATATATATACCATTTTACAATTCCGTAAACGGTGTTTACAATCATTGCAACCTCGCAAATTGTGAGGATATACGAACCGGATTTGATATCCATTATAAGATAGAGGACAGATGTTATCAGCCACGCAACCCACTGCTCGCTGTAACGCAACAACAGAAGTACGCCGTTTGCCATTCCGACAGCCGATGCAAACGCTTCCCAATAAGACTCGTTTGAGCCGGGGATATTTTGCACCGCCCAACCGAAGAAAAGTCCGAATGCGATAACACCGGCAATAATAAGAAGGCTTTGCCAAGGTTTAAGACGTTTAACTTCGGTCAGATTTTCATCTTCTGCGTCGGGGTGCTTGCTCCAACGTATAAAACTTACAACGTCAATGGGTATCCAGAAAAGCATTATTGTTGCGGCAAGGGTGTACCAGCCGAGAACAAGTGCAGTCACAAGTTCCGCAATTTCGATAAACACGATATCGATAATAAAGTTCCACTTGCTTTGCTTTGATATAAGCAGTTCGCATAGCGGGTTTGCAAGTGTATCGATAACAAAAAAGATAACAACGAAAGCGCCTTTTGCTCTTGCTTCCGCTTCAAGCATATATTCCGGAAAGAATATCAAAAAAGCGGCGGTGAGGAGAATTACCGTTGAAAGGTAAATAATTTGGTATGGTGTAAATGATTTTAAAAAACTTTTGATTTTTGCTGTATTCATTTTTCAGTCTCTTTCTATATAGTCTTTGATTTTCGGGAAAGCGCGCAGACAGTTATAAAAATAAACGTCGTCACGCTGTTCGCTTGAGAAAATTTTCTCGATGGTATAATCGTATTCCCCGATAGCGGTCAAATTTATAGGCGGACAAAAATCTGTACCGTAGAGAATTTTTTTGTATGTATCGGGAAATAGTTCTATTGCGTTTTTGAAGGTTTGAATTGCCCATTCGATATTCGCGCCTTCGTGAGTTCCCGGCTCGTATGCGCCTGAAAAATCGGTATACATATTCGGCATTTCGTGTACTGTCTTTATGCACTCTTCAAAACGCGGGTCATCCATATGAGCGACGATAAAGTTGACATCGGGAAAATCTGCGGCAGCATCCTTAACAAAACGGGCGGAAGAATCATCCATATCGTTGTCCGTCGGTAATACAAGCGAGCACGAGCCGGTGTGAAAGGTTACACTCAGGCGGTGCTTTCTTGCAAACTCATAAACAGGATAGAGCCGTTTGTCGTTTGCCTTGCCGGTTTGGTAGGTGAGATAAATTTTAAGACCGACTACCGGATAGATATTTATTTTTTTTTCGATTTTATTGAGTTGGGATAAAATATCTCCGCTTATATCCACCGCCGGACAGATAAAAAGCCTTCTGTCGCCGAGCACGGTGTTGTAAATATCGTTTTCTATTCCGACACAAGAAAATTTATCAATAAATTCCATACACACAGCATATCCGTCGGTCTTTGAAAAATAGTCACTTCGGATTTTTTCGTTTACGATGTGACAGTGACAGTCGATTTTTCTCATATTACGATACCTCCTTTGCAAAATCGCATATTATGATATCACATTTCGGCAACAAAGTAAACAGGGAAAACAAATCGCATTTGCGGAACTCGGTAGGCTCAAAGCAATACTTCGTTATAGTAATGCACTGTATTTTTATGTTGCTTTTTATGCAATATAATGATATGATAATGACATAACAGAAAGCACAAAAAACAAAGAAGTTATTGTTTTTAATAAACCAAGGAGATAAAATGTTTTATGAAAAGACGTATCATTTATATCGGAATTGCCGTAGTGTTGATTGCGGCTGTTGTTGTAATGTCTTGTCTTCTTATGGGCAAAAAGCAGGGAACTATTGTCGGTGATTGGGAAACCGATATAAAACTTGTCGAAGAGGGCGACACGAGTTATTTCATAGGAAATCACGAGGTTTTAAGTTTTTATAAAGACGGATCGGGACTGAAGGTTGCATATGGCCTCGGAGATCGCACGACCGAAACGGTTTTTGATTATACAATAGACGGCGAGTGGCTGACAATAAGCGCAGTAGGCAATCCGGACGCCGAGTTTAAATTTTCGATAAACGGAGATTCCCTCACGATGGAGAGCATGGGTATGAGCGTTGAATATGAACGTATAAACAAATAAAAAATACACCGCCGCAGCGGTGTATTTTTTATTTGTTTTTCTTGATTATGCGAATATTGGAAACGAGCAAAACCAAAACGGCAAGAAGTGCCATATTTCCGAAAACGGTATATATTATTCCGGTTATAAGGGAATACATACATTCGCTTGTAATGTTGAGTTTTGCTATGCTGCCCGATAATGTCAAAACCAAGGGCAGCAAAAATATCATAAGTGTCGAGCCGACCGAAAAACTAACACGGTAGTAAAGAAAATCCGATTTGTTCATACGCTTTACCGTGAGCATAAGCAGTGCGGAAAGTATTATCAGTGCCGCACCCGCCAAATATGCCGTGGGGGATAGCAGATTATAACCCTTTGCGGCATAACGCATAATTCGTGAATTTACGATATCGTTATAGGGCGCGCAAAGATAGTTTACAAAACGTGTAATGTTCTCGTCACTGTCGGAGCGGTCGGTTGCAGAGGTATAGTCTGCGGTCATTTCATATTCCGAAATATCTTTTTTCATCTTTTCGGAAAAGGCGGTGCTGTCAAAACTACTGCCGTCATAGGCAGAACTTAAGGCTTTTTTGATATCCGCAAAAAGGTCATCTTCCGATATTCCGTTTTTGAAAAAGTCGTCCGGCAGACCTCCCGAAACAACGCGGGCATTAAGTTCTTCGGTTATTTCCGTTTCGGCCTTTTTTGCAAAATCAGTGCTGTTCATTACAAAAAGCAGGCTTTTTTCGGAGAGCGTCGCAGTTATCGATAGCAACACAGCGGAAAGCGCGAAAAGCAGTGTCGCGGCAAATGAGAGGAACAGACTTATAATTTTTCTCAAAAGTTCTTTATTCATCGCTGCCACCTCTATTTGTCATACAAAATCTTAGGTCCCGAAACATATTTGCAGTAAACAAAATATCTTTCATTGGTGAGACCGAGCATATTAAAGGGATAACAGGTGTAAATTATAAGATTTTCGTAATCGGCGGTGATGTCATATGCGGTGCTGTCGGTTGATTTACAGACGGCGGTGCGTTCTATTTCATAAACATAGTCGCCATAATTTGTGTTAAGCATAACTTTATCGCCGATTTCCGCCTCACCGAGTGTGTGTAAAAACGAGTTATTATGACCCGAAAGCAAAACCGTACTGCCGCTTCCGACAAACATACTGCCGTTATATTGGCATACGCCCTTTTTGAGAAGTTTTGTGTTGTCGCCGTAATAAACCGGAACGTCAATATCGGCGGTTTCAATTATAAGTTCGGCATATTTATCGCCGTAGTTCGGAAACGTTATTAAACTTGACGGAACGGTTTCGGTATAGCCGTCAAGTCGATTGGTCATTAAATCTTCCGATTCATATTCCGTAATGCCGCCGGTCACCAAATTCCACACACCGATAAGCGGATTTATAAGTGAGCCGAAGGTAATATAAATCAAAAGATATCCGGCTATAGCAAAGGCTAATGGCGTTATAATAAACGACATTAGCCTTTTGTTAGCCTTGATATGTTTGCTCAATTAGAAAAGTTCCGCTTTCTTTGCGGTGAATACAGAACCTGTAACGAGTGCCATGAAAGCAGCGCCGATAACGAGCATAAGAGCAACGTTAACGTCAGCACCTGTTGACTTGATAACAGCGGTATTCTCAAACTTTACAGTGCCGGCGGCGTCGGTGATAATGACCTTATTGCCGTCAAAAGTGAGAGAAAGGTCTGTAACTGCGGCAGCGGTCTGACCTGCGTTCAAAACAGCGGTTCTGACATCTGCGGGAAGATTCTTAACCTCAACCTTGCCGTTCTTAACAACGGTCGGGTCGGCAGCAACTGCGGCGGAAATCTTGGTTTTACCGACTTCAATCTGTGCAACGATTTCGTTGTACTGAGTTTCGGTCAAGTCGCCCTGTGTGCTGGCAAAATATGATTTAGCCTGATTTACATAATCAGCGGGGATTGCGAATGTGGCAGTTGTTGTGCCGGTTGTGATGTCAAGTTTGTTACCGAGGAGAGCAATAATCTTCTGTTCATAATCACCGTAAGTTCCGGCGGCAGAAGCACTTACTGCAACCAAAGTGAACATAAGGATGAATGTCATAACGAGTGCGAGAATTTTTTTCATAACAAAAACCTCTTTCATATATTTTTTTTGATTATATCATATCGGCACAAAAAAGTAAACTGTTTTTTTGAAAAAATAATATATTTTTTCTTAAATTGCTTCTTCTAATTTTATGCAACATTTGGTATAATACTATAATAGGTAGATTGGCGGTGTTGTTTTGAATATTGAAATTAACGGAATTAACATACATTATATTGATGAGGGCGAGGGCGCTCCGGTGCTAATGCTTCACGGTTGGGGGTCGTCTTCTGCGGCGTACCGCGGGATAATAAATTTGCTTTCGGGCAGATTTCGCTGCATAGCGCCCGATTTTCCCGGTTGCGGTGAAAGCGGTATTATGCCCGACGCATGGACTCTTGACGATTATACACGTTTTGTGAAGAACTTTTGTGATGCACTCGGACTGAAAGATCCTATTATGTTCGGTCATTCGCACGGCGGACGCGTTACATTGAAAATGGCGGCAAACAAAATTTTGTGCCCGAAGAAAATAGTCTTGCTTGACTCGGCGGGTCTTATTCCGAAAAAAAGTTTTAAAAGCAAGGTTCGCGCACGCAATTTTAAACTTATCAAACGTGTTCTAACGTCGAAACCGCTTGCGGGACACTGCGACGGTCTGCTTGAGCGTGCAAGGCGGCATTACGGTTCTGCCGACTACAACGCCGCGCCCCCTGTGCTTCGCAAGACACTTGTTAATCTTGTCAATACCGATATACGTAACGAACTTCCGTCAGTAATGGCATCGACATTGCTCATTTGGGGCGAGAACGACACGGCAACGCCCCTTGCCGATGCGAAAATTATCGAAAGTCTTATAAAGGATTGCGGGCTGTGCGTAATTCCCAATACGGGTCACTGGTCATTTGTCGAAAACCCAACCCTTGCCCACGCAATAATCAAAAGTTTTTTAGGAGTTTGATTTTATGACGGTTTATATTGCCGCAAAAGCAGTTTTTTTGATAATAATATGCGTGCTTGCCACGCTCAATACCACGCGCCAGTACCAAATGTTACAGCAAAATTCGTATTTTGCCTCGCGTTACTATGGCTGGCTCAAAGAAAACAGGCGTTTAATCGGTGTTAATGTTTTGTGCCTGTTGCTCGGTGCCATATGCGGAGCGTTTCTTTTCGGTCGAACACAACTTTGGGGACTTATCGACGATACGCCATTTGCCGAAAAAAACGTCGCACTTGTCTTTAATTTTGCGGGAGCGGTGCTTTTGGCGATATTCGCACTTGCGGCATACATAATGGCTGTGAGAGCGGTACGCCGAAACAAAAGTTCGATAAAGCCGCTTGTCGTGACGGCAAGAATAAAACGTATGTACTGCGTGTCGGCATTTTTTGCCGTTGCGGCAGCCGCTCTTTCGTTTTTCTTTGACGGTGTAGCGGGTTTTGCCGCTTGGTGTGTGCTTGTGATTCTTTGCTTTGTGCCGTCGCTTAATGTGCTTTTGACGCTTTTTGTTACAAAACCGGCGGAAAAACTTATTGCCGCACATTATATAAACGATGCGAAAAAAATTCTTTCCGGTAACAAAAATATGACAACTCTCGGAATTACGGGAAGTTACGGAAAAACAAGCACAAAGTTTATAATAAAACGCATTTTGGACGAGGCATATAATGTTGTTGCCACGCCGGGCAGTTTCAATACTCCTATGGGTGTTGTGCGAACCGTCAGGGAAAAACTGCGTCCCGAAACAAATATCTTTATTTGCGAAATGGGCGCGAAAAAACGCGGCGATATTAAAGAAATATGCGACATTGCCAAACCGCAACTCGGAGTCATAACATCGGTCGGCCCGCAACACCTTGACACTTTCGGAAGTGTCGAAACGGTTGCCGATACGAAGTTTGAACTTGCCGATGCCGCAAGTGAAGTGTTTTTAAACTTTGATAACGAAATAATCAAAAATCGCGCGGACGGATATAACCACACTTCCTATGGAACGACCCCCGACTGCGATGTCTATGCCGATAATATTTCATACGGAAGTTTCGGAGCGTCTTTTAACGTTATGTGCGACGGCGACTGTATTCCGCTTATTACAAAACTTCTCGGAAAACACAACGTGCTTAATATCACGGCAGGCGTTGCGGTTGCAAAGCGTCTCGGCATTGCCGATAACGCAATCGAATATGCCGTTTCGCGTCTAACACCAACAGCCCACAGGCTTGAACTGAAAAGTTTTATAAACGGTTCGTTGCTGATAGACGATGCTTATAACGCAAACCCCGAGGGCTGTATTGAGGCGGTAAACGTTCTTGCGAGTTTTGAAAACAAGAAAAAAATTATTGTTACACCGGGTCTTGTCGAACTCGGCGAGCGGGAATATGAATGTAATTATAATTTGGGACTTGCGGCGGCAGAAAAATGCGATATAATTATACTTGTCGGAAAACAGCGCGCAGTACCTATGGCTAATGCGGCTTCGGACAGCGGCTTTGACAGTGAAAATCTTCACGTTGTTTCAAGTTTCACCGATGCTATGGCACTATTGCAAACACTGACAAACCCCGACACAGTTACTCTTTTCGAGAACGACTTGCCCGATAATTATTTAAAATAGAAAATCCTTTGGAGGAATTTACAATGCAGATAAATCTTGCTGTTTTTTTTGGATGTTGCTCGGTTGAGCATGAGGTTTCGATTATTTCCGCCGTTCAGGCAATGCACAGTATAAACCGCGAAAAATATAATGTTATTCCCGTTTATGTGACCAAAAGCGGAGAAACATTTTCAGGCGACGCACTGTTTGATATAGCAGAGTATAAAAATTTGCCTGCTCTTATGAAGAAAATAAAAAGGGTTACTTTGAGTCGCGAGGGTGTTGACGTTGTTATGACGTATGACGGCGGTGTTTTCTCAAAACGCAAACAGAAAATCGATGTTGCTTTCCCGATAGTACACGGCACAAACTGTGAAGACGGAACAATACAGGGACTTTTCGAGTTTTTAAGACTGCCCTATGTCGGATGTGATATAATCTCGTCCGCCGTCGGAATGGATAAAGCCGTTTTCAAGGATGTTATGACCGCCGCGGGACTTCCCGTTTTGCCCTGCATTCGTTTTTATTCCAGAGAATATTTCGCACAGCGCGATAACATTTTAGACCGTATTGAAAAAGAAATCAGTATGCCGGTTATCGTAAAACCCGCAAACCTCGGTTCAAGTGTCGGTATAACAAAAGCGGGAAGTCGTGCGGAACTTGCCGATGCGATTGACTTGGCGTGTTCTTTTGCCGATAAGGTTTTGGTAGAACGCGCGGTAACAGAACTGCGTGAGATAAACTGTTCGGTGCTCGGCGATTATGACGAGTGCGAGGCGTCGGTTTGCGAAGAGCCGTTTATGCACGACGATATTCTTTCGTTTGAGGATAAATATATGGGCGGCGGTAAAAAGAGCGGAGCGTCAAAGGGTATGTCGTCGCTCTCGCGTAAACTCCCTGCCGATTTGAGCGAAGAGAAATCAAACGAAATACGCGCGCTTGCAACAAAAGCCTTCAAGGCGATCGGCGGTTGCGGAATAACACGTATTGATTTTATTATCGATACCGCTGATGGCGATAAAGTATATATCAATGAGCCCAATACAATCCCCGGTTCGCTCGCTTTTTACCTTTGGGAAGAAAGCGGAATTAAATATACGGAACTGCTTGACCGTGCGGTTGACCTTGCTTTCAAGCGTCAGCGCAAACGCGAAACGCTCAACTTTACGTTTGAGTCGAATATACTCTCGGGCGTAGGCGATTTGACGGGAGCAAAGGGCGCTAAAGGTGCTAAGGGTTAATTATGAGCAGTTTACTTATACGTCTTTTTGTAAAAAATCATACCGATACGGAAAATCCGAAAGTCCGTGAGAATTACGGTGTGTTTTGCGGAATTGTCGGAATTGTCTGCAACCTCATTCTTTGCGCCGTAAAGATTGTTGTCGGAACGGTTTTCGGCAGTATATCAATCCTTGCCGACGGTTTTAACAATCTTTCGGATATGGGTTCGTCGGTAATATCAATGGTTGGTTTTCGCCTTGCGGGAAAGCCCGCCGACCGTGACCACCCTTTCGGACACGGCAGAATGGAATATATGTCGGCGTTTATCGTTGCCGTGCTTATTGTTATAGTCGGATTTGAACTTTTGACCGACTCGGCGAGTGCGCTTATAAACAGCGATGCCGCACCGCAATATTCGACTGTTGCGATTGTCGTGCTTGCGGTTTCGGTGCTTTTCAAACTTTGGATGTTTGCCTTTAACCGCTATGCGGGAAAGAAAATCAAATCACAGGTGCTCCTTGCAACGGCACAGGACTGCATAAACGATGTTGTTGCCACGGCGGTAATATTGGTTTCGGTTGTGATAAGTATGCTCTTCTCACTGCCATTCAATCTCGACGCCGTTATGGGCTTTTGCGTTGCCGTGTTTATTCTCTATTCGGGAATTTCCTCCGGCAAGCAAACGCTTGACGAAATCTTGGGTCAGCCCGCACCGTCCGAACTTGTGGACGAGATGCAAAAAATAATAATGTCATTTGACGGATTTTTGGGTATACACGACCTTATAATTCACAACTACGGCCCCGGAAGACAGTTTGCTTCTGCACACGTCGAAGTGGCATACGGAAGTGATATTGTGCGCTGTCACGAACAGATTGACCTTTGCGAAAAGGTCGTGCTTGAGCGTTTGGACATATCGCTTGTAATACATATGGACCCGATTGACGTTGAAAATGATTATGTTATGGGTGTGCGCTCGAAAATCGAGAGTGCGGTAAAAGATGTTGATAAAAACCTTTCAATCCACGATTTTCGTATGACCCCGAGGGGCGATGAGCGCACAAATCTTATTTTTGATGTCGTTGTGCCGTCTTCGGCTTCGGAAAGCGAAAACGATATTTTGAAAAAAATCGAAGAAAAGGCGAGAGAAATCGACAGCACGTTTTGCTGTGTGATAACCTTTGACAGTGATTTTACGGGACGATAAAAACAAAAAGCGTGGACTATCCCGCTGTTATGAGCAAGAAAAATTCGCCGTTATCGTCAAAAATGATGTGTCTTGCATGAAAACGCGCCGAAAACACGCGAAAACGCTTCATTCTACTGGATTTACGCGCAAAAATACAGCGCTTCACAACAAAAACAATGATGTTTTGAGTGAAAATGCAGAAAAACAAAGTTTTTTGCACGTTTTTTGCCGAAACTATTGACTTTATAATATATATATATATATAATTGTATTGTGAATTGCGGTTAATAATTTAATACAGATTACATAAGCGAGGTAAAAGATTATGAAAAAATGGATAGCATTTCTATTAACATTAGTATGTCTAATGACAACAAGTGTACCAGTATTTGCCGTTAACGAAGTAGATGTGTTCTTTGATGGTAATGGCGGAACATTTAATTATTTTATGGACCAAGTTAGAAACGAGGATTTTTTTGGAGATTTAGCAGAGCCAGGAACTAAAATAAGCGATAAGCCAAACGCAGCATTGACAGACCCGGTATTTTGGGATTCTTCAAGAGCATTTTTAGGATGGATGCCTTATGAATTAAAGATGGCAGCACCACCAGCACCTATTGAAATGATTCCGTTAGCAACAGAACCGATTACATCACAGCAAGCATTAGATTATGTGATTCCAAATTGCACAATTCAATTTGTTGCACAGTGGGCAGGTGATGATTCAGAATATTTTAGTGAAGTGACGATTCATGGATTTGGTGTAGAAGTAACATATTCAGATTTGATTGGTACACCAGAGGGAATGATACGACAAGATAGTACAGCCGAGGAAAGATGGAATTATTTAAAAGAGTCCACGGATTCTATTAAGGTTCAAGTATCAAATGACTATGAAATTAAGGGTAGCCCTACAAAAGAAAATGCAACTTTTGAGGGCTGGTTAGAATTTTCAGTAGAAACAGCCGCAGATGGTACTAAGAAATATGAATTGATTTCAGATTCACTTATGACAACAGATGAAATGATGGCAAAAACAGTTCCATCTTATGATGTTGTTTTTGTTGCAAAATGGTCTGATATAGAAATGCAGGAATACTATGAGTATTTTGACATTGAAGTAGAAGAAGCGAAAGAAGAACAGCGTGTTGAAATAAGTAATGGTTTGCAGGAAGTTCCAAACGGTGTAGCAGATAAATACACATCCACAACAGATATTGAAAGCGCACTTGCCAAAAAGGCATTAAGCGCAAATGAAGATTTTGATGTAGATAAAGTAAATAGTGTTTTGATGGATGTAGAATTGCAGTTCAAAAATGCAAGTGGCGAATGGGAAACAGTAACTGATGATAATTTCCCGGCAGAGGGAGTGGAAACAGTTCTCCCATATCCAGAGGGAACAAATAAGGAAGATTTTGATTTCATTATTGCGCACATGATTTCCGAAGGAGATAAAGCAGGAGAAATTGAAATTTTAAATGGTGTTTTAGAAGATGATGGTATTCATGTGAAATTCACAAGTATGTCGCCAGTAATGATAATGTATCAAGCAAAGAAGACAAGTGATACACCGACAAATACACCGACAGATGTTACATCTCCTAAGACAGGCGATACAAGTAATATTTGGCTTATGTTTGCAACACTTTTAATTAGCGGTAGTGCGTTGATTGTTTTGGTAATGAAAAGAAAATCTATGATTTAAGACAGATGGCGCGGGGCGCAAGTCCCGCGCTACTCTTTTCTCTCTCTTGGTATTTCATTAGGGTATACCCCATTGACAAAGAAAAACGAGCCGCTTTTGTGTGTCACAAGACTTGTTTTGCTGTTTATGAAATATTTCAAAATACAATATAACCCTATTGACATACTTTTGGTTTTGTGGTAGAATAATTACAGAAACGAAAGAGAGGGAATATCAATGAGAGTTGGTTATGTAAGATGTTCGACAATCGAACAGAATGAAGCAAGACAGTTAAAGATGATGGAAGAACAGAACGCCGAAAAAATCTTTACTGACAAGGCGAGCGGCAAGAATACAGACCGCGCCGCGTTCAAAGAAATGATGGCTTTTGTTCGCGCAGGGGATATTGTGATTGTAGAAAGCATTTCCCGAATTGCGAGAAACACACGCGACTTGCTGACGATTGTTTCCGAACTGACAGAAAAGGGTGTTGAGTTTGTAAGCCTTAAAGAGAATATCGACACCACTACCCCACAAGGCAGATTTATGCTGACAGTTTTCGGCGCACTTGCAGAACTGGAACGCGAGAACATTTTGGAAAGACAGCGCGAGGGAATTGAGATTGCAAAGACCGAGGGCAAGTACAAAGGACGCAAGCCAGTTGATATTGACGAGGAACAGTTTAAGTCAGTATGCAAGCGTTGGAGAGCGGGCGAAATCACAGCAACCGCAGCCATGAATGAGGTAGGTTTGAAACCGAATACATTCTATCGGCGCGTAAAAGAAATGAGCCTGTAACAGCGGCTCACTAACAAATTAAGAGCAAGGCGCACACGCGCCACTCAAAATATTTCCACTTTTTCAAAATCCACTTTTGCTACTCTTGGAGAGGGCGGCGGGCGCAGTTTCCACCCTCTTTCCACCAAAAAAGAGGGCAGGACATTCATCCCACCCTCTTGGAAGTGCTTTATATTAGCCGAAATAACGCTTCAGCAGACCTTCAAATGCTTTGCCGTGTCTTGCTTCATCACGTGCCATTTCATCGAATGCTCCACTTCGTTTCGCATTCGCAAAAGCACGGT
>CAZMHU010000013.1:0-45029 GCA_964566175.1 uncultured Eubacteriales bacterium
GTCGGGAACAGCAGGACATCGCGTATCGATGCCGAGTTTGTAAGCAACATAACAAGGCGGTCAACACCGAAACCGAGTCCACCTGTGGGCGGCATACCGTATTCGAGTGCTTTAACGAAGTCGTAATCAACCTCGGCGTTGCAGTTGGGGTCGGCTGCTTTTCTTGCGGCAACCTGCTTTTCAAAGCGTTCGCGCTGGTCAATGGGGTCGTTAAGTTCGGAGAATGCGTTTCCGAACTCGGTCGCGTTGATAAAGTATTCAAAACGCTCGGTAAACGCAGGCTCATCAGCCTTGCGCTTGGCAAGCGGACTGTTTTCAACGGGATAATCATAAATGAATGTCGGCTGTATGAGTTTTTCTTCAACATACGCATCGAACAGTTCAACCAAAACAGTGCCCTTTGTTGCATCTTCGGGAACTTCAACATGGAGAACTTTAGCACATTCGCGTGCGGCGGCATCGTCTGCCCAATCGTAATAGTCACAGCCGGCATATTTCTTTACTGCCTCGACCATTGTAAGACGTTCCCAGTGACTCATATCAATTCTCTGTCCTTGATAATCAATAACAAGACTGCCGCAGATGCGCTCGGCGAGAAGTTTGTAAAGTTCTTCAACAAGGTCCATCATACCGCGGTAATCGGTGAATGCCTGATAAAGTTCAATCGTTGTGAATTCGGGGTTGTGCTTTGTGTCCATTCCTTCGTTGCGGAAAATGCGGCCAACCTCATAAACACGGTGCATACCGCCGACGATAAGACGCTTTAAGTAAAGTTCGGTCTCAATGCGGAGATACATATCCATATCAAGAGTGTTGTGGTGTGTCTTGAACGGACGTGCTGATGCACCGATTTCAATCGGAACGAGTATGGGAGTATCGACCTCTAAAAATCCCTTGCTGTCAAGATATGTGCGGATTTCTTTAAGTATCTGCGAACGCTTTAAGAATGTATCACGTACGTCGGGATTTACAATAAGGTCAACATAACGCTGACGGTAACGTAAATCGTTATCTTTAAGACCGTGGAACTTTTCGGGAAGGGGGAGAAGTGATTTTGACAAAAGTTCAATTTTTTGAGCGTGAACGGAAATTTCACCTGTCTGTGTTTTGAAAACAAAACCCTCAACACCGATAATGTCACCGATGTCGTATTTTTTGAAATCGGCGTATTCTTCCTGACCTATATCGTCACGGCGAACATAAAGTTGAATAGTGTCGGTGCTGTCCTGCAATCCCGCAAAACTTGCCTTACCCATAACGCGGCGGCTCATCATTCTGCCTGCAATGCGTACGGTCTTGCCGTCAAACGAGTCAAAATCCGCCTTTATGTCTGCCGCATAAGCATCAAAATCAAAGAATGTTTTTTCATACGGGTTTTTGCCCTCGTTGCAAAGGGTTGCAAGTTTATCGCGACGCACCTTTAAAAGTTCGCTTAAGTCCTGCACGGTATTATTGTTATCAGCCATTTAAATCACTTCCCTCTAAAAATTACGGAAAAGCGGCAATTCGCTTTTATCCGATTATTTCAATAATTTTAAACACGATTTCGCCCGACGGAGCCTCGGCCACGACCTGTTCGCCCGCCTTGTGTCCGATAAGAGCTTTGCCTACCGGTGACTCGTCGGAAATAAGACCTTTTTTAACATCTGCTTCGGGTGAACCGACAATCTGGTATTCGCATTCTTCGTCAAACTCAACATCCAAAACCTTTACCTTTGAACCGAGTTGAACGGTATCGCTGGTTTCGCCGCCGGAAATAATCTCAACATTTTTGAGCATAGCCTCGAGTTCTACAATGCGGGCTTCGATTTTAGCCTGTTCGTTTTTGGCCTCGTCGTATTCGCTGTTTTCGGAAAGATCGCCGTAGCCGCGGGCAACCTTGATTTTTTCTGCAATATCTTTGCGCCCCTCAGTCTTGAGGTGTTCAAGTTCATCCTCAAGTTTTTTAAGCCCCTCATCGGTCAATTTAATAGTTTTAGCCACTGTTAATAATCTCCTTTAATAAGTGTTTTGGCACAAAGCGTTTGTGTGCTGTGCCTGTGGAATAATACGCAATGGAAAACGTTACTTATTCTTCCTGTGCGGAACAATAAAATACATTTATATACCGAAATACAAAGTCAAGCACAAAAAGACCGACAGAAACTGTCGGTGCAAACTCAGTGTGACAGCAAAAAACAGACCTTGCGACAACCCGACCCGAACAAGAGCGTACAGGCCGGCTTGACAAAGTCCGAAATGCTTAAATCACAAAGCACGTTAAGCCTCTACTTTATTAAGACGCTTAACAAGAGCAGATTTCTTTCTTGCGGCATTGTTCTTGTGAAGGATACCCTTTGCTGCGGCTACGTCGATTTTCTTAACGGCGAGTTTTACAGCAGTTTCCTTATCAGCAGTGCCGGCAGTAATAGCAGCGTCAGCCTTCTTTATGGAAGTGCGGAGCTCAGAGCGGAAACTCTTGTTGCGCATAGCATTGTTCTGATTTACGATAACACGCTTCTTTGCAGATTTGATGTTAGGCATAGTTCCACCTCCTTGTGAAATTTCAAGTAAAGTTATTTTATCACTTATTGAGCAAGATTGCAACACTTTTTTTAAAAAATATGCAAAATAGCCGTTTTTTGTATATGACGTACGCAACTGCGAATAATACTTTCGGTGATGTTGTATGTTTGTCAGAACAGATTTGGCATGGGAAGCACATTTTTCACAAGAAAAAAGCGAAAAGGGGGTCGGCGTTTGCGAGCGTACCGAAAAAGGAATAAAAATAACCGATATTACAGTTGAAAGCGACATAGCGGCAAAACGCCTTTCAAAGAAAAAAGGAAGATATATAACCGTGCATATCGGCAACATAGCCGATGGCCTTGCCGAGGCGGATGGTGCGGCAGACATATTGGCTGAAGAACTGTCGCGTCTATTGCCGGTTTTTTCGCGGGCACTTTTTATAGGGGTAGGTAATTCCGAACTCACTGCCGATGCGCTCGGACCGAAAACGGCGAATGGAATATTGGCAACACGTCACATAGAGCGGGAATTTGCATCGGAGATAGGGCTTGACGGACTTAAAAGCGTTGCTGTACTCTCGACAGGGGTGCTCGGTAAAACAGGAATGGAAACATTTGAGATAATAAAAGCGGTCTGCGATACCGTAAAGCCTGATGTTGTAATAACCGTGGACGCGCTTGCGGCGGCTGACAATGCGAACATCGGAAAAACGGTGCAGATTTGTGACTGTGGAATATCACCCGGTTCGGGGGTTGGAAACCGACGGCGAGAGATAAGTCATACAACGCTCGGTGTTAAGGTTGTTGCGGTTGGTGTCCCGACGGTTGCCGATTTTTCACACGTGCGTGAGGGTTTAATAGTTACGACGCGCGATATAGATTTGCTGACAAAGCGTGCGGCGGAACTTTTGTCCCACGCGGTAAACTTTGCTTTGCAACCCGACATCGACCGTGAAGTTTTGCTTTCTCTCGTCTAAAATCTTTTTTTGCGGCATATTATTTATCGGGTGATACGCATATGAGGAATTTTAAAGCCGCGGCGTTGCTTGCGGTATTATCTTTAATGTCGGTCGGGTTGGTGGTGTATGGCGGTGTTGCGGCGGTATTTATGCCGTTGCCCGTCAGTGGTGCTGTGCGGGGAAATTTTTCGTCTGCACAGTCTTCCGAGGTTTCCGCTGAACAAACACTTGAAGTTTCATCAATCCCTCTGCCGACTGTCGACAGTTCGGAAAATACATCCTCACATCAAGAAAATGTCGTTGCGACCGACGCGGGTGGAACGGTGAGTGGAAAAATTGTCACAAGGTTTATAAATCCTCAAAACGCACCGCTTAAATACGGCAATGTTTATATCAAAAACAACAGCGGTGCGGAAATTGATATTAAAGATGAATTCGAAAAGGGAATAGCCTTTAAAATCGAAAAAAACGACCAACCGCAGGTTTTGATAATGCACACCCATACTACCGAGTCATATATGCTCACCGAGCGAGATTATTATACAACGTCCGACCAATCGCGAACGACCGATACCGAGAAAAATATGGCGGCGGTTGGGGAAAATATAGCCGCCGAACTCACATCGGCGGGGATTTCCGTTCTGCACGATAAAACACTTCACGATTATCCGTCCTATAACGGAAGTTATTCGGCAAGTGCTAAAACAGTAAACACATATCTGAAAAAATATTCGTCTATCAAGGTCGTGCTTGATGTCCACCGCGATGCAATAGGCGGTAACGGCAGTGATAAAGTAAAAGTTGTTAAAGAAATAGACGGAAAATCCGCCGCACAGGTAATGCTCGTTATGGGAAGTCAAACAGGGAAAATAACAGGCTATCCCGAATGGAAACAAAATCTGCGCCTTGCAATGCGTTTTCATCAAAATATAGAAACGATGTATCCGTCACTCGCACGGCCGATACTTTTGGCATCAAAAAAATATAACCAAAATCTCACAACAGGCTCAATGCTTATAGAAATAGGGACGGATGCCAACACGCTTGATGAGGCGCTTTATTCCGGCACGCTTGTCGGAAAGGCACTTGCGAAGACGCTGAGTGATTTAATGTAAATACGGAGTGACCGCCGCCGTCAGTGGGTGGGCGAGCAGCGCGAGGTAGGAGGGATACTAGCACCGCAGTGCAGGCAGTTCTCTTATACCCCTAACATAAAGATACACCCCGAACCAACGGTTCGGGGTGCTGATTTTATTTACGCCATTGCGCCTGATGCTGTAATCCGGTTGTTTCCTATATAGCAGTTAGTAGCCATACTACCGCCCGAATAGAAGTAATACCAGTTTCCCGATATATACTGCCAGCCGGTTTGCATTACGCCACCGGCGTTCAAATAGTAATACGCTCCGCTGACGTATATCCAACCTGTTTGGTATGCTCCGTCAGCACCTACATAATAGTATGCTCCATTGTAGTACACCCAAGTGTTTACTGCCATCTTGCCCGAAGCGTCGAGCCAGAAGTTGCCTACCCAAGTATTAGCTGCCATACTTCCGCCTGATGTCAAGTAATAGTATGCTCCACCAATATACTGCCAGCCGGTCTGCATTACGCCGGCTGCGTTGAGGTAATAATACGCTCCGCCGAGGTAGAGCCAACCTGTCTGATACGCTCCGTCAGCGCCGACATAATAGTATGCGTCGTTATAGTACACCCAAGAGTTCACTGCCATCTTGCCCGAAGCGTTGAGCCAGAAGTTTCCGAACCAAGTATTAGTCACCATACTGCCGCCTGCGTTGAAATAATACCAACTGCCGCCTATACCCTGCCAGTTTGTGAGCATCTTGCCGTCGGTGTCGAGATAATACCATACACCGCCGAGACAAAGCCAACCGGTTTCCATAACACCGTCGGTTCCGAGGTAGTAATACGTTCTGTCTAAATAAAGCCAGCCTGTCTGCATTACGCTGTTTTCATCGTAATAGTAACGGTTGCCGTCAACGTCAATCCAACCGATTAGTTTTTTCGCTGTGGTTGCTTTTGTGCCTTCACTTGCGGGTGATGCACTAAGTTCTTCTGTAGCGGCAACGCGCTGATAGAATGTGTATTCGGTGTTGGCGGTAAGGTCTGTGAACACATTGCTTCTATGCCAAATCTTGCCGTCTTTTGAATATTCATATCCCGAAACTTCTTTGAGTGTTACAGAAGTTTCGGTAACACTTTCTACCGTCGGAGCGGCAGGCGCTTTAGCCGAGGGCTTTTCCGTTTTAACGGTGAATCCTGCCGACGCGGGCGATGCTTTAAGTTCAGCGGTTTCGGCTTTGCGCTGATAGAATGTGTATTCGGTGTTGGCGGTAAGATCTGTGAATACGTTGTTTGTCTGCCAAACAGTACCGTCTTTCGAATATTCGCAACCCGAAATCGGCTTGAGTGTTATTTCTGTATCGGTTTTGGAAAGGAGTGTCGGTGCGGCGGGGGCACTTTGAGTTGCCTTGCCGTACTGAATTGTTGTTGTGTTCTTTGCTGCGTTAAAAAATTTGTTTTGAAGGGTTGAGTAGGATGTAAATCCGAGACGGTTGTTTTCTTCGTCTACGCCTATAACCGTTACAAGACCCAAGCCCTGATAGTTTTGGTCATCGTTTTGATTATCAATAAGAAGTTGATATACGGTGTTTCCGTTATCACCCGTGACGGGAACACTAACCATATCGGAACTGCTCTCGTGACCGCAGATATAAAGGAACATATTGCTGTGTTTTTTAATAAACTTCTCTAAAACTTGCTGTGCGCTGTTTGAGTCTGCACGGTCGTTGAAAACATATGTGTCCGAGCCGCCATTCGTCGGTTCTTGCAGGCTTCCGTCTGGCATAAGGTGGCTGTGTGTAACAACGATTACCTTATGGTCGGGGTGAGCCTCAATAGCGTTGTCTGCCCATTCGAGAACAGCGTTTCTCGGATATATCTCAAGTGCCATAACAAGATATTTTTCGCTGCCGGCATCGACGGTGTAATATGCGTTTACAAGCGAGTCACCGGTAACCGATGTGCAGGTGGTGTAGTTAGTGTAATCAATAGTGTCGCGGTTGAAAAGCAAATCAAAATATGTGAGTTTGCGTCCGACATTTTCGCTGTATGCACCTTTGTCTCTGCCCGCATTGTAATCGTGGTTTCCGGGAGCGAGGGCAAAGGGGATACTTGCGTTTTCAAGAAGCTTAATTCCGTCGTACGCACGACGCCATTCCGCCATTGATGACTGTTCGGTAAGGTCGCCGACCGAGAGAACACCCTTGATGTTATATGCCGTTTTGTTCTGGGCAATCCAACCCATAATATTAGTGTAGTATGCGGGGTATTCGAGGTTCACTTTTTGCTCGTCGGGCATAACAACGAATGTGTAATCGTAATCATTAGGGTCAAAATCACTCGTGTCCGAGAGCATGGGAGAAGTGAAATCGTCGTACTTTGCGGTGAGAGTGATATCGGCAGTTCCGATATTATATGTATCGCCCGCAGAGTAGTTTGTCGTGCCATCCGACCAAGCGGTAAAGTCCTTGGCGACCGGCAGATAGTCCATTGAACGGATTGTGTATTCGGTATTTTTCTTTACCCATTCATAATGTGAGCCTACAACAGCATCGCCGCTGTCGTATGTTACTTTAACATAGTCGTTGTTTGCCGTTCCGGGAACTATTGACAGATTGTCAAGGAAAACAGCGGAACTGTCTGCGTAGTAGAGAAGCGTTACGGTGATTGAAGTGTTGTCGCCTGAATTGAACGCAACGGCAGTGTTTTGAAAATCGGCGTTGTACTGCGCGTTAACACCTTGTGAAACGATTGTAATGCCGTTTTTGTCGCTGATTTTAACTTCGCGCATATCTGACGGCTTGTTTCCGTTTGAGGTAGTGGGACTTTTAATAAGCCAGTCGAAAGAGAAAATATAATCCGTGTTTGCGGCAACATCAACATCAAAACAGAAATAGTTGTTGCGGTGTGTTATAGCCGCCGAATTTTTTCCTTCTGCCGCCTTTTCAGTTGAAACTTTGCCGCTCCACCAAACCGAGTTGGCGTCCGAATACCAAAGTCCGTCGGTGCTCTTGCCGCCTATTGTATTGTAAAGAAGCGGCGTTTCCGCGGCGGTGTTTTCATAACCCGAATCGGGCCAGAGGTTGTTAATGTTGAATTTTGCAGTCAAAGCAGTGTTTGCCGCAACGGTAAAGGTGTAAACGAGGTCGGTGGAAACGCGCTTGTTGTCCGAATACCATCCCTCAAAGGTGTTGCCGTAATAGGGGACGGCGGTAACGGTTGCACTTTGTCCGATAACGCCAGCCTTATCACCCTTTACATAACCGCCGTATATTCCGTTTTGGTTTGCGACATCGGCGGTGAAGGGGGTAACTTCATACATTGTTATATCATCGAAAAGTGCCCAACCTGTGCAGTAGTTTTCAAAAACAAGACGAGCGTGATATTTGTTATCATCACCTGCGGTCAATTTGTGATACTTAATGAAATCATCGGCATTGAACGTAAAGGAAATATCGGCAAAGTCGCCCGTCCAAGTGGTTGTGCCGTTTCCCGCTTTATTGGCAACATCACTGAATGTCAAAGCGTGTGATGTATACCAAGGCATAGTTGTGGCAAAACTACGTGCTTGCAACTGTGTTTTGGCGTCGAGACCCATATTTATCATTCTGCCTGTTTGCTTGGTGTTGCCCTCGTTGATGGTTACCTTGGCAGAAACCTTATAAGTTTTACCCGCTTCAATACGAACGTCCTGCGCTAACTGTTGCCAACTGTTCAAACCGATAACGGCAGTAGCCGAATAGTTTTTATAAGAGCCTTCGGCAACACCCAGTGTTGCGGGGTAAAACAGTTTTGTGTTGCAGTACTCTGCGCTTAGGTCGCGCCAGCCAACCGGTGCGCCGCTATCAAACTCGCCCATGTAGGACGAAGTTTTTTCATCGGTTTCATCGTACAAAACTTTGCCATCCACACCGTCGGCGTTACCGTTAACAATAAGGTTTACGGCTGTCGTATCCTCGGCGTGTGCCGGCAACATCGTAAGACACGAAAGCGTACCTATTATGAGCAAAACCGACAGTATAGTGCTTAGTATTTTTCTCATATTTTTTCCTCCTTTGTTATGCACTATACGTATGATACAATAAAAAATTATATAAGTCAACGCTTATTTTGTCGATTTTGCACATTAGAATATGTTGTTTTTGGGATAAATTTATTTTTGAACGATTTTTTCAATCGAACAGGGATTGTAGTATCTCTTTTGAAAAAGTAATTACAATCAAAATATATGGTGTTGTTTTATGTATTTGACATACTTTGTTCGTAAAATATGGAAAAGTTGTTGAAAAATATATTAAATTATTGTAGAATAATGCTGTATTAAATTTTTGGAGGATATTATGATTGTTGCAGAAAGCATTGATAAGAGCATAGTTGAAAAGGAATTTTTCCGCCGTAAAATCACTCACGCTTTTCACGATATTGACGGCACACATTCATTGATACGCGAATGGCCGCCTGTTATGAGTATTGTGCTTTACGACGTTATTGAAAACGGCTTGCCGGACGATTATGACAGTGATGAAAACGTAAATCGTCTCATAAATGCCGCAGGTCAGCGCCCGCTGCCCGAAACCGACAGGTTTTGTATTGAATCGGCAGGTCTTTCGGCATTGACCCAAATGGAATGGTCAATTCGCCGTGCAATCGAAGAGGGCAGTGTTAAGTTTGATTGCGATAAGACGGTAAACAGCGAAAAAATCAAGCGCATTTGGAAAGGTGAAGAAATTTTTTCGGACCTTGCCGATGAGCCTGAAATAGAGGCTTTCCTTGCGGAACATTCGCCCCGCCTTTTTAAGTGTTACGAAAAGGTTTTAAACGGATATTGCCGTGACAAAAACTTGGAAATCGCAAAAAAGGACCCCGAGCGTTTCCGTGTTAAGGGTTCGTTTGAGTGGATGCAGTTTTTAAAGGATAACGGTGTTAAAAACTATTTCGTTACAGGTGCGGTTGTCGAAAAGGGAATGGGTATGCACGAGGAGGTTGTATCGCTCGGCTATCGTTTCGGTGAAGATGAGATGATGGAGGATATATACGGTTCGACTTGGACAGAGAAAATCCCCAAAAACGTTGTTATGCAGCGCCTTATGGAAAAAATGAACCTGAAACCCGAAAACATTCTTGTCGTCGGTGACGGCAGAAGTGAGATTTTTGCAGGCGTGGAAATGGGCGCGCTGTGTATCAGCCGTCTAGACAAAGATGCCGCGGCACAACGCAAGATTCACAAAGAACTCGGCACAAATATGATTGTTGAGGACTGGACAAGTCCCGCACTTTATAAAAATTTGTTTGCAGAACAGTAAATCGGCACAGTTATAAAAAAACACCCCGACAGATTAAAACTCTGTTGGGGTATAATTTAACCTTTAAAATATAAATAAATCGTTAAAATAGCCATATATCCTCTTTTTTGGATTGTTGCGAAAAATTTTCGTCTTCGGTTGCGGCGTCTGCGATAAAAGGCAAATCTTCCGCAAGTATATCGGCGGTTTTATAAATATCACCGTCAAATACGATTGACGGCAGTGACGAAGAGCGGGAAGCACTGTCAAAGAAGAGCAGACTGTCAACACCCAAATATTCAAAAAGGGACTCCGAGTTGTCGGAAAGCGATATGACCGACGCAATATTTCGTTTGTCAAGTTCACGGCAGAGATTTCGTAGAACGCGCGAATCCCGCATATCGCTCGCGATGATACCGACGGTTTTTGGCATACCTATGCGTTTTTTTCGTTTGATAGCCTTGTCGTAATATCCTGTTTCACGTGCGGCACGCAAAATCTCTTTTTTTGTTTCAAGGCTTATCTCACCGCTGTCGGAAAGTGCCTTTGATACTGTTGAAACGGAAAAACCTGTGATACGTGCAAGTTCTGTAACGGTCATAATATCATCTCCGTATATATAATATTTTAAATTTGCTTTATTGTCAAGATTTTTTCGAAAAATTTTCGTTCACTTGACAAAGTGTTATAATATATCTATAATACCACTAAACAATTTTATGAGGTGTCTTATGAAAAAATATAAACTCTATTTACTTGATATGGACGGAACGATATATCTCGGAAACAATCTTTTTCCGCAAACGCTTCCGTTTTTGAATTTTGTTCGCAGTATCGGTGCGGAATATATGTTTTTAACCAACAATTCTTCTTCGGGAACGGATAAGTATATTCGACGCCTTAACGGTTTGGGAATTGATGGCGTGACACCGCGTGAGTTTTTGACTTCGACCTATGCCACAATGCTGTACTTAAAGGAAAATTATTCGAACAAAAAACTTTATGCTTTCGGAACTGAGTCTTTCAAAGACGAACTTCGTGCCGGCGGTATAAATATTGTAGACAGCATTGAGGACGGCATTGATGCGCTTGTTATGGGCTTTGATACCGAACTCACCTTTAAAAAACTTGAAGATGCTTGCAAACTTTTGCCTACCGGCATTGATTACATAGCAACCCACCCGGATTTCGTTTGTCCGACGGAATACGGCTCTGTTCCCGATTGTGGTGCGGTAACCGAAATGCTTTATATGGCAACAGGCCGCCGACCGGTCGTAATCGGAAAACCGCAACCGACAATGATAGAACTTGCACTTAAAGAGCGAGGCCTTGAAAAAGAGGACGCAATATTTATAGGTGACCGCCTTTATACGGATATTGCGAGCGGTTGCAATGCGGGTATTGATACGGCGTTTGTTCTCTCGGGCGAGGGCACACTCGAAGACCTTAAAACTTCTCCCGCAAAACCAACCTATGTGCTTGATGACATAGGCGGCTGCATAATAGATTAAAAATCAAACACCTCATCACATTGATGAGGTGTTTTGTGTTATTTAAAATATGTTTTTGTATAATACCATGAGCCTTTTTGAAATTCTCTGTCCAATTCCCTGATACCCATAGTTTCGCAAAGTGTCGGCTTTTCGGAAAATAGATTTGTGCCGAGGCCCAAGCGTTCGCCCTCAATACTGCAACCCATTGCCACAAGTGTAGTCGGGAACATATCTATTGCGGCATACTCGCGGTTTTTCGCGTTCTTTGCATCTTCTGCGGGGTTTAAAATGCAGTTATACATATGACCTGTGTAGTCCGTTTTAAAGGTACGTTTCATATATTTGTTGTTCATTGAAAAGTGGTCGCCGCAGATTATAACGGTTGTGTTTTTGTAAAAGTCTTGTTGTTTTAACCATTCAACAAAGGCGTAAATCTGTTTACTGCTACAGGAAATGACGTTTTCGTATTTTTCGGTGCGGTTATTTTCGCAAAGAGAGCAGGTGTAGCCGTCGATAGGGTGTGTATCGACAGTCAGCAGTGTAAGGGCGAAAGGCGAGGAGTCACTTGAAAGTTCGCATAACTTTTGCTTGGCATATTCGAAAAGGTGCATATCTTCCATACCCCACCAAACGTAGTAATCGTCGGGTATAATGCCGTCTTTACGTGCGGTGTAAATATCATATATTTCGTTCGTGCCGTGACCTTTATAGTATGCGTCGCGGTTGCCGAAACGCACGTCCGAGCCGACCATAAGTGCCTGTCGGTAGCCGTTTTCACTCAAAATATCCGAAAGGGTTACAGCACCCGACAAAAAATGTTTTTCACTGTATATGTTTCTGTTAAGTACAATAGGTGTTTTAAGAGGGAGTCCCGAAGTCTGTGCGACAAGCGATGCCGCAGTCCATTTTGCTCCGGTAATGCAGTTGAAACCGCCGACCCCGCCGTTTTCGGAAAAGTTGAGATTATCTTCGGCGAGGGAATAAAGTTCCGGCATAATGTTTTTATTGAGAGTGCCGCCCTCGCTTTCCGAAAAGTAACTTGTTTCTACCGATTCGAGAAAAATATAAACAAGGTTGCGCTTTTGCGACGGAAAGGAAATATCAACGCTGTTCGGATCAACATATTCCTTTTCGTATATATCGGTTTGTTCAAAGTTTCGGAAAAAATATTTAGTTATGCCGACTGTGTTTATCGAACAGATTATCAAAACGGCTGTGAGCAATACCGATATTATCTTTTCGGCGGTCGCAGAAAAGGGATACAGTGTGAACTGTTTGTTTTTTATTTTAAGAGTGAATTTCTTTTTCGGTTTGAAAAAAACAGCAAAAGAAACTATTGTTGAAAGAGCAACGCAGGGAAGAAGTGCTTCAAGCAAATATGCGTCCACAAGACCCGACTGGACGCCACCTACCCGCGAGAAAAGTGTATAAAGAATTGATGCAAACCCGACATCGCCGTAGGTTTCCATATACCAACAAGCGGAAAAAATGCAAATAAGTCCTAAAAATATAACAAGGCAGCCTATAACTATGCTAACGGCTCTGCGTTTTTTCGTTTTGTCAAGTTTCATCTGTCACACCTTGCATTCTTAGAAAAAAGACTTTTGAAACATTATAGCAAACAAATTTTAAAAAATCACTATTTAATATAAAAATTTATAAAATTTTAAACATTCGTTTCCGAAAGCCTACTGATTGTTTGGTGTGCCCCTGTCGAAGCAAGACCGGAAACAAGTCCGGCAAGCAGCGTTTCTGGGGAAACCGACAGATTTATCCAAATATTGAGCGCACAGCCGAGCACGCCCATAATAAGCGGTATGTATCGGTTAATACCCTCATTAGGGACAAGGTGTTTAAGTATATAGCCCACACAAAGGCAAATTCCAAGTACAATCAAAACAATATAATCGTTTAAAAATTCCATTTTTTAATTTCTCCTCTCAACTGATTACTTCCCAGCCGTTTACCTCTTTATATATTTTATCGATAAAAGAGTTGCCGTTTAAAGCCTTGTATGCGGCATAGGATTTTTCAAAATTTTCGTATTCGTACTGTCTTATCTGCTTTGTAACGTTGTGGTTATAATATGTGCGTAGCATAATGTGTCTGAGTTGGCAACGCTCGCTTTCAATAAGCCTGTGTGCCCAAGACATCATTTTCCATATAACCGCCGCGGCGGCAGATATTGCGGTGACAGCGCCCGCTGTTGCTATTACGGTTGACATAAGCGACTCCTTAGGGTTTAATGAGTTTTCCCTGTTTTAAAAGGGTTAGCAGTGCGGTGTTTTGTTTTGCCGTACCGCTGTAATTTGAAAAACCGTTCTTTTTTGCCACTGTTCTGCGGTAAGCGTAGGACGAATTCTCGCCGATTGCTTTGAGCGCCGTCACGATACTGCCCGAACTGCCTGTGTATTTTGAGAAATATTTTACCGCAGGCGCAGAAGGCACGTTGCTTTTTAACATTTTGTCAACCAGTGATTGCACTTCGGAATAACTGTACCCCGCATTCTCAAGAGCCGTCTTTCTTGCCGCTCCGTTGCCCCATTTGCCCGCAATAACCTCGCGTGCTATGTCATCGACACTTTTCGAAACGGCGGGACCTGTTTTCTCGGTTAAACCAAGGAACTCAATAAGGCCTTCGGCAACGGCTTTGGCATAGCCATCTTGCCCGGCTTCTGAGGTTATAACTTTATAATCTTCCGTGCCATCCATAAAACCGCCCTCACACAGTACGGCGGGTATGCGGTTTTGGTTTATAACGGTAAAGTTCGCCTTTTTAATACCTCTGCCACGAAGTCCCGTGTATGCCGTCAGTCTGCCGTAAATGCAGTCGGCGAGTTTCAAATCGTCGACTGTCGGGTTCTTATCGGTATAAACTTCTACGCCGGTTGCCCCGCTCCAAGAGCCGGTATAAGCGTTGTGATGAATGGAAACAAACGCTGCAACGTCCGCCGAGAGATATTTGCTCAGGCGTGTGTTAAGACTTTCGTCTATATTACCTTCATCATTATCTGTATGAATTATTTCTACATCATAGTCTGACAGTATTTTAACCACACGGTCGCGCACGGCATCATTAAGAGTCCATTCTCTAATGCTGTCGGGTGTACGCTTTCCCGCTGTGTAAAGTCCGTGACCTGCATCAAGTGCTATTTTAATCATAAAACTTCTCCTTTTTTACTATTGTTAGTTTGTTGCTTCTTCCCAATAAGCCGGATAGGTTTCAGGCGACCAAACACATACCTGTCCGTCAGGCGCTATACAATCGTAACGTTTGCCGCTGAATGTTACCTTATCACCCTTGTAATACCACTTGTCTGTGACATATTCGGGATATTCCTCTATCGGTGCTTCACTCGGAGAACTCGCTCCCTGCTCGAGCTTAACAACACGGCTTTCAAGCTCGGCAATCTTGGTTACAACATCAACGCTGTTTTCGGTTTTTGCTGTTCCTCTTGCAAGACCTGACAACTCGTCCCTCTGCTCGTCGTCAAGCGTTCCGTCAATCCATAACGAATTAATTTTTCGAAGTATATCTTCTAACACGCAGTCTCCTCGCTCAATTACATTTTTTATAATCTTATACATTTTTTACAATCTCCTTTTTTATTTCGCTTGCAGTGCGACTATCGCCGATTCAAGTTCGGCAAAAGCTTTGTTAATATCCCTGTTATATGTGCAGTCGATTATAACTCCCTCGGTGTCGGTCAAAATATTTGTGGTCGGATAAATACTCGTTACCCCGTCAACGGTACCGTCTTCATGCGGCGTATATGTTGTCGGTGCGATATATAACTCACGAGCTGTTGCAGCTGAACCGATTTCAAGTTGCGGTGTAAATATTAAATTTTTGGCGGTATATCCCGAAAATATTTTTATAAAAATATTTTGATTGATATTCTGCTCGTAGGTTCTTGTTACACCCTCACCGGTATCCATAAAATCGGACGAACCAAAGACTTGACAATAAGTGGTATTACTGCCGCCTTTAGGGCAACCGCTTAAAGTGTAAGTTCCTTTACGAACGGTGTAATTGGCAATCGCCACATAAAAGTATAACGTGTCGGCTGTTGCCGTTCCGTTGACCGTTACGGTACCGTCATCCTTGGCGGTAAATGTGACCCCGTTAATTGTAGCGGAAGCGCTTGCATACGGATACGGAAGCAAATTTTTTCCGCACTTTGTAAGTGTTACATCCGTAAAATCGGCTACATAGGGCGTAAAATCGGTGATGTCATCGCCTTTTTCTATTTGCGGCTTGAATAATATAGGCTCAACCAGAGTGTTTCCTCTTTTAACATAAAGCCATAAAGTGCAGGTTTTGGTGCTGTCGGAAATAACAAGGTCTGAATTTGTGTCCAACGCATCACCGCCGGGGCTGCATCTCAAGAGGTAGGTTTGTACACTAGCACCTTGCGGGCAACCGGTGAATTTGTATTTTCCCACAGGAAGCGAGAACTCAGCCAGTTTGCACCATACCTCGTCTGTTGATGTTCCGCTTACAGTAAATGTTCCGTCACTGTTAAAGTTTATTGTTATTCCTGCATTTGTGACTGTTCCGCTCATAAGATAGGGGAAAGAGATTAAATTCTTACTACTGACTTTAACCCCTATGGTATGTTCTATCGGCGAAATATCTTCGATTTTGACTGTCTTGCCCGATACTTTCCTCTTTAAAGTGTTTGAATAAACATTGTTTGATACGGAACGCTCTTCTTGTGCCGTGTTTGCGATATCCGATGTCAGTTTTTCCGTACTGTCTTTAATCGCTTTATATAGTGCGTCATCGCAATAGGGCAGACTCTTCCACGCGGCAGAACCGTCACCTATTTTTCGCTTGCCTGTGTCGGTTTCATATCCTTCTTCGCCCTGTCGCAAAATAGGGTTGTTTTCTTTCCAGTTTTTTGCCGTGTCATTGCGCATTAAAAAAGCGCTTTTACATCTTATAGTTGCCATATGTTTTACCTCCTTTACGATTTGCGTTTCCATACATATACCGCGAGATAGGGCGGCATATTATTGTGCGCTTCGTTTCCACCGGTGCTGTTGGTTACTATATCGGTTGTCACGATATCGGCATCGCCTGTGGACACGGCAATTCGCTGAACGTTAATGGTAGAATATGTGTCGCGGTATGTAATGCTGTGATTGTGACCGGGCATTTCCGCAACGGTCAGTGTGTGTGTGGCTTCACCGCCCTCGTCGCCCGCAGAATATGTATCTCCGCAGGCGAGAAGGAAGGTGTCTTTCAACCTTTCCCATCTTCCGCCGAAAAGCAGGGCGGGGTTTGTGTCGGCAGTGCTGATATAAACAGAGCCTATCGGATATGCCGCAAGCAAAACCTGCGCTTTTGCCTTTTCAATACTGTCTTTGAGTGCGTTGATAGCCGATGTGACGGCTTTGTTGGCTATTGCGTTTTCAGAAGTGACAGACAGCGTTCCGTCAACGAGAATGTCTGTGCTTACCTTGCCGTATGCGTTGCCGCCGTCGAATATAAATTCCGTGTTATCGTCTATCGGTTGTATGCTTTCAATCGCTTCTGCTACCGCAAGACCGCTTTGTGCAGTCCAACTTTCGGGGTTGAAGTGTGCGTCTGCGGGGGTCAGCGTGTCTGATATTGCCTGTGCTGTAGCGGCGGCAAGAACCGCCTCTTCGCAGGCGTCCATTGTGCTTGCAAGCACATCTCTTGTTTCTGCCGAGGTATCGGCGGCCTTGTTGATAAGTTCGCTCAAACCGTTGATATAGTGCGGGTCATCGGGGTCGGTCGGTATATCTTCAGCCTTTTCGCGTGTTTGCATATTTATGTCAATGCGGTAAACGGTTTTTCCGCTGTCGCTATCGGAAACGTAGACAAACACAGTGATGTTTCGCGGCTCGCAGAGCATACTGTTAGGAATTGGTACGGTCGTTATGCCGTCCTCGGTAGTGCCCGCAACAAGCAGTAGTTCTTCGCTATCGCTGTTTTTAAAGTGAAATTCCGCGGCATCGGGCAGGGGAAGACCGTGTATTTTCAAAAATTGCCCTCTGTCCCATTGCGTCACCGTTGGAATTCGGTCGGCTATACCGTTTGTGAAATTTATCGGTATGTGTTTTATTTCCATAAAAATCTCCTTTTCCGTTTTGTGAGGCTTGAAAAACAAAACGGTTTTTGCTATAATTTTTTCATATTTCGGGTCGCAATTTTTCACCATAAAGATGAAAAACAAATTTGTCAAGCAGAAAAACGGAGAAAAATTATGAAAGAACAGTTTGAAAGGGAATACTTTTTAAGAACATCGGATTTTGACTGTATGGAGCGAATGCACCCTACCGCCGTTTTGGATCTTTTTCAGGACGTTGCGGGAGCGCACGCCGCACAACTCGGTTGCGGATATAAAGATTTATGTAAAAATAATATTCTTTGGGTGCTTGTCAGGGTAAAGTATAAAGTTTTAAAGTGTGTGGAAATGTTTTCGCGTGTTGGCGTTAAAACTTGGCCCTTGCCGCCGTCGCGTGTCGGTTTTACCAGAGAATATGTAATCTATGACAGCGAAAACGAGCCTGCGGTTTTGGGAACATCGGAATGGGTTTTGATGGACAGTGTTTCACGCAAACTCGTCCCGACCGAGGATGTATATAAACTCGATAATTACCGCACCGACAAATGTTTCGATGGCAGACTTTTTAAAATAAAGGATTTTGCCGATGACGGTACGGAATATGAGGTTTGCCCCGCATTTTCGCAAATTGATATCAACGGTCATGTCAACAACACGAAATATGCAAACTTTGTGCTTGATGCAATGCCGCTTTGCGAGGGGGAAGAAATCGATACCTTGCAAATCGATTATCGAAAAGAGGTAAAAGGCGGAACTCTGCTTAAAATACATACACTCCGCGAAGAAAAAGTTTTGTCGGCGCGTGGCACGGATTCCGACGGAAATATAATGTTTATGTGCCGAATTGAATTAAAATGAGAATAAAAAGTCCTCCGTTTGCAATAATAATCATAGCGATTATGAAAACGGAGGATTTTTTATGTCTGTCGGATTTGAAAAAAGTAAAACAAAAGAAAATTTAATGCGTGCCTTTGCGGGTGAAAGCCAAGCGCGAAACCGTTATACTTTTGCGGCAGAACAGGCTAGAGCGCAAAAACTTTATGTTGTTGAGGCGGTGTTCAATTTTACCGCAAATCAGGAATTGGCACACGCCAAAGTATTTTATGACAGACTGTCGGCTGTCAGCAGGGAAAATATAACGGTTGACGGAGCGTACCCTGTGAATATAACTAATTCGGTCGAAGAACTTCTTTTTATGGCGGAGCACAACGAACTTGAAGAATATAACGATGCTTATAAAAACTTCGGTGATATTGCAAAAAACGAGGAATTTGCCGATGTTGCAAATCTGTTTTATTCCATTGCCGAAATTGAAAAAACACACGCCGAGCGTTTTCGTAAGTTTGCCGAGTGGATAAAAGAGGGCAAACTTTTCGTGGCTAATTCGGAATGTGAGTGGATGTGTTTGAACTGCGGAAAAATCATAAAATCGGATAAAGCACCCGCTATTTGTCCTGTTTGCAGTCATGAGAGAGGGTTTTTTATACGTCTTGAACTTGCTCCATATACCGCGTGTAAAATTTTGTAAAGAACCTTGACAATCGGCTTTTAATAGAATAAAATGAACAAAGAGATAATCTGTGAGGGAGTAATCGGCGTTAAGCGTTTCGACTTCAACAACCGGCTTTGCCTGGAACCGAATTAAACGATAAGACTTGCGGACGAAAACGGGGTTTTCCTGTTTTCGTTCGCTTTTTCTTTTTAGGTTATCCCATACTCTCAAAAACGCAGAAAGGAAAGAAGTGTTATGAAATTTTATTCCGACAGCACAAAAGATGTACTTAAACAGGTGTCATCGGTAAGAGAGGGTCTATCTTCGGAAGACGCGGCACAAAGGCTCGAACGTGACGGAAAAAACAAACTGACAGAGTCTGCAAAACCTTCGGTAATTAAACAGTTTTTAGCCCAAATGGCAGACCCGATGACCTTGATTTTGCTCTTTGCGGCGGCGGTGAGTGCACTGACTTCTATTTGGAGCAACGAGGGTTTTACCGATGTTATTATCATATTGTTTGTTGTTGTCGTAAATGCGGCACTCGGAGTTTATCAGGAAAACAAGGCAGAGCGTGCACTTGAGGCTTTGCAAAAAATGAGCGGTGCACTTTCACGTGTTCTGCGTGACGGTAAAATCGTGAACATAAAGAGTGAGGATTTAGTTGTCGGTGATGTTGTACTGCTTGAGGCGGGCGACGCAGTCCCCGCTGACGGACGCCTTTTGGAAAGCGCAAGTCTTAAAATCGAAGAGGCGGCGCTGACGGGCGAGAGTGTGCCGGTCAATAAATTTATCGATATTATAAATCTGCGTGACGGCGAAGATGTTTCGCTCGGTGACCGAAAAAATATGGTATATATGGGAAGTACGGTCGTATACGGCAGAGGTGTTTTTGTTGTTACGCAGACCGGAATGAATACCGAAATGGGAAAAATCGCAGATGCGCTCAATACCGCACAAGAGGGAAAAACGCCCTTGCAACAAAAACTTTCTCAACTCTCGCGTATTCTCACATATTTGGTGCTCGGAATATGTGTTGTAATTTTCGGCGTACAACTTTTGCGTTACGGTTTTGCCCTTAACACTGTATTGCATTCGTTTATGGTTGCGGTATCACTCGCTGTTGCGGCAATTCCCGAAGGACTTGCCGCCGTTGTTACGGTTGTGCTGTCGATAGGCGTTACAAATATGTCAAAGCGCAACGCGATAATAAGACGGCTCACCGCCGTTGAGACTCTCGGTTGTGCACAGATAATCTGTTCGGATAAAACCGGAACACTCACTCAAAACAAAATGACCGTAACAAAATTTTACGGTGATGACGAAAAAACTCTTGCAAGCGCTATGGCACTGTGTTGTGACGCCGAACTTTCCACGGACGGCGCGGTGACGGGAGAGCCCACAGAGGCGGCACTTGTGGCGTATGCCGACAGGCTCGGAATAAAAAAATATGAACTTGCCGTGGAGTTTCCGAGAATAGGCGAAGCACCTTTTGACAGCAACAGAAAGATGATGTCGACTGTTCACTCGTCAAAAAGCGGTGTTATTCAGTACACAAAAGGCGCACCCGACGAAATTCTTTCTTGTTGCGACAGTGTTTTAATCGGCGGTTCCGTTCAGCCTTTGACTGCGGAAAAAAGTAAAGAAATTTTATCGGCAAATAAGGCTTTTGCAGATAATGCACTGCGTGTTTTGGCGGTGGCATTTCGTCGTTATGATATTCACCCCGAAAGTTTTGAAGCGGGGACGCTCGAAGAAAAACTTTGCTTTGTAGGTCTTGTCGGAATGATAGATCCTGTGCGCCTCGAGGTTAAGTCTGCGATTGAGCAGTGCCGCTTTGCGGGAGTGCGCCCGATTATGATAACCGGAGACCATATTGATACTGCCGTTGCCATTGCAAAAGAACTCGCGATTTTGGAAGACGGCAAAAAAGCAATAACCGGAGCGCAACTGTCGGCTATGAGCGATAATGAGTTTGCCGAATGCTTTATGGATATATCGGTCTATGCTCGCGTACAGCCGGAACACAAAACACGCATCGTCAAGGCGTGGCGTGATGCGGGATATGTAACCGCAATGACCGGTGACGGCGTTAATGATGCACCGTCTATAAAATCTGCCGATATAGGCATAGGAATGGGAATAACGGGAACCGATGTTACCAAAAACGTTGCCGATATGGTGTTGGCGGACGACAACTTTGCAACTATTGTCGGTGCGGTTGAGGAAGGCAGAAGAATATATGACAATATTCGCAAAGCGATACAGTTTTTGCTTGCCTCAAATATGAGCGAGGTTTTGTGCATTTTCTTTGCGACACTTCTCGGTTTCACAATACTCGAACCCGTACACCTGCTTTGGATAAACCTCGTAACTGACTGTTTTCCCGCGCTCGCTCTCGGAATGGAGAGAGCTGAAAAGGGCATAATGAATCGGCGCCCGCGTTCTGCGAGTGACGGCATATTTGCCGGCGGAATGGGAACGGATATTGCGTATCAGGGTATGTTTATCGCGTTGCTCACACTTTTCTCATACTTCGTTGGTGATTTTATGGAAACCGGAAGAATAGCACTTGAAGACAGTGCTCACGGCACGACGATGGCTTTTCTCACAATGAGTATGGCTGAAATTTTCCATAGTTTTAATATGCGCTCACAGCGTGGAAGTTTTTTTACGGTGGGTAATACCAATAAAGCACTCAACCTTGCGGCGCTAGGCAGTTTTTTGGCGACAACTGCGGTATGCGAAATTCCTTTTATAGCGAACGCCTTCGGTTTTGAGAGCGTATCGTTTGTCGAGTATGCTGTTGCAATAGCAATAGGCGTGCTTGTAATACCTGTTGTCGAAGTTGTCAAACTTTTGCAAAGAAGGGCGAAACACTGAAAAAATCCTCTCCGATAATGCTCTGTCGGAGGGGATTTTTACTTGACTTTGATATATGTAGGATATACAATATTATATTATATATTACGTTTGGAGAGAAGACTATGAGCAATATAGAAACAAAATGTGTTCAAGGCGGCTACACACCCGAAAACGGCGGCCCGAGACAAATTCCGATAATACAAAGTACAACATTCAAATATGACACCGGCGAAGAAATGGCAAAACTTTTCGATTTGGAGGCTTCGGGATATTTCTATTCACGCCTGCAAAATCCGACCTGCGATACCGTTGCGGCTAAGATATGTGCGCTTGAGGGCGGTACTGCCGCAATGCTCACTTCATCGGGTCAGGCGGCGAACCTTTTTGCCGTGTTTAACATTGCGGGTTGCGGTGACCACGTTGTTGCAAGTTCCGAAATATACGGCGGAACTTTCAATCTCTTTAACGTTACTATGAAGAAAATGGGAATTGACTTTACCTTTGTTTCTCCCGATGCAACAGAGGATGAACTTGATGCGGCGTTCAGAGAGAACACAAAGGCTGTTTTCGGCGAAACAATATCAAATCCCTCACTTTCGGTTTTGGATATTGAAAAATTTGCAAATGCGGCACACAAACACGGAGTTCCGCTCATTATAGACAACACCTTTGCAACACCCATAAACTGCCGTCCGTTTGAGTGGGGCGCTGATATCGTTACCCATTCCACAACAAAATATATGGACGGTCACGGCAGTGCCGTAGGCGGTTGTATTGTCGATTCGGGCAAGTTCGATTGGACTGCTCACGCCGATAAATATCCGGGACTTTGCACACCGGACGACAGTTATCACGGTATTGTGTACGCCGAACGCTTTGGACTCGGCGGTGCGTTTATAACAAAGGCAACCGCACAACTTATGCGCGATTTCGGTTCCACACAGTCACCTCAGAGTGCATATCTCTTAAACCTCGGCTTGGAAAGTTTGCATCTTCGTGTTAAGAAACACTGCGAAAACGCAAGAGCCGTTGCAAAGTTCCTTGAAAGCAACGAAAATGTTGCTTGGGTCAACTATCCTGACCTTGACGGAAACAAGTATAACGCCGTTGCGAAAAAATATATGCCCGATGGTACTTGCGGTGTTGTAAGTTTCGGCGTAAAGGGCGGAAGAGAAGCCGCGGAAAAGTTTATGGGTCAACTCAAACTCATCGCTATCGAGACCCACGTTGCAGATGCACGTTCTTGCTGTTTGCACCCCGCAAGCACGACCCACCGTCAGATGACCGACGCGGAACTTGCCGCAGCCGGAGTATCTCCCAACCTTGTTCGTGTTTCCTGCGGTATCGAGGGTGCGGACGATTTGATAGCCGATATTGAAAACGCACTTAAAAATATTTAACGGGGAAGTTGTCTAAATGCCTATAAAAATACCCAACGAACTTCCGGCAACAAAAATTTTGACCGACGAAAACATTTTCGTTATGACCGAAACCCGCGCACTCGCGCAGGATATACGTCCGCTCAAAATTCTTGTGCTCAATCTGATGCCGACAAAAATCGACACGGAAACACAACTTTGCCGCCTGCTCGGAAACACACCGCTTCAGGTTGATTTAACCCTTATGAACACAAGTTCATACCGTTCGAAAAACGTGACACAAAAGCACCTTGAAACTTTTTATGTGAATTTTGAGGATATAAAGAACCGTTTTTTCGACGGTTTTATAATCACAGGTGCGCCGGTTGAGCAGATGGATTTTTGCGAGGTTGATTATTGGGAAGAACTTTGCGAAATAATGGAATGGAGTAAAACTCACGTCCACAGCACGCTGCATATTTGTTGGGGCGCACAGGCGGGACTTTATTATCATTACGGAATAAACAAACATATGCTCGACAAAAAACTTTCGGGTGTGTTTTCTCACCGTGTCGATTATAAAAAAAGTCAACTTTTCAGGGGCTTTGACGATGTGTTTATGATACCCCACTCACGCAACACAACAATTCTGCGTGAGGATATTGAAAAGAACGAAAAGTTAAAGGTTATTGCCTCGTCGGATGAGGCGGGCGTATACGCCGTAACCAACGAACCGGGGACACAGGTATTTATAACGGGTCATTCGGAATATGACCCATATACCCTCGACCGTGAGTACAGGCGTGACCTTGCTGCAGGACTCTCACCAGAACCACCGCAGAACTATTATCTCGGAAACGATCCCGATAATCCGCCGGTCGTTACGTGGCGTTCCTCGGCAAACTTGCTTTTTTCAAACTGGCTGAATTATTACGTTTATCAAACAACACCTTATGAGATTGACGATATTGCCAATGAATAGTAAAAGAGGTTGTCTTATGACAACCTCTTCTTTTTATTGCTTTATTATGTCCGCAAGGGTTTTGCTGTCAAGATAATCACTGACCAAGCGGTATAATTCATCCCAAAGGGGAAATGTTTTGCACTCTGCCTGTTTTGCACAGGGTTCGGCATCGGTTTTAAGGCAGGAAACAGGGGCAAGCCCGCCCTCTGTGAGTCGCAAAACATCGCCGATTTTGCATTCGCTCGGTTCTCTAAGCAAGCGGTAACCGCCGCCTTTTCCCTGTATGCCTTCAATAAATCCGTTTTTTGAAAGCACGGGGATTATACGTTCTAAGTATTTTAGTGATATTCCCTGACGAGTTGCAATTTCTTTCATCGGAATATAATCTCTGCCGTTATGCTCCGCAAGGTCAATAAGTACCCTAAGGGCATATCTTCCTCTTGTTGAAATCAGCATTTTTCTATTCTCCTCTTACAACTTTTTCCGCATAGCGCACGGTTTCCATTGCGTCCTTTGCATATTTGTCAGCGCCGATTTTATTGGCATATTCCGCCGTTAAAACCGCACCGCCGACAACGGTTTTGCACCATGGTGCTTTTTTCTTTAAAAGCGAAACGGTTTCTTCCATAGCGGGCACGGTAGTGGTCATAAGTGCGCTGAGCCCCGCAAGCGGTGCGTGCAGTTCTATAACGGTATCGACAATTTTTTCAGGTGGGACGTCTTTTCCCAAATCAACTACCCTAAAGCCGTAGTTTTGGAGCAAAAGTTTTACAATGTTTTTGCCTATATCATGTATATCGCCTTTGACCGTGGCAATGACAAACACAGCACCGTTTTCCGAATTTCGCGAGTCTTTAAGCGAATTTTTAATGGCATCAAAAGCAAATTTTGCCGCTTCGGCACTCATAAGGAGTTGTGGTAGGTAGAGCGTTTTTTCTTCAAACCGCTTTCCCACGATATCAAGTGCTGGAATTATTTCGCCGTTTACGATATCAAGCGGCTGTTTTTCTTTAAGCAGTTGTTTTGTCAATTCTGCCGCTTTTTCTTTAAAACCCTTAATTATGGCATAACTGAGACCGTCGCTGTCCGTTTCGCTTTGGGGTTTATCAGTGGTGGGTGCAGAAGATATGCTGAGAGCGAATTTTTCCGCCGCAGCGATATAATCGGAGCAGGTTTCATCCATTCCTTTAAGCAAGCGGTAGGTATAATAGGTTTTTATCATCTCGTTGGAGAAGGGGTTCATAATGGCGGCGGAAAGTCCGTTTTCAAGCGCGAGTGCAAAGAATACGCCGTTTACGGCATCTCTGTGCGGCAGTCCGAATGAAACATTGGAAACGCCGAGCGATGTGTGACAGCCTAGTTCATTTTTTATGGTAGCGAGCGATTGAAGCGTTGCCGTTGCGGCGTCCTTATCGGCGCTCACCGTCATTGCGAGAGTATCGAAAATTATATCCTTTTTGTCAATGCCGTATTTTTGCGCTTCTGCGAGGATTTTTTTCGCAACGGAAACTCTGCCCTCGGCAGTCGGGGAAATGCCGTTTTCATCTAGTGTCAAGGCTACTACGACACCGCCGTATTTTTTGACAAGCGGGAAGACCTCTTTCATACTTTCCGCTTTTCCGTTTACGGAGTTAATCATAGCCTTTCCGTTGTATCGGCGAAGTGCCGCCGCAAGTGCTTCGGTGTTTGAGGTGTCGATTTGTAACGGTAGGTCGGTTACTGTCTGTAATTCGCAAACACAGTGGCAGAGCATTTTCTTTTCGTCAATATCCGGCATACCGACATTGACATCGAGAATGTGAACGCCGCATTCCTGCTGGCGAACACCCTCTCCGAGAATATAATCAATATCGTTTTCAAGCAATGCCTGTTTAAAACGCTTCTTGCCTGTGGGGTTAATGCGTTCTCCGATTAAAACAGGTTCGTTTTCGAGTGTTACACAGTGGGAAAACGAAGAAACAACTGTTTTGTTTTTCTTTGTCAGTGGAAGCGGCTTTTCACAGCAGGTTTTATCGTGTAGTGCTTTAATGTATTCGGGCGTTGTACCGCAACATCCCCCGACAACTCGCACACCTTTCGCCACAAGAGCGGCAACATCGCTTGCAAATTCGTCGGCGGAAACATCAAAAACGGTTTTTCCGTTTTCGGCCCTCGGCAGTCCGGCATTTGGCTTTAATATAACCGGAACGGAAGCGTTTTCAAGCAGTTCGCGTATAATGGGAATAAGTTGCTTCGGACCGAGTGAACAGTTTGCGCCGATAGCGTCAGTACCCATACCTTCGAGCATTGCAGTCATTGCCGCGGGTGATGCACCGGTCATAAGTTTGCCGTCCTCGCCGTATGCGTTGGAAACAATAATCGGCAATGTACTGTTTTCCTTTGCTGCAAGGAGAGCCGCCTTGGTCTCGTAACTGTCGTTCATCGTTTCTATTATGATGAGGTCAACACCGTACTTTACGCCGAGTTTAACCGTTTCGGCAAAAATATTTACCGCGTCCTCAAAGTCAAGTTCGCCGAGCGGTTTTAATAGTTTTCCGCTCGGGCCGATATCAAGCGCTACAAACTTTTCATGTGCCGACAGTGACTGCGCCTTTGCATTTTTTGCGTTGACTATTGCGGATTTTATAATCTCTTCAAGTTCCGCCTTTTCGAATTTAAGCAGGTTTGCACCGAAAGTGTTGGTGCAAACAACATTACTGCCGGCATCGAAATATGCTTTGTGAATTTCCGTGATAACATCTGGGTGGGTTATGTTCCAGCGTTCGGGATGTTCGCCTGCTCGCAAGCCTTTCGCCTGCAAGAGTGTGCCCATTCCGCCGTCAAGATAAACTATGTTATTTTCTAAATACTCTTTGAACCTCATTCAAATACTCCTAAAAGTGCAGCCTTTCATATTGCATCGACTGCATTTGTTTGTTTTTGTGCTTTTTTCTTCGCCTATTCCGACAATAGCCGTGACTGACTTTGACGGCGACATAAGCATACTTTCGTTCAAGGTGAGACCGATTCTGCGTTCGCAGTCTAAAACAGAAAAAATGTTCCTTTGGCTTTCGAGCGGTAAATCACCGTATCCTGCGCTGAAACGCGGTCGTGTGCCTACTCCTAATTCCGTTTCAAGGTCGGCGCAGAAGGTATCACACAGTGCTTCTATTCTTTCGGCACCTATCGCCTGAAAGAATAGTGCCTTGGTAGGAGAAATTCTGCCGTATTTTGCAATAAGCCTGTCAATACCGACACCTACCGTTGCGGCGAAGAAGGCGGCACGCTCGCAACCGTCAAGATTTTTTGCGAGTTGTGTCGATGTGAACGAAAAATTTTCGAAGTCACAGATGTTGTTTTTGATTTTCAGCGGAAAACAACGGTAACAGACCTTGTACGAAATACAGTTTTCTGCCTCGCTTATACATTCGCGCATAAGCCACAGTGTTTCATCGTCTGCTGTTTTTGCGCCTGCATAACGCAGTATTTCTCTTTCGCAGAAAGGCGGTGCGTTATATGTTTTACTTAAAACTATGCCGCTCATTTTACAATATCACTCAAATTTTCTTTGATTTTTGCGGCAACGTCGGGTTTGTTCATTGAATATACGTGAACACAGTTTATACCATTGGCGTAGAGGTCTATTATTTGGTCGGTGGCGTAGGCAATACCCGCCTGCTTCATTGCGGCGGGGTCTGAACCGAAGTGGTCAACAAGACTCTTAAAGCGTTGCGGCATAAAAGAGCCGGAGAGTTTTATTGCTCTTGCGACCTGATTTGCATTGGTTATCGGCATAATACCGGCTATTATGGGAACGGTTATACCCGCTTCGCGTATTTTATAAAGAAAATTATAAAGCAGATTGTTGTCGAAAAACATCTGTGTTGTCAAAAATGCGCAACCCGCGTCAACCTTTTCTTTAAGATGTTTAATATCCTCTTTTTGATTTTCGCTTTCGGGGTGAATTTCGGGATAGCAAGCACCGCCGATGCAAAAATCGGCATCGGATTTTTTGAGTTCGTGTATAAGTTCGACGGCGTGGCGGTAATCCCAAGTGCTTCGGTCTGCGTCTGCCATATTTGCGGGGATATCACCGCGCAGCGCCATTACATTGCGTATGCCGGAATTCTTAATCTCCGAAATTTTTTCGTTCACGGTCTGCTTTGTTGAGGAAATACAAGTCAGGTGTGCGAGTGTAGGGACGTTATACAGATTTTTTATATTTTTTGCAATATCGAGAGTATATTTGCTCGTTCCGCCGCCCGCGCCGTATGTAACGCTCATAAAAGCGGGATGCAATTTTGCAATTTCTTCTGTTGCGGTTTTAACGGTGTCGAACGAAGTGTCGGTTTTGGGTGGAAAAACCTCGAATGACAGCATAGGTTCGGCTTTGTTTATCAAATCGGTTATTTTCATAAAATACGTCCCTTCGGTAAAAGTATTACTTTCAATATTATATATCTTATCGGTAGGTAAATCAAGTCATTATAAAAGAAAAATGACGGCTGTTTCATTATACAGCCGTCATTAAAGTTTTATCTTCTCAGTTCCGCGCCGATTTCTTCAAGTTTTTTGATTATCTTCGCAGAGGTTCGTTCAATCTGTTCATCGGTCAGTGTGGCATCTTTGGAGCGGAGTGTTGCGGTATAGGCAATACTCTTTTTGCCCTTCGGAATTTGCGAACCGATGTAAACATCGAACAGGCGTACATCCTCGCAAAGTTTGCCTGCCGCTGAGCGTATTGTGCTTTCGATAGTTCCCGCGGGAAGGTCAATATCGCAAAGCAGGGCAAAGTCACGGCTGACAGCGGGGAATTTTGGAAGCGGCTTGTAAACGTTCTTCGGCTTTTCGGTTTTATAGAGAACGTCAAGTTTGATTTCCGCAATATATGTCCGCGGTGCAACGGCAAAACTTTCGGCAGCAGAGGGGTGAACCTCACCGAAAACAGCAACGGCGGTATCACCGAGCATAGCACGCGCCTGTCTGCCGGGGTGGAGATAAGGTTCTGCACTGCGCTCATAGGTAACGTCGGCACCGAGTTCCGCCATAACTTTTTCTACAATGCCTTTGAGTGTGAAAAAGTCTTCGTTTTCACCGTAAAGACCGATAGACATAGTCGGCAGTTCAAGCGGCTGTTCGGTTACGGGGAGTGATTTCGGAACAAAACGCTTGCTTATCTCGTAAAAACGTGCAGCGGGAATTTTGCGGTTATAGTTTGTGGAAAGTACCGAGAGCATACTCGTTGTGAGTTGTGTGCGCATAGTGGAATATTCGTCACCCAAGGGATTGAGAATTGTAATGACATTATTGCGCTCGTCGTCTTCCGGTAAATTGAGTGCCGATGTGGCTTTACTGCTTATGAACGAATAGGTCATAATTTCTCTTGTGCCGAGTGCGGTCATAGTAGCCTTAATGCCATTTTCCTTAACGCGCTCCGGCAGGAGTTTTCCGCGCATAATCTGACCTCTTATGGGTGTTCCAACAATATGGTCATAGCCGTATATTCTCATAATTTCTTCCGCAAGGTCGGCACGGCCTTCAATATCACTGCGGATAGAGGGAACACGGCAGGTTAAAATGCCGTCATTCAGCGTTGTTTCGAGTCCAAGACTTGAAAGAATGCGAAGCATAACATCGTCTTCGATCTTAAGACCGAGCAAGGCGTTTATGCTCTCACATGAAACCGAGAGAATTCTGTCTTCCGGCAGACCTTGGTTGCAGTCGAGTATACCATCGACAATATCACCTGCATCGAGTTCATATATAAGCGAGAGGGCACGGTTTGCGGCGTATTCAACATTCGTAATATCCGTTCCGCGCTCGTATCTTCCGCTTGCTTCAGTGCGAATGCCGAGTTTTCTTCCTGTGCGGCGTACGTTGTCGCGCTTAAACTTTGCGGACTCGAGGAAAAGATTTTTTGTATCGTTTTCGATTTCGCTCTCAAGTCCACCCATAATTCCGGCAAGGCAAGAGGGTTTGTTTCCGTCGGCTATGACAAGCATATCCTCGGTGAGTTGATAGGGCTTGCCGTCGAGTGTTGTAATGGTTTCACCCTTTTTGGCATTTCTGACGATGATATGTTTTCCGTCAAGACAGTCATAGTTAAAGGCGTGCATCGGCTGACCGGTTTCGAGCATTACAAAGTTTGTAATATCGACGATATTATTTATTGGGCGCATACCGGACGCAGTAAGGCAATGTTTAAGCCAACGCGGTGACTCTTTAATGTGAAGATTTTTAACAAAACGTCCCATATAGCGTGGGCAAAGTTCATAGTTCTCAACATCGACTTTAATATAGTTGTTAATATCGTCGCCGACGGTTTTATATTCGGTTGAAGGAGCGCGGTAGGGAACACCCAGCACAACGCTTATCTCCTTTGCAACGCCGATAATGCAGTTGCAGTCGGGACGGTTTGCGGTAATTTTAAAGTCGATAACATAATCGAACAAATCAAGCACTTCGCGCATATCCGTGCCGGCGGGATATTTATCGTCCATTATCATAATTCCGTTGACTTCGGCACCGGGGTAATCGCAGTCTTTAAGGCAAAGTTCTTCGCCCGAGCAGAGCATACCGACCGACTCAACGCCGCGGAGTTTACCCTTTTTGATGTGCGCGCCGTTAGGCAAATACGAGTCGTGCAGAGCGGCAGGGACATATGCACCCTCGAAAACGTTCTGTGCTCCTGTGACAATCTGCTGTGTCTCGGTGCCGACATTTACCATACAAATTTGAAGATGATCTGAGTTGGGGTGGGGAGTGATACTTTCGATTTTTCCGACAACAACGTTTTTCATACTTTCGGAAAGGTCGACGATTTCTTCAACCTCAAATCCCGCCATAACCATACGGTCGCAAAGTTCCTCTACCGGAACGGAAATATCAACATAGTTTTTAAGTTGGTTAAGTGAAATTTTCATAGTGCTTTTCCTCCCTTAAAACTGCTCAAGAAAACGCAAATCGTTTTCAAACAGGAGACGTATATCGCTTATTTTATGACGTGTTGTTGTGAGACGGTCAAGACCGATACCGAATGCAAATCCTGAGTATTCTTCGGGGTCTATGCCGCAGGCACGAAGAACGTTGGGGTGTACCATACCGGCCCCCAAAATTTCAATCCAGCCCGAGCCCTTGCAAACACGGCAACCCTTGCTGCCGCATTCGGAACAGGTAACGTCAACTTCAACGCTCGGTTCGGTGAACGGGAAGAATGACGGACGGAATTTAACCTTTGTTTCGGGTCCATAGATTTCGTGTGCAAACTGTTCGAGAACGCCCTTTAAGTCGCACATAGTTATGCCCTTGTCAACAACAAGTCCTTCCATTTGGTGGAAAACAGGGGAGTGCGTCGCGTCAACTTCATCGGCACGGAAAACACGTCCGGGGCAGACGATACGAATCGGCGGTTTGCGTGTCTTCATTGTGCGAATTTGAGCGGCAGAGGTCTGTGTGCGGAGCAAAAGTCCGTCGTTAAGATAAAATGTATCCTGCATATCTCTTGCGGGGTGGTCTGCGGGAACGTTAAGTGCCTCAAAGTTATAATAGTCTGTTTCAACCTCGGGACCGTCAACAACGTCAAATCCCATTGATTGGAAAATATCAATCATATCGTTAAGAACGGTGTTAATGGGGTGTAAACCGCCTATTTTTCCCGATTTTCCGGGCATTGTAACATCAATGCTTTCGCTTTCGAGTTTTGCGTTCAAAGCAACCTGCTCCAAACGTCCTTTAGCCTCGGTTATAGCAGTTTCTATTTTGGCTCGAACCTCATTTGCGAGTTGACCGATTACAGGACGCTCCTCGGCGGACAAACCGCCGAGTTGTTTGAGTATAGCCGATACCTCGCCCTTTTTACCCAAATATTTAACACGCAGGTCTTCAATTTCACTCAGTGCGCCGATTTTTTCAATCTCGCTGAGTGCTTTTGCTTTTATGCTGTCTAACTTTTCTCTCATAATCTACCTCCAAAAAAATAAGCCTCGTCCCGAAAAGGGACGAAGCCGTAAAAATACAAACTCCGCGGTACCACCCGCATTTTTGCCAACAATGAGCAAACACTCTGTCGACCGTTAACGCTGTCGATGCGTCGAAACCTACTGAAAATTCAGTCCCGATGCTCCGGAGGGAACTTCGTAAAGAATAAACGCAGGTCGCTTTCAGCCTATGGCAAACCCTCTCTCGGCGCCGCCGCTTTACTACTTTTCTCCATCATAGCATTTAGTTTTATTTATCGTATGACATATGATAACATCTTTTGTGAAATTTTTCAAGTGTTTTATGCCTTTAAAATTTCGCCGCCGTGATATTCGGTAAATGTAACATCACTCAACTGCTCCGACAGCATTTTGCAAAGCGGAGAAACAATAATATCCTCGGTTTCAAAATGTCCGCAATCAAGCAGTGTAAAGTTGTTGTTAGCCGCCGCGATAAACTGTGAATGTTTAACATCAGCGGTTATATAAGCATCAACATCGGTCTTCATAACATCGTCAAGCATACTGCCACCGCTTCCCGAGCAAACCGCAACACGTGTTATTGTTTTTTTGCCGTCGGTATAGCGCACATTGGCAGAAAGATTTTTCTTGCACAGCGTGGCAAGTTCCTTTGCGGTGTGGGGGTTGTCAAGTGTTCCCGTGCGGATAAGATATCCGTCGATATAAAGCCCGCACTTGTCCTTTATGCCGAGAATGTCGCAAAGGGTGTCGTTAATACCGTTTTTGCCGGTATCAAGGTTTGTGTGCGCCGACAGTACGGCAATGCCGTTTTTTATACATTCATAAACAACGCTGTCGGCGTCTACACACTTTATCGGGTCGAATATAACCGGATGATGAGTTATGATAAGTTCCGCACCCAGTTCTTTGGCAAAGGAAACAGTTTCTTTTGTGCAGTCAAGTGCGACAACTGCACGGCTGACTTCCTGTTCCATACTGCCTATAAGCAGACCGACATTATCAAAAACTTCCGCCGACATAAACGGAAAACTCCAGTCAATACACTTGTGAATTTCGGCGATTTTCATCTGAATTTACCTCGCTTTAAAGGAATCTTTAAGTGCAACGGTGCGGTTGACGATGATATTGTCGGGGGTAGAGTCTTTGTCAATGCAGAAATATCCCTGACGCATAAATTGGAATCGGTCTCCCGCTTTTGCGTTTTTGAAATCCGCCTCAAGCATACAGCCGTTTAAAACGGTGAGCGAATCGGGATTTAAGTTGTCGGCAAAACTGGAAACGCCTTCCTCATCCGACGGATTTGAAACGTTAAACAGGCGGTCGTAAAGGCGAACGGTAGCACTGACGGCGTTGTGGCAGGAAACCCAGTGCAGAGTGCCTTTTACCTTTCTGCCGTCGGGTGTTTCACCGCCGTAACTCTCGGGATCGTAGATGCAGTGAACTGCGGTTATATTGCCGTTTTCGTCGGTATCGTGCGAGGCATATTTAATGTAGTATGCGCCTTTTAAGCGAACTTCTCTCTGCGGGCACAGACGGAAATATTTTCCCGGCGGGTCGAGCATAAAGTCGTCCTGTTCGATATATACCTCTTTTGAAAATTCGATTTTTCTTTTTCCGAGTTCCGGCTTGCCGGGGTTAATATCAACCTCAATAACCTCTGTCTTGTCGGTGGGATAGTTGTCGATAATAACTTTAAGCGGGCGCAGTACAGCCATTGCTCTGTCGGCGTTTTCGTTAAGATAATCGCGAACGCAGGACTCGAGCAGGGCATAGTCGATAACGCTGTTTGCCTTTGAAACGCCGATTTTGTCAACAAATGTGCGTATTGCCTCGGCGGGGTAACCTCTGCGGCGCATACCGCACAGTGTTGCCATTCTCGGGTCGTCCCAACCGCTGACAAGTTTATCGGTCACAAGTTTTAAGCATTTGCGCTTGCTTGTGAGGGTATAATTAAGGTTCATTCTCGCAAATTCTATTTGTCTCGGCGGCATCTCAATATCCAGTGCCTGCAAGAACCAATTATAAAGCGGACGGTGATTTTCAAATTCGAGTGAGCAGAGCGAATGTGTGACTCCCTCACGCGCGTCGGAGAGGGGATGTGCGAAATCGTACATCGGATATACACACCATTTATCGCCGGTGCGGTGGTGGTGTGCCTTCATAACGCGGTATATAACGGGGTCACGCATATTCATATTAGGCGATGCCATATCGATTTTTGCGCGCAGAACAAGACTGCCGTTTTCAAATTCGCCGTCGGTCATACGCTTGAAAAGCGAACGGGTTTCCTCAATGGGGCGGTTGCGATAGGGGCTTTCTTTGCCTGCCTCGGTGAGCGTGCCGCGATATTCGCGTATTTCATCGGCGGAAAGTTCGTCAACATAGGCGAGACCCTTGTCGATAAGTTTCAGCGCACATTCATATATATAATCAAAATAATCCGAAGCGTAGAAAACATTATCCCACTTAAAACCGAGCCACTCGATATCCTCTTTAATGGCATCAACATACTCAACATCTTCCTTTGTGGGGTTGGTGTCATCCAAACGGAGATTACATTTTCCGCCGTATTTTTCGGCTGTACCGAAGTCTATGCAAATTGCCTTTGCGTGACCTATATGAAGATAGCCGTTCGGTTCGGGCGGAAAGCGGGTTTGAACCTTGTTGTATACACCCTCGCTGAGGTCTTTATCGACTGCATCGAATATAAAATTGGAGGGGGTTGATTCTTCCTTTAAAATTTCTTCCATTTTATTTTTCCTGCCCTTCTAAATGTTCGGCGGCTGCTTTGAGCCTTTCTATGCAACGCTCATATCCGAGCACGTTCATAATACTGCAAAGGTCGGGCGTGTTGCGTCGTCCTGTTATTGCAATGCGTATAACGGTGCTGGCATCGCCGGGGTTGCCCTTGTATGCGTCGGGATTTGCCTTGTATTCCTTTGTGTCGGCAGCAAAACCGAGTGCGGGACAAATATCTTTAATCTGTGTAAACCATTCGTTTTTATCGTCGGTCGGTTTGTAGGCGTCTGCGTATGCACGCAAAACAGCGGCAGCGTCCGACGAAGAAAGATTTTCCGGCATATCATATGACGGAGTGTAAAGTTCGTCGAAAAAGTATGAGCAATAGTCTTTGGCATCGCTCCATTTTGCAATGTCTTTACGCGGCTTTGCACAGTCACGGTCTATCGCGAAAATGCGCTTTGTGTAATCGGTGTCATGCTGTAAAAGCGAATAAAGTTCGTTGTCGAATTCCTCCGCCCAAGCGAGAAGTTTTTCGGTTACGGTTTCGGATGACATCTGGCTTACAACACGCTTGCTGACGTCCAAAAGTTTATCGCCGTCGAACAGTGCGCCCGAAACGCTCATCTTTTTAAGGTTAAACTTGAAAGCGTCGCGGTCGACATTCGGGTTTGCACGGCGCCAGTCCTCAAAGTCGGATGAGGCTATCGTCATAAGATATTCAATAACACTGTTGCAGTCATAACCCTGTTCAATGAAATAATGCACCGCCGCTTCGGGGTCTTTGCGCTTTGAAATTTTGCGCTTTGCTCCGTTTTCGGTTTTCATAATAGGCGATACGTGTGCATATTTCGGTGGTTTAAATCCGAGCACACGGAAAAGTTCCAAATGTTTCGGGACGGAGGATATCCATTCGTCACCGCGTATAACGTGGGTCGTACGCATAAGATGGTCATCAACGGCGTGTGCGAAGTGATATGTCGGAATGCCGTCCGATTTAAGTAAAACAAAATCTTCGTCATTTTCGGGCATTTCGATTTTACCCTTGATGCCGTCATCAAATGCAATGCGCTTTTCTTCGTTTCCCGAAGAGCGAAGACGTATTACAAACGGCTTGCCCTCGCCTATAAGCACGCCCGCTTCTTCAAAGGTTATGTCGCGGTGGCGTGCCCATTTTCCGTGGTAACCGGTGCGAACCTTTTCGGCATTTTGGCGCTCACGAGTTTCGGAAAGTTCTTCCTCGGTGCAGAAACAGGGGTATGCGAGACCCTGTTTTATAAGTTGTTTAACATACGCTTTGTAAATATCGGCACGCATACTCTGTTTATACGGGCCGTATTCGCCCTTTTCTTCTGTGCCGGAAACAAAGCCTTCGTCAATTTTAATTCCGAAGTAGTTGAGTCCGTCTATAATATCGGCAATACCGCCCTCAACCTCACGCTTTTTGTCGGTGTCTTCAATGCGTGTGAAGAAAACGCCGTTTCCGTTGACCGAAATGCGGTTAACGAGCGCGGTAAAGAGCGTTCCGAGATGTAAATATCCTGTGGGACTCGGAGCAATACGCGTAACACGTCCACCCTCGGCAAGAGTGCGCGGGGGATAAAGTTCCTCGTAATATTCCGGTGTTTTGTCTATTTCGGGCAGAAGCAGTTCCGCCATTTTTTCGTTATCGTTCAAAAATACCACCTCAAATTATATTATTGCAGATTTTTCCTCAAATTACAATATAAACTTACAAAAATAAGGCGGTATTTGTAAAAATACCGCCGAATATAATCAAAAACTAATTCTGTAACAGTTTGCTGAGTTCCGCCATAAAGGTGTTAATGTCTTTAAACTGTCGGTAAACCGAGGCAAAACGGACATAAGCAACCTCGTCAACATCTTTGAGTTTGTCCATAACAAGTTCGCCGATGTGCTCCGAAGTAACCTCGCGGTCGAGTGAATTTTGAAGAGTGCTTTCGATATCGTCAATAACACGTTCGAGCATATCAATCGAAACGGGACGTTTTTCACACGCACGCATAAGACCATTTAAAAGTTTGTCGCGGCTGAATACCTCGCGCGAGTGGTCTTTTTTGATTACAATAACGGGAAGATTTTCGATAATCTCATATGTAGTAAAACGTTTTTGGCATTGCAAGCATTCGCGGCGTCTGCGTATGCGTTCACCCTCGTCTGTCGGGCGTGAATCAATAACACGGCTTTCTTCAAAACCGCAAAACGGGCATTTCATATGTCATCCCCCTTAACATATATTAAAACCAGTATATCATATTTACAATCCAAATGCAAGTTTGAAAAAATCTTTAAAAAGCACGGCAAGATATTTTAAGGTTTTATAAAAATGCGGAAAAGAGTATTGCCAAGGCACGTTTTTTGGTTTAAAATCGGAATATACCGATTAGGACGAAAAAACGGAGATGAAACACAATGAAAAATGGTAAACGTATAGCGGGCGTTGTTTTGTGTGCGGTGGTGGTTTTTGCGTCGTTGTTTGTGCTTTGCCGTTATCAAAATACTTCTGCCGTTCGCAAGAACGATAAATACAGCGGAAACATTCCCCGAACTGTCAGCACTGTCGATGCGGACGGTGACGGAATTGACGATTTGACTGATGTTTTAAAGGGTGCGCTCGCCTATGTGAGTGAAAAGAAACCCAAGTATAAAAGCATATACTATAATACGGGATATTCAACTGACGAATACGGCGTATGCACCGATGTTGTGGCAAACGCCCTGCTGAATGCGGGTTATGACCTTATGCAGTCGGTCAACGAAGATATTTTGAAAAATCCGCAGGACTATAATATCGAAAAGCCGGATATAAACATTGATTTTCGGCGTGTAAGGAGTTTGGAAGTCTATTTTTCGCATACCGCCGTTTCGCTGACGACCGATATTGAAAAAATTGAGGAACGGCAGGGCGGCGATATCGTAATTTTCAAAAATCACATAGGAATAGTGTCCGACAGGCGAAATAAGGACGGTGTGCCGTATGTTGTTCATCACGGAAGCCCATTCCAGTCGGCATACGAACAGGATTATCTTCCCTCAAGACAGAATGAAATTACGGGACATTACCGAATAAGCGAATAAAAAATTTAACTTTTAATATTATATAAAAGGTGTCACAATATAAACAATGACTTCAAAAGGGAGTAGTATTATGAGAATTTGTGTTTACGGTGCGGCATCGCCGACGATTGACAGTGAGTATATTGTTGCCGTTGAGAAAATGGGAAGAGAAATGGTCGCGAGGGGACATTCTCTCGTCTTCGGCGGAGGCGGAAATGGTCTTATGGGTGCGGCGGCGAGAGGTGTGCGCTCGGCGGGCGGACATATTTTTGGTGTTATACCGAAGTTTTTCAGCGATGAAAGCGTTGAGAAAATCTGTGACGTATGTGACAAACTCGTAATGCCCGAAACAATGCGTCAGCGCAAGCAGATTATGGAAGAAAACGCCGATGCTTTTATCGTCGTTCCGGGCGGGATAGGCACGTATGAAGAATTTTTCGAAATTTTGACACTAAAACAACTTTGCCGTCACAACAAGCCCATTGCGATTTATAATGTAAAAAATTATTATGGCGAAATTCTTTTTGCTATGGAACGCGCAATGGATAAAAATTTTATACGCGAAAGTTGTAAAGAACTTTATTTCACGACCGACAGCCTTGAAAAACTTTTTGATTATATCGAAACGCCTGTAAAGGAAATGCACAGCGTGAAAGAACTAAAGGACGGTTGAAAATTCAAAACAGAACAAAAAAGAGGAAACCCGCTAAAGGTTTCCTTTTTTTGTAGTATATCAGTTTTTAAGACTCTGCATCGGAGCGGGGATTTGTCCGCCGCGGTGAATGAATTTTGCGGGTGAACTTGTGTTAACACGCATAACCGGGCCTTCTCCCAAAAGTCCACCGAATGAAAGCGACTCTCCGACCGTTTTGCCGATAGCGGGTATTACTCGTACCGCTGTGGTTTTGGAGTTTACCATACCTATTGCCGCTTCATCGGCGATTATTGCGGAAATAACCTCGGGTGGTGTGTCACCCGGAATGTTTATCATATCAAGGCCTACGGAGCAAACCGCTGTCATAGCCTCGAGTTTTTCGATAATCAGGTTACCGCTTGTTGCGGCATCAATCATACCGGCATCTTCGGTAACGGGAATAAACGCGCCCGAAAGTCCGCCGATTTTGGAAGACGCCATAACGCCACCCTTTTTAACCGAGTCGTTAAGCATTGCAAGCGTTGCCGTTGTTCCGTGCGCTCCGCATTGCTCAAGACCAATCTCTTCGAGGATATGGGCAACCGAGTCGCCTACTGCGGGTGTCGGTGCGAGCGAGAGATCTACAATGCCGAAAGGAACGCCGAGACGTTTTGATGCTTCCGTTCCGACAAGTTGACCCATACGTGTGATTTTGAAAGCGGTACGCTTTATAAGGTCGGCAATTTCGGTTATGTTGAGACCGTTGCTCTTCTGTATTGCTGCGCGAACCACGCCGGGGCCCGAAACACCGACGTTTATAACACAGTCGGGTTCACCGACGCCGTGGAAAGCACCTGCCATAAAAGGGTTGTCATCGGGCGCATTGCAAAGCACAACAAGTTTTGCGGGGCCGATACAGTTGCGGTCTGCCGTGAGAACCGCCGCTTCTTTTACAATGCGACCCATAAGTTCGACGGCGTCCAAATTTATACCTGCCTTGGTAGAGCCGACATTTACCGATGCACAGATATGCTCGGTTTCCGAGAGTGCGCGTGGAATACTCTCAATAAGTTCTCTGTCACCCGCGGAAAAGCCTTTTTGAACAAGTGCCGAATAACCGCCGATAAAGTTTACGCCGGTGGCATTTGCCGCTCTCTCAAGTGCGTGCGCGTATTTAACAAGGTCGCCGTCCTTGCAAGCCGCCGCAACCAGTGCGATAGGCGTTACGGAAATTCGCTTGTTGATAATCGGAATACCGTATTCGCGCTCTATTTCCTCGCAAACGGGGACGAGTTTTTCGGCACAACGGGTTATTTTGTTATAAACTTTTTCACAGGAAACATCAATATCACTGTCGGCACAGTCAAGCAGGGAAATTCCCATAGTTACGGTGCGTATGTCAAGATGCTCCTCCGAGATCATATGAATGGTTTCGAGAATATCGTTGGTATTTATCATTCTGTCACCTAAATCCTGTGCATCGAATTGAAAATATCCTCGTGCATAACACGTATGTCCATTCCAATTTCTGTACCGAAATCCTTCATAAGTGAAGCGAAATCACCGAAGTTTACGGAAATATCGCTTATGTCAATCATCATTATCATAGTGAACATATCCGACATAACGGTTTGCGAAACATCGGCAATGTTCACGTTGTATTCCGCACACTTTGCGGAAACGGCGGCAAGAATACCTACCTTATCTTTTCCTATAACGCTGATAAAACCTTTCATAAAAAACCTCCGATTATTTTGTGCCGAAAATGCGGTCGCCTGCGTCGCCGAGACCGGGAACTATGTAGCAGTGGTCGTCAAGATGGTCGTCAAGACCCGCGCAGTATACGGGAACGTCGGGATGTGCGTCGGTAAATGCTTTGAGTCCCTCGGGAGCGGCAATAAGACACATAAACTTAATGCTGCGGGGCTTGAACTGTTTTACCTTTGCAACGGCATCAATAGCCGAACCGCCGGTTGCGAGCATCGGGTCGAGTACGAAAACGTCGCGCTTGTCCAAATCGCTCGGCAGTTTGCAGTAGTAATCAACGGGCTCGTGTGTTTCGGGGTCACGATACATACCGATGTGACCGACCTTTGCGGCGGGAATAAGACTTAAAACGCCGTCAACCATTCCGAGTCCGGCACGGAGAATGGGCACGAAAGCCAACTTTCTTCCGCGGAGCGCCTTAGCGGTCATTTTGGTCATCGGTGTTTCGATCTCAATATCGGTCAAGGGGAGATCCCTTGTCGATTCGTAGCACATAAGCATTGCAATCTCGCTGACAAGTTCGCGGAACTGTTTAGAGCCGGTTTTCTTATCGCGAAGAATAGAAAGTTTGTGCTGAATAAGCGGATGATCCATTACAAAAACTTGGTTTTCCATTTTTATATTCCTCCGTTAATTGTTGTTTTCTATTGCGGTAATTTTATCAACACGTGTCTGATGGCGTCCGCCCTCAAACGTCGTGTCTAAGAACAAATCGGTAAGTTCGGTTGCAATGCCCGATCCTATTACCCTCGCGCCGAGACAGAGAACGTTCGTATTGTTGTGAAGGCGGGTATATTTTGCGGAAAAATGCTCCGAGCATACAGCCGCACGAATACCCTTGTGCTTGTTGGCGGCAATGCTCATTCCGATACCCGTTCCGCATATCAAAATGCCCTTTTCGGCTGTGCCGTCCAAAACCTTTTCACAAACCTTTTTTGCGATATCGGGATAATCAACGGCGTTTCCGTCAAAAGACCCGCAATCGCAAAATTCAATTTCTCTTTCCTTCAGGTGAGCCATTATTGTACCTTTGAGTTCAAACCCACCGTGGTCGCATCCGATAGCAATCATTCTATAACCCCGTTTCTTTTTTTTAGTTCACGTTCTGCCTGCGGTAGCCGCAGGTAAAACGGTAACAATTCTTCGGCTGAAACACTTTCTTTGCCCTCTGCCGCCAGTGCAACGCCAACTGCGCTTTGAAAACGCAGATGCGGCGGTGCAAGCACAGCACTCTGCGGTGCATATTTTGAAAAAAACATATCCGCGCCGTCACCTGTCAGCAAAACAGGCTTTTGCAATTTTGAAATTTCCGCACTCAAATCCTCTGCGGAAATCGCCCTATCGGGACAAAGGCGTGTCGGTTTTTCACCGCTCTCAAACAGAGCGTTGTAAACCTGTCCGCATCGTGCATCCATAACAGGACAGATTATGCCGTTTGAAAACGCCGTACCGTGAGCCATCGCTTCAAGCGTGGATACCGGAATGCAAGGCTTGTTTTTGGCGGTGGCAAGCCCCTTTACGGCGCTTATTCCTATACGTATTCCGGTAAAAGACCCCGGCCCGTTGGCGACGGCAAAACAATCAATATCGTCTATGCTGAGCCGTACAGCCGAAAGTGTGTGCTCCGCCATTGGCATAAGCGTTTGTGAGTGTGTCAAAAACACATTGCTGTATGACTGACCCAGAATTTTTCCGTCCTCGTATATACAGCAGGATGCGGCGGTTGCCGAACATTCGAAAGCCATAATTTTCAAGCAAAAGCACCCCCGCTTAAAGTGATTTTTCTTTCGTTTTCGCCGAGTTTTTCAATATTAACAAAAACGGTGTCTTCGGGCAGGGCGGCAAAAATATTTTCGCTCCACTCAATAACCGTTATTCCGTCGGCACGGTCAAGATATTCAAAATATCCCGTCGTTTCCAAGTCTTCCCACCCCAAAATGCGGTACATATCAAAATGATAAATAGGAATAAGCCCGCCCTCGTAAATATTGACTATGGCAAATGTGGGCGAGGAAACTTCACCCGAAAAGCCGAGCCCCTCGCACAGTCCGGTCGTGAAACAGGTTTTCCCCGCTCCCAAATCACCGCAAAAGGCAACAACCGTACCGGCAGAGAGTTTTTTAGCCAAAGATGCGGCGAAGGCACGTGTGTCAGGCGCACTTTTTGAAATGTATTCCATACTCTCAGCCTCCGTCGTTTTTACGCATTTTATACAGTATAACACAAAATTTCGGAATAATAAAGTATTACTTGAAGTTATTTTTATTTTCTTGTATAATAATCACACGGATATATAAAGAAAGGACTGTATCGCAGTGGGACGGATAATATCCAAAATCGCCGATTATCTCCGTGAGTGCGATAAACTGTTGCTTTTGCTGTGCATAGCGGCATCAAGTTACGGTTGTATCGCCGTGCTTTCGGCTACGCACTATACCGGCAGTCTTCGCCAGTTTTTAATGCAGGTTTTCGCAATGGCTTTCGGCGTTGTGCTTGTTATTGTAATTTCCGGTTTCGATTATCGGCGTTTTTCGCGTTGGTGGCCGGCAATGGCGGTGTTTACGGTCGGACTCGTCGTGTTGACCTTTTTTATAGGTTACGCCCCCGGTGAGACCGACGATAAGGCTTGGCTCAGAATAGCGGGATTTTCTTTCCAACCGTCGGAACTTTTGAAGATTACTTTTTGTATAACCTTCGGTCTGCACTTGTCGCGTGTGCAAAAGGAGATAAACCGTTTTAAAAATGTTATACTTCTTTGTATGCATGGTATGATTCCCGTTGGACTTATTCATCTTCAGGGTGATGACGGAACTGCGCTGGTGTTCTTTATAATGTTCCTCGGTATGATGTTTGCGGCAGGGCTCAAACTTCACTATTGGATAGCCGCGCTTGCGGCTGTCGTAGTTGCTGTTCCGCTTACCTATTTTCTTGTTATGAATGATGACCAACGCAGTAGAATTGCTTCTATGTTCGATATCGAGGGTGACTTGCTCGGTGCGGGTTGGCAACAGTGGCGCGGACGTATTGCGCTTGCAAACGGCGGTCTATTCGGGCAGGGACTTTTCAACGGTTCGCTCACACAGGTTAAAAACGGCATACCCGAGGGATATAACGATTTTATTTTCACCTGTATAGGTGAGGAACTCGGAATTCTCGGTTGTATTGCCGTTGTGTTGCTGCTTTTTGCTATCTGCCTGCGGATTTTGCACGTGGGAAAATCCACAAACGATAAACTCGGATTTTATATATGTGTAGGCGTGTTTTCAATGCTTGCCGCACAGATTGTGATAAATCTCGGAATGTGTTTGTCGGTACTTCCGGTAATCGGTGTAACGCTTCCGTTTTTCAGTGCGGGCGGAACTTCGTTGCTTTGTCTTTATATCGGTATAGGCGTTGTAATGAGTGTTCATATGCACCGCTCTTCTTTGACATTGCATTTACACGATTAGTTGTTTTGAATATATTTCCGATAGGAGGATTTTTATGCACTTGCAAGAATCGGGCGAGATGTATCTTGAAACCATATATGTTTTGACCCAAAAAAGCAATACCGTGCGTTCAATAGATGTCTGTCGGCACATGGGTTTTTCCAAACCCAGTGTCAGCCGTGCCGTGGGACTTTTGAAAAACGGTGGATATATTGCGGTTGATGATGACGGATATCTCACCCTCACAGAAGAGGGACGTGAGATTGCGGTGAAAATTTTCGAACGTCATACAATTCTCACCCGCGCACTGACGGGTATCGGCGTCGATGAAAAAACAGCCGCAGAGGACGCCTGCCGTATTGAGCACGTGATAAGCGAAGAAACCTTTAACGCACTTAAAAAACATATGGAAAGATAAAAACAGAAAACCCGTACGGCATGACGCCGCACGGGTTTTCTGTTGTATGTATGGTAAAGGAGTATTGCAAACTGTTTTATATCGCGTCGGCAAGTTTTTTTCGGTAAACATCGGTACATTTTTTATATTTTGCAAAGGTCTTAACGGCAGAGTCAACATCACCGTATACCTTCCAACAGCCGATATATTTACAACTGCCCGCTCTGTTTTCGATAAAACCGAGAACGTCTTCGGGTGGATATCCCAAAAACAGACCGATTTCGTGCGGAAAGTCGTTTTGTTCGTTCAAACGTCTGGCAAGTCGCGCAACGCAATAATCGGTATTTTCTGTGGAATAGCCGCAGTCGCTCGGAATGCGGACGGCGGTTTCGTCATTAAGGTCAAAGCAGATCCTAGACGGACGAAAAAATATATAAGCGCATTTGTGCCGTTGTAGCGAAGCGGCAACACGCGTATTCCTCGTCGGATAGGGTGTGATTCCGAAGACGTACTGCTTTACACATTTCTTCGCGGGTTTTATAGGCGCAGTTAAAAAGACTGCCGGTTTTCATTCCCGCAAGCGTGGGCGAGCAATGTTTTACTATCTGTTCTTCCGACATAAAAACCTTTCCACAAAAGAAAGTTAGCAACTGCTAACTTTCGGAGCAAATAATGCGACCTTCCAAAAGCGAAAGGTCGCAAATAAAGTTAGCGACTGCTAACCTTGCTGTGATTATAACAGTATATCCGCCGTTTGTCAAGGGGAATATGATAATTTTTGCGCCCGCAAAGCGGGATTTTTTTGGTGTTATTTGATTAACCGTACAACAAACCCTCTGCCGTAATCACTGACAGAGGGTTTGTTTTGCCCATTATGTTTTTAAAATCAAATTAAGAGACTAATCTTCGTCTACATTGTAATCGGGGACATCAACAAAAACAGATTCG